>DATFCW010000138.1:0-7893 GCA_035252665.1 Casimicrobiaceae bacterium | reverse complement strand
AGCGCCGAGAAGCGCTCGTGGCGCGAGCGGCTCAAAGCCGGGCTCGGTCTCTCGCGCGACAAGCTGTCGGGTGCGCTCACCGGTGTCTTTCGCCGGCGGGTGCTCGACGACGAGGCGCTCGAGGAGCTCGAATCCGCGCTGCTCATGGCCGACGTCGGCGTCGATGCGACGCAGCACCTGATCGAGGAGCTTCGCACGCGCTACCGCAAGGCGGGCGGAAACGCCGACCCGCGCGCGCTTCTTCGCGCTGCGTTCGCCGATCTGATTCGCCCGCTCGAGGCGCCCATGACGATAGGCGCCACGCGCCCGTACGTGATCATGCTCGCGGGCGTCAACGGCGCGGGCAAGACGACATCGATCGGCAAGATTGCGAAGTGGCTGCAGCAGCGAAACTTCTCGGTGCTGCTTGCCGCCGGCGACACGTTCCGCGCGGCGGCGCGGGAGCAGCTCGCGGTCTGGGGCGAGCGCAACAACGTGGCGGTGATCCAGCAGGCGGGGGGTGATCCTGGCGCGGTGATGTTCGACGCACTGTCCGCTGCGGCGGGCCGAGGTATCGACGTCGTGCTGGCCGACACCGCCGGGCGCCTGTCGACGCAAGGTCACCTGATGGAGGAGCTTCGCAAGATCAAGCGCGTGCTCGGCAAGGCGCGCGCTGGCGCGCCGGATGAGGCGTGGCTCGTGCTCGACGCGAACACCGGGCAGAACGGGCTTGCTCAGGTCAAGGCATTCGATGCGGCCATCGGCCTGACCGGGCTCATCGTGACGAAGCTCGATGGAAGCGCGAAGGGCGGCATTGTCGCGGCGATCGCGCGACAGCATCCGATTCCGCTTCGGTTCATCGGCGTCGGCGAAGGCGTCGACGACCTGCGCCCTTTCGATGCCGACGACTTCGTCGATGCGCTTCTCCCGGCCGAGGACGCGGCAGCGGGAACGTCAGCCCGTTAAAGCCGACGAACTTCCGTTCGATGGCGGGGTCCATTTCCTGATCAGGAGGCTTGGATGGGGCTTCCGCGCCATGAAGACGTGAACATCAAGACGGTGGTGCGTCCCACGCAACCCCTACGCGATCGAGAGTGGGGGCGAAGCCGGATTGGTGTTCCGCGGAATAGCTGAGTAAATTAGTCGGGAACTTTCCCGGCCTTTAGCACTCTGATTAGACGAGTGCTAAAATGGCGGGCGGGCACTCGAATGCCGACGGGTCCGCCGACGAAAGGAGAAGTGAATGACCGGAAGTGCGCTGGCGTTTCCGACCCCCGCATCACTGGGAAGCCTCGACCATTACATTCAGGCGGTGAACCGCTTCCCGCTTCTGACGGCCGAGCAGGAGACCGAGCTTGGGCGTCGCTGGCGCGACCACCAGGATGTGGATGCGGCGCGCCAACTCGTCCTGTCGCACCTGCGGCTCGTCGTTGCGGTCTCGCGCAACTACCTGGGGTATGGGCTGCCGCAGGCCGACCTGATCCAGGAAGGCAATATCGGCCTGATGAAGGCCGTGCGCCGGTTCGATCCCGAGCGCAAGGTTCGGCTGGTTTCGTTCGCGCTCCATTGGATCAAGGCGGAAATCCACGAGCACGTGCTGCGTAACTGGCGTCTCGTGAAGATTGCGACGACCAAGGCGCAGCGGAAGCTGTTCTTCAATCTGCGCAGCATGAAGCGGTCGTCGGCGTCACTGACCGTGGACGAGGCGAACGAGATCGCGGCCGACCTTGGCGTCAAGCCCGAGGAAGTCTTCGAGATGGAGAAGCGCATTGCTGGCGGCGACGTCGCGCTCGATCCGACGCCAGGCGACGAGGATTCCGTTGCTCCGATCGCCTATCTTTCGGATGCCGAGGACGAGCCCGCGCAGATTCTCGAACGCGAGGAAACCGCGGCCAATCGCAGCGCGGGGCTTCGCTCGGCGATGGACAAGCTCGATCCGCGCAGCCGCCGGATCATCGAAGCGCGCTGGTTGCGCGAGGACGATGCCGCGACGCTGCAGCAACTCGCCGACGAATACGGCGTGTCGGCGGAGCGGATTCGGCAGATCGAGAGCAAAGCGCTGAAGACGATGCGCTCCGAGATGGCGACGGTGCAGTAAGCGCTCGTCGTTTCGAACGACATGACGCCGGCCTCGCGCCGGCGTCTTCGTTTTGGTATTCAGGCGGACGCAACGGCCGACGCGCAACGATGTACGAATCGTCGCTACAACTCCACCTGCGTCCCGAGCTCCACAACCCGATTCGTCGGCACCTGGAAGAATTCCGACGCCTTCGTCGCGTTCTTCGACATCGACACGAAAAGCTTCTCGCGCCACAGCGCCATCCCCGGCGTCACGGTCGCAATCAGCGTCTCGCGGGAGACGAAGAACGACGTCTCCATCATGTCGAACACGAAGCCTCGCCGGCCGCAATCCTCGAGCAGCTCGGGAACGTCCGGATCGTCCTTGAAGCCGTAGTGCGCGACCATCCGGTAGAACTCGCAACCGAGGGGCTTGATCTCGTAGCGCTCCTCGTTCGGCACGTACGGTATGTCCTGCGTGACGATCGTCAGGAATACGACGCGCTCGTGCAGCACCTTGTTGTGCTTGAGGTTGTGCAGCAGCGCGTGCGGCACGCGGTTTTGCGTCGACGTGAGGAACACGGCCGTGCCGGGCACGCGCGTTGGCGGCGATGCCTCGATGCTTTGGATGAAGAGGTCGAGCGGCATCGCGTCCTGCGACAAGCGCTGAACCAGCAGTGAACGTCCGCGGTTCCATGTGGTGAGCAGCGTGAACACGATCGCCCCGACCAGGATCGGAAACCAGCCGCCATCAGGAATCTTGAGCGAATTCGACGCAAGGAACGTGAGATCGATCGACAGCAGCGGCACTGCAATCGCGATCGCGACGACGAGCGGCCACTTCCACAGCCTTCGCATGACGACGAAGATCAGGATCGAATCGATCAGCATCGCCATCGTCACCGCGATGCCATACGCGCCGGCGAGATTGTCGGAATTGCGAAAGCCGATCACCAACCCGACGATCGCCGCGAGCAGCAGCCAGTTGATGAACGGGATGTAGATCTGTCCGATCGCGCGCTCGGACGTATGCAGGATCGTGAGCCGCGGACAGTAGCCCATCTGAATCGCCGCGCGCGTGAGCGAGAACGCACCCGAGATCACCGCCTGCGACGCGATGATCGCGGCCGCGGTGGCGAGAAGCAGCAGCGGAACGCGACCCCAGTCGGGGGCGAGCAGGTAGAACGGATTCTGAATCGCCGCGGGCTCCGCGAGCACGAGCGCCGCCTGTCCGAAATAATTCAGCAGGAGCGCGGGGAACACGAAGAAGATCCAGGCGCGACGAATGGGACTTCGTCCGAAATGCCCCATGTCGGCGTAGAGCGCCTCGGTTCCGGTCACCGCGAGCACGACGGCGCCGAACGCGACGAAAGCCGTGGTCGGATTGCCGGCGATGAAACGAAACGCATAGACGGGCTCGAGCGCCTGCAGCACCGCGAGATTGCGACCGATCGACACTGCGCCGAGCATCGCGAGCACGAAGAACCAGATCGCCATCACGGGCCCGAACACCGCGCCGAGCTTCGCCGTTCCGTTGCGCTGGATCGAGAACAGCGCAATCAGAATCAGCACGGCGACCGGCGCGATGAACGAATGCATGCCGGGCGCGATTACGCCAAGGCCTTCGATGGCGCCGAGCACCGTGATCGCCGGCGTGATCATTCCGTCGCCATAGAACATCGCGGCGCCGAAGATTCCGAGCCCTACGAGCCACCAGCGAAGCCGATCGCGATCCTCGATGCCGCGCGAGACGAGCGCCGTCATCGCGAGGATACCGCCTTCGCCGCGGTTGTCGGCGCGCATGATCAGCGTCACGTACTTGAGCGTGACGACGATCAGCAGCGCCCAGAAAATCACGGATACGACGCCCAGAATGTTCGCCGGGGTGAGCGCCAGGCCGTACGAGCCCGTGAACGCGGTTCGCAGCGTGTACAGCGGGCTCGTGCCGATATCGCCGAAGACGACGCCGATCGCGCCGACGGCAAGCGCGAGCGAACGGCCGGGCGAGCCTTGCGACGGTAGTACGGCCGAGGTCATCGAAAGCGCGGCGTCAGGAGACCGCGCTGTCGTCGCCGCGCCGCGAGAAGCGGATGTTGAGTTGCTTGAGCTTGCGGTAGAGATGCGTGCGCTCGAGCCCGGCCTTTTCCGCGACCTTGCTCATGTTGCTCTGCTCGCGGCCGAGGAGCTGCTCGAAATAGATGCGCTCGAACGCCTCGCGCGCTTCGCGCAGCGGGAGCTCGAAGAAGCGCGTCGTAATCTCGGGGGCCACGACCTGATTCGGCGACGCGGCCTCGCCGAGCAATCGCTTCACGTGATCGGCGGTGATCTCGCCGCGAACGACCTGCATGTTGGCGACGACGCTTTGCAGGTGATCGAGATTGCCCGGCCAATAGGCGTTCGAGAGAATCGTCAGCGCGGCTGGAGAGAGCGCTGCAAGCAGCGGCGGCGCGCGATCGTCGTTGCCGCTTTCGCGCCAGAAGCGTTCGATCAGCGCCGGAATGTCGTCGCGCCTTGCGCGTAGCGGCGGCAGCACGACGGCGCCCGCGGAAAGCGCCGATAGCAGCGCCGCATCGAAGCGGCCCTCGGCGGCGAGATTCGCGAGCGGCTCGGCGCTCGTCGCGACGAACAGGATGTTGTGCTTGTCGAGCTTCGGCAGCAGGAACGCGAGGCCTTTCTGCTCGGCGCGCGAGTACTGGCCGACCTCGGCGCAATAGAGCACGCCTTCGCGCGCTTCCTCGAGCAGCGCGAGCGGATTGTTCGCAAGGCGGCCGCCGCCCGTGAGCGCGACGAACGGTGCGCCAGACTGCGACAGCGCGCGCGCGGCGATGTCGTGCCCGGTGCCTGCCTCGCCAGCGATCAGGATCGGACGCCGGGCCGCGACTAATGCCTCCAACGCGCGCTCGGCGTCGCGAATCGCGTTTCCGGCGCCAAGCGGCGCGAGCGACACGCGGCGAGGTTCCTTGGTCGCCGCCACCTTGAAAGCGCGGGCGATCGTCGAGAGCAGCTTGGAGAGCCCGATGGGCTTTTCCAGGAAATCGAACGCGCCGATGCGTGTCGCCTCGACGGCCGTCTCGATCGTGCCATGCCCGGACATCATGATCACCGGCATGGTGAGGAGCGAGCTCGCACCCCATTCGCGCAACAGCGTTACGCCGTCGGTGTCCGGCATCCAGATGTCGAGCAGCACCAGCGCAGGTTGTTGCCGCTGCCGATACGCGCGCGCCTCGCTCGCGTTCTCGGCGAGCGCGACACGGTAACCCTCGTCCTGGAGAATCTCCGAGAGCAACTCGCGAATGCCGACCTCGTCGTCGACGATCAATATCTCGCGACCGAGCGCGGCGGCGCTCCGCTCTGCGCCGAACGGCTTCGTGCCGGCGATCGCGACGCGGTTCATCCCCTGAATCGGCGTAGACGCGCTCATCGCAGCGTTCTCATGATGTGCGTCATCATGCCGCAACCGCCGACTTGAGCGCGCGGAAGTGCAGCGTCACGCATGCGCCGTGCGGCGCCAGGTTTTCGAGCGTCACGCGCCCCGCGTGCTCGTCGACGATCTTCTTCACGATGGCAAGTCCCAACCCGGTGCCTTTCGCCTTGGTGGTTACATACGGCTCGAACGGATGCGCGAGCACGTTCTCGGAGAATCCCGGGCCGCGATCGCGAAACGCAAGCATCGCCTCATCGCCGTGGGCCGACAACGCGATGTCGATCCGCGGCTCTTCCTGCCCGGACTGCGCGTCGACCGCGTTCTGGAGCAGATTGTGGAACACCTGGCGAAGCCGCGTCGGCTCCCCCTGAATCATGACGGGCGCATCGGGCAGCGCGACGGCAACATGCGGGCGCAGATTGTCGTATAGAGCCAGCACGTCGAGCAAGAGGGACGCGAGATCGACGCCCTGCATCTGGCCGGGCCTCGGCTTGCGTGCATAGATCGCGAAATCGTCGACCATGTGCTTCATCGCAGCCACCTGCGAGACGATTGTTTGCGTTCCGCGACGAAGCGTATCGAGATCGCCTTCCGAAAGGTGCGGTCCGAGCTTCACCGCAAGCCGCTCGGCCGAAAGCTGGATCGGCGTCAGTGGATTCTTGATCTCGTGCGCGAGCCGCCGCGCGACCTCGGACCATGCGGCGTCGCGTTGCGCCTGCAAAAGCTCCGATACGTCGTCGAACACGACGACGTATCCGGGCACCGGCGCACCCGGCAGCCGCGTACCGCGCAAGAGCAGCGTGCGCGTCTGCGCCGCGACGGTGAGCGATGCCTCCCGCTGCCATTGCCCCTCGCGCGCCGCGCGAAACGCTTCGGCCACGAGCTCAGCGAATGGCGCGAGCGCGGGCAGTCGTCCGCCCCACTCGGCGAGCGGAATGCCGGCGAGATCGGCGAACGGCTGCTGCAAAATCACCGCTGCGCTGGGGTTGGCGGTGCGTAACCGATAGCGATCGTCGAACGCGAGAACGCCCGAGGACAGATTCGACAGCACGCTTTCAAGGTACGCCCGCGTCGTTTCGGTTGCGCGCTGCGATTCCTCGGTCTTGTGCTTTGCATCGGCGAGTTGCGCGGTCATCGTGTTGAACGATTCCGTGAGGACGCCGAGCTCGTCGCGCGAGGTGACCGGCTGTCGCCGCGTGAAATCGCCCTGCGCGACCGCGCGCGTGCCGGCGGCCAGCAATGCGAGTGGCGAGGCAAAGCGCTCGGAGAGCACCAGTGCAAGGGCGAGCGCCGAAGTGAGCGCCAACAACAGCGTCAACGTAAGCGTGAGCTGATAGAGACGCTTCAGCGCCGCGCGCGAGAACGAGATCTCCTGATAATAGCGCGCGCCCGCCTGCACTTTCTCGAGATCCTGCGCGAGCGTTCGCGGCACGCGCTCGATCACTTGCAGCACGCGAAGCGGCTCCATGCGGTCAGCGCTGTTGACCGGCACGACCACGCGCATCATCAAGCCGCCCTCGGGTGTTTGCTCGACCTTCGCGTACACCTGCTGCAAACGCGCGCGCCGCAACGCCTCGCCCGGAAGCGGCTCCGGCGTCATGCCCCCGCCGAGACCGGCGACGGCGATGACGCTGCCCGACGGCGCGAAGAGCGCCGCCTCGTAAACGCCGACCTGCTCGGCCGCGCGGGAGAGTGCAGTCCCGGGCGGCGCCTGCGCATCCGCGAGGCTGCCCGCGATCAGCATCGCGCGGTTCGTCGTTTCCTTCAGCAGATAGTCGAGCGAGCTACGACCGAGGTTGATGCCGCCGTCGAGCGCGCGATCGACGCGCACGTCGAACCAGCTCTCGATGCTTCGGCCGAGAAATTGCACCGAGACCGCATAGACCAGCGCGCCGGGCAGGATCGCGACGAGCGAGAACAGCAGGACGAGCCGAAGGGCGAGCCGCGATCCGAATACACCCGACTTGAGGCTTCGCCGCAATTGCAGAAGCTGGCCACCGACGACGAGCATCAGCGCGGCGACGAGCGCGCCGTTGATCACCACGAGCGTGTTGTAGTGCCCGGCGAAAAAATCGGTGTTCGCCGTGGCCGTCGCGAGCAGGAACAGCGCGATCGCGCAGACGCACGCGAAACCGAGCGTGACGAAGCGAAGCGTCGGGGAGGCGAGCAGGCTCGTCACGGCGTGAACGTGAAGCGATGCCAGTCGGAGGCGAGCTGCCATTCGCGCGAGGCCAACGCGTTCAACTGGAAGGGCTTCGGCAACTGATTGATGTCGAGCTTCATGCGTAGTGCTGCTTCATACGTGGTCCCGCTCACGATCTCGCTGGCCGTCGCGACCGGACGCGACTCGACATGGCCGACGAAGCGCTCGACGTCGGCAAGCGACTCGAACGTCTGTCCGAGCGGTCCGCTCGCGACCCGATATTGTCGGG
>DATFCW010000137.1:0-12165 GCA_035252665.1 Casimicrobiaceae bacterium | reverse complement strand
GACGACTTCATCTATCCGGTGTTCGTGCACGGCGAGACGGGCGAACGAGCAGTGCCGTCGCTTCCCGGCGTCGCACGCAAATCGATCGATCTTCTGCTCGTCGATGCGGAACGCTGCATGTCCGCGGGCGTGCCGGCGATCGTGCTCTTCCCGGTGATCCCTGCCGATTGCAAGACGACCGACGCGGCGGAAGCATGGAACGACGAAGGGTTGGTGCCTCGCGCCGTGCGCGCGTTGAAGTCGCGTTTTCCGTCGCTCGGCGTGATCACCGACATCGCGCTCGACCCGTATACGAGCCATGGCCAGGACGGCCTCGTCGACGAAACCGGCTACGTCATGAACGACGAGACGGTCGAGGCGCTCGTGCGCCAGGCGCTTTGCCATGCGCGCGCCGGCGTCGACATCGTCGCGCCCTCGGACATGATGGATGGGCGCGTTGCGGCGCTGCGCGAGGCGCTCGATGAGAAGCGTTTCGCGTCGACGCGCATTCTCGCGTACTCGGCGAAATATGCGTCGTCGTTCTACAGCCCGTTTCGCGACGCCGTCGGTTCAGCGACAAATCTTGCGGGTGGCGACAAGCGCACGTACCAGATGGATCCTGGCAATGCCGACGAGGCGCTGTGGGAGACCTATCTCGACATTCGCGAGGGCGCGGACATGGTGATGGTGAAGCCCGCGCTCCCCTATCTCGACATCGTGCGGCGGGTCAAGGACGAATTCGGAATGCCGACCGCCGTCTACCAGGTGTCGGGCGAATACGCGATGCTGAAGGCCGCCGCACAGGCAGGATGGCTCGAGTTGCGCGCATGCGCGCTGGAAGCATTGTTAGGAATGAAGCGCGCGGGAGCGGATGCGATATTGACGTATTTCGCGTTGGATGCGGCGGAGTGGCTAAAAAATCGAGATGAGGGGTGAGGGCTGGGGGAGGAGAGTGCCGCTCGTTGGACGTTGCGCGTTTCGTTGCGCTTCCCTCAGTCGGTTGACGCAGCCCCTCTCCTCCCTCATCCCTCACCCCGTTCTTGCAGCTGCGTCTTTGATTCGAGCACTTCCATGAGCGCCCCCGCATCCATCCTCACCTCCTCTCGCTTTCCGCGCTGCCTCGCCGCGAACGGCGTTTTCACGATCAGTCGCACGTTCCCGCGTCTCGTTGCGATCAGGAGCTCGGCAGGCGCATGCTGCGCAACGCCCGGCGCGACGCGATACGCGACGTTGCGATTGATGAGCGCGAGCTCGACCGCTTTCGAATCGTCGGCGACGAGCTCGAGGCGAATGTCGCTATGCTCGGTGGCCCAACCTGCGGCAACGCCGCCGACGAGCGTCGGCGCGAACGCGTTCAGCTCGCGCATCCACGAAAGCGCCTCTTCCCGCTGAGCGCGAAGCGTCTCCGCGTGTGCATCACCGCCGAAGAGCGCGTGATGCGTCGCGAGCGCGCTTTCGATCTCGTCGTCGCCGGGCAGCATCGTGCGCTCGGGCAGCATCAGTTGCCGCAGCGCCTTGCGCTTGGCGAGCGACCAATCGGTCAGTCCGTGCTCGGCGATGAGTCGTGCCGCGACATCGGCGATGCGCGCGCGATTCTGCGCATCGCGGCCCGTCGCCTCACGGTCGCGGCGATAAGCCATCGATCAGTCGCGCAGGGCCGCCCCAAGCGACGGATTGCGCCCCCTCCGGGGGCAGCGAGCGCAGCGAGCGTGGGGGTTCTTCACCTTCAAAACAGTTGATTGCGCACGTCGCGCGCGGGCGGCGATCCGGGCATCAGTGCAGGCGCGAGCGCGTCCTGCGCCATCCGCGGCGTGAACTCGGCCATGAACCAGTCGGAATACTTGCTCGCGTCGTCGCGAAGTCCGGTATCGGGATCGATGTGCAGCGACACGACGCCGGGCGGCGGATCGGGCAGCACCTCGGGCACGCCTTTGAGCGCCTTCTCCATGTATGAAATCCACATGGGCAGCGCCGCGACGCTGCCGGTCTCGTTCGCGCCGAGCGTCTTCGGCTGGTCGTAGCCGATCCAAGCGATGCCGACTTGCGCGTTGTTGAAGCCGCAGAACCATGCATCGACATCCTCGTTGGTCGTGCCCGTCTTGCCGGCGATGTCGCTGCGCTTGAGTGAAAGTGCGCGTGTCGCGGTGCCCGACGTGATCACCTCGCGCAAAAGCGACCGCATGATGAACGCGTTGCGCGGATCGATTGCGCGCTCGGCATCCTTGCCGGCCTGCGCGGGCGTCGCCTGCGACAGCGTGTCGCCATGGCTGTCGGTGATCTTCTCGATCAGATACGGCGTGATCCGGTAACCGCCATTTGCAAACACCGAATACGCGGTCGCCATTTGCATCGGCGTTGCCGCGCCGGCGCCCAATCCCATCGTGAGATAGGCGGGATGAAGCTTCGGATCGAAACCGAAGCGCGCGATGTAATCCTGCGCGTACTGCGGTCCGATCGCCTGCAGCACGCGGATCGTGACGAGATTCTTCGAATGCGCGAGCGCGACGCGAAGGCGCATCGGTCCTTCGAACTTGCCGTCGTAATTCTTGGGCTCCCACGCTTCGCCGCCGGCCTTTTCCGCGGGAACGAAGAACGGCGCGTCGTTGATGATCGTCGCCGGCGTGAAGCCCTTCTCGAGCGCCGCCGAGTAGATGAACGGCTTGAACGCCGAGCCCGGCTGGCGCAGCGCCTGCGTCGCATGGTTGAACTTGCTGCGGTCGTAGTCGAACCCGCCGATCAGCGCGAGGATTGCGCCGTCGGTGGGCCGCACGGCGACGAACGCGGCTTCCGCCTGCGGCATTTGCGTAATCGCATAGCGTCCCTTGTCATCGCGCGTGAGCCGGATGATCGCGCCCGCGCGGATCTTCTGATTGGGCGGCGCCTTGTCCGACAGCGCCCGAGACGCGAACTTGAGTCCCGCGCCCGTCACTTCTGCCTGATCCCCGTTCGCAAGCACGGCGCGTACCTGCGAAGGCGACGCAGCGAGTACGACCGCGGTCAGGATGTTGTCGCTGTCGGGGTTCTCCTGGAACACGCGATCGAGCGCCGCGTCCTGCTCGGCCGGGTCCTTGGGCAGGTTCACATAGCCTTCGGGACCGCGGTAGCCGTGACGCTGGTCGTAGTCGATCACGCCCTTGCGCATCGCCGCGTAGGCCGCGTCCTGATCGAGGCGCCTGATCGTCGTCCATACGGTGATGCCGCGCGTGTAGGCACTGTCGCCATAGGCGTCGTAGACGACCTGCCGAGCCATTTCCGCGACGTATTCCGCGTGGAGCGACGACGTTTCCCGCGTCATCGGGTGCACGACCAATGGCGCATTTTGTGCTTCCCGGTACTGGTCGTCGTTTATGTAGCGAAGGTCATGCATTCGTCGCAGCACGTACATCTGGCGGGCTTTCGCCCGACGAGGATTACTGATCGGGTTGTACGCCGACGGCGCCTTGGGCAGGCCCGCGAGCATCGCCGCCTCGGCGACCGTTACGTCTGCGAGCGGCTTTCCGAAATAGGTCTGCGCGGCCGCGGCGAAGCCGTACGCGCGCTGACCGAGGAAGATCTGGTTGATGTAGAGCTCGAGGATCTCGTCCTTGGAGAGCGAGGCTTCGATCTTCCACGCGAGCAGCGCCTCCCGGAGCTTGCGCGACACGGTCTTTTCGCGGGTCAAGAAGAAGTTGCGGGCGACCTGCATGGTGATCGTGCCGGCGCCCTGCTGGGTACCGGAGGTGGCATTGGCGAGGGCGGCCCGCAGCACGCTCAAATAGTCAACACCGCCGTGTTGATAGAAACGTTCGTCTTCGGCGGCCAAAATGGCGTGTTTCATGACATCCGGGACTTGGTCGATCCGCACGATGGCGCGGCGTTCCTCGCCGAATTCGCCGAGCAGGTCCCCGTCCGCCGAGACGACCCGAAGCGGGATCTTCGGCTGGTAATCCGTCAACGCGTCGAGAGGGGGAAGGGTCGGCCACAGAAGGGCCAGCACGAAGGCCCCGAGAAGGCCGCCGACGATGCATAGCCCCAGGACGACCGAGCCGGTGTAGAGTAACCAGCGCTTTAGCACGTTGGAATAAAAGACATGTTTGGGCGGGGTGGGGGCCGTCGATTATAGGCGTGGTTGCAACACTCACCCGCCAAAAAGGAAACATTTCGACGGCCGGTGCACTTGTCGCCAGCGTTTAATGTAGATTGTCAGCAACGGGACAGACGCGATGCTTGCCGATAACTTCTCCTCCGCACTCGACTTGTTCAAAACCGGGTCGCCGACGCTCATTGGGGTCGATATCGCGTCGACTTCGCTCAAGCTCGTCGAGCTGTCCACGGCAGGCAAGGGCGCCTACCGTCTCGAGCGCTACGTGATCGAGCCGTTGTCCAAGGACGTGGTCACGGACGGCAACATCGTCAACATCGAGCTTTGCGCCGACGTGCTGAAGCGCGCATGGAAGCGCCTCGGCAGCCATAACCGCAATGTGGCGCTCGCGCTGCCCGCGGGGATGGTCATCACCAAGAAGATCATCGTCGCCGCCGGCCAGCGCGAGGAGGATCTCGAGCTGACCGTCGAAGCCGAGGCCAATCAGTACATCCCCTTCGCGCTCGACGAGGTCAACCTCGACTTCCAGGAGATCGGTCCCGCGCCCAACAACCCGGACGAGGTCGAGGTGCTGATCGCGGCGTCGCGCAAGGAGAAGGTCGAGGATCGCGTCGCGGTTGCCGATGCGGCCGGCCTCAAGGCCCGCGTGATGGACGTCGAATCGTTCGCGACGCAGGAGGCGTTTCGCCTCATCGCGCCCTCGCTGCCGGCGAACGGGCGCGACCAGAACATCGCACTGGTCGACATAGGGGCGCACGTCATGCACTTCTACGTCCTTCGCAACAGCCAGATGCTATTTTCGCGCGATCAGGCGTTCGGCGGCAATCAACTGACGCAGGACATCCAGCGCGCCTTCAATCTGTCGACCGAGGAAGCCGAGTCGGCACGCAAGAACCAGGGGTTGCCGGAAAACTACGACCACGACGTGCTGCAGCCGTTCATGGAATCGCTTGCGCTCGAGGTGACGCGCGCGCTGCAGTTCTTCTTCACGTCGACATCGTACAACCAGGTCGATCAGATCGTGCTTGCCGGCGGTTGCGCGCTTCTCCCCGGGCTCGACGAGCTCGTTGCCAAGCGGGCGGGCGTCGCCACGATCGTCGCCAATCCATTCGCGCAGATGAAGACCAGCGAGCGCGTGCGCCCGCGACAGCTTGCGCAGGAGGCGCCGATGTTGATGATCGCGACCGGCCTCGCAATGCGCAGTTTCGAATAGGGGCATTCCATGCGCATCAACCTGCTGCCCCATCGCGAGCAGAAGCGCCAGGCCCGCCAGCGACAGTTCATCGGGCTCGTGATCATGCTTGCGGTCCTCGGCGTGGCCATCGTCGCGCTCGTGCACGTCGTCCTCAATGCGCGCATCGACAACCAGAATTCGCGCAACCAGCTTCTGCGCACGAAGATCGCCGAGCTCGATTCCCAGATCAAGGAAATCGACAAGCTGCGCGACCAGATTCAGCAAGTGCTCGCGAGAAAGCAGGTGGTCGAGGCGCTGCAGGCCAATCGCAACGAAGCCGTGCACCTGCTCGACCAGCTCGTACGCCAGCTTCCGGAAGGCGTTTATCTGACTTCGGTCAAGCAGACCGACAGGAAGGTGCAGATCGTCGGCTACGCGCAATCGAACGCGCGCGTGTCGACGCTGATGCGAAACATCGAAGGCTCGGCGTGGCTCGAGAAGCCTGAGCTCGTCGAGATTCGGCTTGTCAGCGTACCGGGCGCGCAGGGCGGCGGGGCGCAAAACCTGAACCAGTTCACGCTCAATTTCATGATCCGGCGCGCAACGTCGGAGCCGGGCACGTTGGGAGCGCCGGGCGCGGTGAAGGCCAAGGGAGCCAAGTCATGACGCTCGACGACTTTCGCCGCCTCAACTTCCGCGAAGTCGGCAAGTGGCCGCTCGCGCCGAAGGTCATCGTCCTCGCGCTCGTCGTGCTCTTCATCGTCGCGCTCGGTGCGTTCTTCGACTGGAAGGATCAGTGGGACACGTTGCAGCAAGCCGAGCAGCAGGAGGCGCAGCTTCGGGTCCAGTTCACGGAAAAGAAAGCCAAGGCGATCAACTACGACCTCTATGTGCAGCAGCTTGCCGAGGTCGAGCAATCGTTCGGCGCGCTCGTCAAGCAGCTTCCCAATCGCTCGGAGATCGATGCGCTTCTGACCGACATCAATCAGGCGGGGCTCGGACGCGGTCTGCAGTTCGATCTCTTCAAGCCTGCGCCCCAGGAGAAGATGGCCGACTTCTACGCGGAGCTGCCGATCAACATCAAGATCACCGGCAACTACCACGACATCGGCGCGTTCGCGAGCGACGTCGCGGCGCTGCCGCGCATCGTGACGCTGAACGACCTCGCGATCACGAACAACAAGGGCACGCTGACGATGGATGCCGTCGCGAAGACCTATCGTTATCTCGACGAGGAAGAGATGGCGAAGCAGCGCGCCGCCCAGAAGGGCACGAAGGGCAAGGGTGGCAAATGAAGCGGGCGGCATTCATTGCGGTCGCATCGTCCGCGTTGCTCGCGGCGTGCGGATCGTCCAACCACCAGGATCTGATCGACTGGATGGCGGCGCAGGGCAAAGGCATGCGCGGGCATCTCGATCCGATCCCGCAGATCAAGCCGTACGAGCCGTTCGTCTACAACGACTTCGACCTGCCCGATCCGTTCAAGCCGCGCAAGATCGAGCCGATGAAATCGGACAACGCGAACAAGCTCGCACCCGATCTCAACCGGCGCAAGGAGCCGCTCGAAGCGTATCCGCTCGAGTCGTTGTCGATGGTCGGCACGCTCGAGAAGGGCAGGACGCGCTATGGCCTCATCAAGACGCCCGAAAAGGACATCTACCAGGTGCGCCAGGGCATGCACATGGGCCAGAACTTCGGCGTCATCACCGACATAACCGATAACGAGATCAAGCTCAAGGAGTTGATGCAGGACGGGTCTGGGGACTGGTCGGAGCGGTCCAGCACGCTCAACCTGCTTGCGGGAGACCAGAAGGAGCAGAAGAAATGAACGCCAATCGCGTCGGTGAACGGCCGGGCTGGGGAGGCCTCGCCGCAATCAGTGGATGGCTTGCTCGCATTGCATGCGTCGCCGCGTTCGTTTCGGCCGGCGCGGCAGTCGCGCAAACCCCCAATACGATCGAGCAGGTCTCGGTCACCCGTGCCGCATCGGGCAACACGATCGTGCGCTTCCAGTTGAAGGCGCCGCCCGCCAATCCGCCCGCGGGCTTCGCAACCGTGACGCCGCCGCGCATTGCGCTCGATTTTTTCGACACGACGAGCGCACTTCAGAGCAACCAGCGCGCGGTCGACGATCCCGCGCTTCGCAGCCTGCAATTCGTGGAAGCGGGGCGCCGCACGCGCGTCGTCTTCTCGCTCAACAAGCCGCAGGCGTTCGACACCAAGGTCGAGGGCAATGCGGTCATCGTCACACTGTCCGACAGCGCCTCGGCCTCCGTCGCGCAAGCGTCGCCGCCGCCGCCGCAGCGCTTCGCCGAGCCGGGTTCCGCGAGCCAGCAGCATTCGCTGCGCGACGTCGACTTTCGGCGCGGCAAGAATGGCGAAGGCCGCATCATCGTCGACCTTTCGGACAACAACACCGGCATCGACATCAGGCAGCAAGGCCGGCAGTTGATCGTCGATTTCCAGAGGACGACGGTGCCGAAGAATCTCGAGCGGCGGCTCGACGTCGCCGATTTCAACACGCCGGTCGTCACCGTCGACACGTTCCCCGTGGACGGAAACGCGCGGATGGTGATTACGCCCCAGGGCCTTTGGGAGCATTCCGCGTACCAGGCAGAGAACAGGTTCATCGTCGAGGTGAAGCCGATCATCGACGATCCGAACAAGCTCGTTCAGGGCACGCGCGCCGGCTACAAGGGCGAGAAGCTGTCGCTCAATTTCCAGAACATCGAAGTGCGGTCGGTGCTGCAGGTGATCGCCGACTTCACGGGACTCAACATCGTGACGAGCGACACGGTGACGGGCAGCTTGACGCTCCGCCTCAAGGACGTGCCGTGGGACCAGGCGCTCGACATCATCCTGCAGACCAAGGGCCTCGACATGCGCAAGAACGGCAACGTCGTTCTGATCGCGCCGCGTGAAGAGCTCGCGCTCAAAGAGAAGCAGCAGCTCGAGTCGCAGGCTCAGATCACCGACCTCGAGCCGGTTCGCACCGAGGCGTTTCAGCTCAACTATGCACGTGCGGACAAGGTGAAGGCGATCATCGAGGCGAAGGGGCCGAGTGAGGGTCGCGTCCTGTCGAAGCGCGGCTCCGTGTTCATCGACGATCGAACGAACAAGCTCTTTGTCACCGACGTCGCGGATCGCCTCGAAGAGGTTCGCCGGGTCATCCAGCAAATCGACACCGCGGTGCGTCAGGTGCAGATCGAAGCGCGGATCGTGATCGCGGACGACACGTTCAGCCGCTCGCTCGGTGTCAGGCTTGGTCAGCAGACGGGCGCGACCCTCTTCGGCGGACGGTATGCGATCGGCAGCGCCGGCAGCCTGCAGCCGATCGCGAATACGACGACGGGCACCGCCGCAATCACCAGCCCGACGCCGTTCCAGATCGCGTCGGGCCAAGTTGTGCCGCAAGGTTCCGATCTCGGCAACCTGAACGTCAATCTGCCGGCGATTGTTGCGAGCGGAACGCCGGCATCGCTCGCGCTCACGCTGATCAACCTCGGCAGCGGAAACCTGCTCAATCTCGAATTGCAGGCGCTCGAAGCCGACAACCGCGGCAAGGTGGTGTCGAGCCCTCGGATCGTGACGGCCGATAACCAGAAGGCATCGATTACCCAGGGTACGCAGATTCCGTACTCCACCGGCGGCGGTGGGTCGACTCAGGCGACGACGACGCAGTTCAAGGATGCGGTCCTCAAGCTCGAAGTGACGCCGCAGATCACACCCGACAATCGCGTCATCATGCAGGTGGAGATCCACAAGGACAGCGTGGGTCAGAACGTTCCGCAGGCGGGCGGCGGCTTTGCGCCGGCGATCGATACCAAGAGCGTGGTGACGTCGATTGCGGTCAACAACGGCGACACCGCGGTCATCGGCGGGATCTACGAGGAAACCATTACCAACACGATCAGCAAGGTGCCGTTCCTCGGCGACATCCCGGTGGCCGGGAATCTGTTCAAGTCGACGCTGCGCTCTGCCGAGAAAACCGAGCTTCTAATCTTCCTGACGCCGCGGATCGTGAAGGAAACGATTACGTCGGTGAGGTAAAACCGAAGCAGGCACATCGGGTCAGGGATGCATTTCCAGGGCCGTAGCGGTTTCGCCGGCCATCCTGAAATGCATCTCTGACCCCTTCCCTTACAATGCCCCGGTGCTGCACCGGGGCAATCTTTTTCTCGTCGGGCTGATGGGCGCGGGCAAGACGACGCTCGGTCGCCAGCTCGCGCGCCGTCTCGACAAGCCGTTCATCGACGCCGATCACGAGCTCGAGGCACGCCTTGGCGTGCCGATCCCGACGATCTTCGAGCTCGAAGGCGAAGCGGGCTTTCGCGATCGCGAGGAAGTGGTGATCGAAGAGCTTTGCCGTCGTAGCGGCATCGTGCTCGCCACGGGTGGAGGCGCCGTCATGCGCGAGGGCAGCCGAACGCTGCTGCGCGAGAACGGCACGGTCCTCTACCTGCACGCGGCGCCCGAAACGCTGTGGCAGCGCCTTCGCAACAGCCGCCACCGTCCGATGCTGCACGCGGCCGATCCGCGCAATCGCCTCGTCGAGCTCTATCAATTGCGCGATCCGCTGTATCGGGAGGTCGCCGATCACGTGATCGACTCCGATCGCGAGGCGGTCATTCGGTTCGTGCGTTGGCTCGATGCCGAATCGTCGGGCAAGCCATCGATCGATCCAAGCCCGGCATGATTACGCTCGACGTCCGCCTTCGCGAGCGCGCGTATCCGATCCATATCGGCGCCGATTTGCTCGCGCACGCGGGCGAACGTTTGGCTCTGCCGCAAGGACAGCGCGCGGTGATCGTCACGAACGCCGTCGTGGCGGCGAACCATCTCGCGCCGCTCAAGGCGTCGCTTCGCCATGCGGGCGTCGATGCCGACGTCGTGCTGCTCCCAGACGGCGAAGCGCACAAGAACCAGAAGACGCTCGACGATCTGCTGACGCGGCTGCTCGAATTGCACGCGGAACGTTCGACCACGCTGATCGCGCTTGGTGGCGGGGTGATCGGCGACATCGCCGGATTTGCCGCCGCGATCTATCAGCGCGGCATCCCGTTCGTTCAGATCCCGACGACCTTGCTCGCGCAGGTAGACTCGTCGGTCGGCGGCAAAACCGGCATCAATCATCCGCTCGGCAAGAACATGATCGGCGCATTCTGGCAGCCGAAGGCCGTGCTGATCGACATTTCGGTGCTCGCAACGCTCCCCGATCGCGAGCTTTCCGCGGGGCTCGCGGAAGTGATCAAGTACGGCGCTATACGAGATGCCGAATTCTTCGCGTGGCTCGAAGCGAATATCGCGTCATTGCTTGCCAGGGACGCGAAAGCGCTGGTGCGCGCGATTCATCGCAGTTGCGCAATCAAAGCCGACATCGTGGCTGCCGACGAGCGCGAATCGGGCGAGCGCGCGCTGTTGAACTTCGGCCATACGTTCGGCCATGCGATCGAAGCGGCGCAGGGCTACGGCGCGTGGTTGCATGGCGAAGCCGTTGCGGCCGGCATGGTGTGCGCGGCGCGATTGTCGGAGCGCGTGTGCGGCTTGGCGCCGTCCGTCACGACACGGCTTCGCGACCTCGTCGCCGACGCCAAGCTGCCGATTGCCCCACCGAAGATCGCCAGCGATCGCTGGCTCGATCTCATGCGCCGCGACAAGAAGGTGGTCGGCGGAACGATGCGCTTCGTGCTGCTCGAGCGCCTCGGTCAGGCGATCGTGCGTGGCGATGTGCCCGAATCGGACGTCGTGCGGAGCATCGGGTAACGGCGTTTACCTCGGCGGGCGGTCGTCACTGATCATTTGCTGAACCGCATTAAGCCTTTGGCCGATGTTTGAGCCGCCTGCGCGATCTATGTGCCATGCCACCCAGCGCGGCCTCGTAATCGTCAGATAGTGCAGTCACCGTGGCGGTGCGCTGATCGCTGATTCATGCGCCGCGGCAAGAGGTCGTCGGCGGAACGATGCACTTCATGCTGCTCGAGCGCCCCGGTCACGCGGTCGTGCGTTGCGACGTTACCTGGAATCCGGGTCGTGAAGAGCGTTTGGCAGAGGCACCTTACGGGGTCGGCCCCGCCCGACTACGCCTTGTGTCGCCGCTTCGATTCGACGAGCGATTCGGTCGTCGACATCAGCAGCCGCCATACCGCGACGAATGGCGTGAAGTAGGCGCGCGGCGTTTCTCGCGCGCCTTCGAGGAAGCCCAACAGGAAGTCATTCATCGAGCAGCTCCACAATGGCTTGCGACGTTGAATAGACCGTCCACCAAACCAACAACGCGACGTCGGCGTAAAGTATGAGCCTCTCGACGGCGCGCATCAATCGATTGAACCCAGCGTCGGAAACGAGCGGCTCGGACCACTGCACGAGCAAGTTCGTTCCGATGCCAAACGCCAGCAATGCTCCGAACATCGCAGCGCCGAGATGGGCGACGTACTTGCCCAGTGCGCGCAGTTTTCTGTGCATCGAGACAAGTTCGCTTCTCGGTTCTGTTCTGCAATATGTCTTTTGGCCGATAAGGACGAAAGCGCAACTCAGCCGTTAGACTGCAATGCAAAGGGAAACGGCGCCCGAAGGCGCCGTTTTCGTCCCGCAACTCAGTGCGCTATTGGCACGTGATCTTGGCCGTTGCGATGGCGTTGCCGGAACTCACGCTAAGCGTGTAGACGGCTTGGGCCACTGCTTCTGGCGTCAGGATCGTCACGTGCACGGTGCCGGAGTTAACGGTCGGCGGCGTTGCCAGGCTGGGAGCGACGATAGCGTTGTACGTGCCGGTACCACCCGTGACGAGGAAGTCAAAGTTGTTGTCCGCTCCCGCCGTGCACGTCGCCGACGGCGGTGTGATGGTAAGCGGCAGCACCGGCGCATTCGTCCCGAGCTGATTCGTCACTGTCGGCGGGTTGAGAAGCACCCGACCCGTCGCATCCGTTATGGC
>DATFCW010000136.1:0-2787 GCA_035252665.1 Casimicrobiaceae bacterium | reverse complement strand
TCTACAACCAACAGTCAATAATCGCAACGATGTTGAAGTCCGATTCGCACGCGCCGCGCGACGGCGCGCGGGCTACGAGCGAGACGCGCCTCCTGCCCCGTCCGTCCGGGGCGGCGGCGAGCACGACCCCGCTTCCCCGCGTCGATGGCGCACGCCGGCGCGCCGTCGGCGACGACCATCCGATCGCGCTGATTCAGTCGAATTCGCTGCCGGCGCTCGTGCAGCGCGAGCTCGAACGCATGATCCTCGCGGGCGACCTGCCCGCCGGCTCGAAGCTTCGCGAAACCGAGGTCGCCGCGATGCTCGGCGTCTCGCGCGGACCGGTGCGCGAGGCGTTTCGCGCGCTCGAGGAATCGGGCCTCGTACGCCTCGAGAAGAATCGCGGCGTGTTCGTGCGGCAGATCACGATCGACGAGGCCGACGAGATCTTCGAGCTTCGCGCGGTGCTCGACGAATTCGCCGGCCGGCGCGCGGCGCAGAAGGCAACGCCCGCGCAAGTCGACGAGCTTCGCGCGCTTGTCGAACGGATGGAAAAGGCCGTCGCGCGTGGCGACGTCGACACCTATCACGCGTCGAACGTCGCGTTTCACGACCGCATCATCGAGCTCGCCGGCAATCCGAAGCTCACGTTCGTGTACCGCCGCCTCGTGAACGAACTGCACCTGCACCGGCGCGCGGCGCTGGCGCAGACCGGCATCCTGCCCGTCTCGATGCACGAGCATCGGACGATCGTCAATCACATCGCGGCGCGACAGCCCGCGGCCGCCGGTCGCGCGCTCTATCAGCACGTCATGGCGAGCCGCGAACGGGTTCACCATACGAGCGCGACACCGCTTTCGCGCGCGAGGAAATCGGCACGATGAGCGAGCGTTCACGAAAGGAAACATTGGAAGTCAACGGACGACGCTACCGCTGGCCTTCGCGCCCGATCGTTGTCGTCTGCGTCGACGGCTGCGAGCCCGATTACGTGACCGAAGCGATCGAGGCGGGCAGCGCGCCGTGGTTCGCGAGCCTCAATGGCCGCGGCACGTGCCTCACCGCCGACTGCGTGGTGCCATCGTTCACGAATCCGAACAACCTTTCGATCGTCACCGGCGCGCCGCCGTCGGTGCACGGGATCTGCGGCAACTATTTCTACGATCGCGACGCCGGCGCCGAGGTGATGATGAACGACCCGAAATATCTTCGGGCCGGAACCATCCTCGCCGCGTTCGGCGATGCGGGCGCGCGCGTCGCCGTCGTCACCGCCAAGGACAAGCTTCGCGCGCTGCTCGGCCACCAATTGAATGGAATCTGCTTTTCGGCGGAGTGCGCCGACAAGGTGTCGCGCGCCGACAACGGAATCGAAGATGCGCTTGGCCTCGCCGGCATGGCGCTACCGTCTGTGTATAGCGCGGAGCTGTCGGAGTTCGTATTCGCGGCGGGCTGCGCGCTGATGGAACGCGAGCGGCCCGACATCATGTACCTGTCGACGACCGACTACGTTCAGCACAAGCACGCGCCCGGGACGCCGGCCGCGAACGCGTTCACCGGAATGCTCGACCGCTACCTCGCGCGCCTCGCCGCGGGGGGCGCGACCGTGGTCATGACCGCCGATCACGGTATGAATGCGAAGACCGATGCGTTCGGTCGTCCGAACATCGTCTTCCTGCAGGACATCCTCGACGCCGCTTACGGCGAGAACGCGACCCGCGTGATCCTTCCGATCACCGATCCTTACGTCGTTCACCACGGTGCGCTCGGGTCGTTCGCCACGGTGTATCTCAACAGGCATCTCGACATCGGCGACGTGCGTGCGCGCATCGCGGGCTTGCCCGGCATCGACCTCGTGCTGTCGCGCGAGGAAGCGTGCGCGCGTTTCGAGCTGCCGGAAAACCGTGTCGGCGATTTCGTCGTCATCTCCGAACGGCTGACGGCCATCGGCAGCCGAAGGACACGTCACGATCTGTCCGGACTCGACGCGCCGCTGCGCTCGCACGGCGGCCTCTCGGAGCAGCGCGTCCCGCTGATCGCCAATCGGCCCGCACCCGATCTGCCCGAGCGCCGCTGGCGCAATTTCGACGCGTTCGATCTCGGGCTCAATCATCTGAACTGACGCGAGCCGGAATGGTCCCCCCACGCTCGCGGCTTCGCCGCTTCGCTGCCCCCAGTGGGGGCGGAATTCGCGCTTTGGGGCGGCCCGGCGGCACTCATCGCGCTCGCACACTCCCTGCTTGAAGGCCTTTTCCAGATGCTTACCGCAATCAAATCCGCCTCGTTCGCTCCGCTCGACGAAAGCATGCGCATTGCCGGCGAGCACGTGCGCAGCGCGCGCAAGCTCGAAGTCCGCAATCCTTTCACCGGGGAGGTCGTCGGCACCGTGCCACGCGCGAGCGTCGACGACATCCGCCGCGCGTTTTCGATCGCACGCGCGTACAAGCCGACGCTCACGCGTTTCGAGCGCTACGAGATCTGCCGCAAAGCGGCGGAAATCATCGCCGCGCGGCAGGCGCAGCTTTCCGACCTGATCACCGCCGAGTGCGGCATCTGCAAGAAGGACTCGCTCTACGAGGCGGGCCGCGCGCGCGATGTGTTCACGTTTGCCGGCAACGCAGCGTTGCAGGACGACGGCCAGATCTTCTCGTGCGACCTGACGCCGCACGGCAAGTCGCGCAAGGTGTACACGCTGCGCGAGCCGCTGCTCGGCGTCATCTCCGCAATCACGCCGTTCAACCATCCGCTGAATCAGGTCGCGCACAAGATCGCGCCGTCGATCGCGACCAACAACCGGATGGTGCTGAAGCCCAC
>DATFCW010000135.1:0-8978 GCA_035252665.1 Casimicrobiaceae bacterium | reverse complement strand
TGGGATCGACGGCGAGCGCGCGTGCGAGCGCGACGCGCTGCTGTTGTCCGCCCGAGAGCTGGCGGGGCAGCCGCTCCGCGAACGCTTCCATGTGCACGAGCCGCAGCATTTCCGCGACGCGTGCAGCGATCGAGGGCTTGGAAATCCGCCGCGCCTCGAGACCGTACGCGACGTTCTGCCTGACCGTCATGTGAGGGAACAGCGCGTAGTTCTGGAATACGATGCCGGCGCCCCGGCGCGTCGGCACCAGATGGTCGACCGCCTCGCCGTCGAAGAGCACGCGCCCTTGGCTCTGGGCGAGGAATCCCGCGATGATTCGAAGCAGCGTCGATTTGCCGCATCCGCTCGGCCCGAGCAGCGCGACCAATTCACCGCCCGCGATGTCGAGCTCGATACGTTCGACGGCCGTGACCTCGCCGAAGCGATGCGTGACGCGATCGAGCGTCAGCCGATGGCCGGTTCGCGCGGATGCCATGCTTCGAGGGAGATCAGCTTCCGCGATAGGTGGAGTACGCCCACGGCGAGCAGAGGAGCGGCACGTGATAGTGCGCTTCGGTGTCGGCGATGCCGAAGCGGATCGGCACGCGGTCTAGGAATGGCGGATCGGCGAGCGCGTGACCTTGCCGGCGGAAGTAATCGGCCACGTGGAAGGTGAGCTGGAATCGCCCGCCTCGCATCGCATGCTCTGCAAGCAGCGGCTCGTCGGTGCGTCCATCGGCGTTCGTGTAGACCGTGCCGATCGCCTGCACGCCGTTCGCGTCGATGGCCGCGAAATCGATGCGCATGCCGGCCGCGGCCGCGCCGGCGGTCGTGTCGAGCACGTGCGTCGTGAGCTTACCCATCGAGGCTTTCCGAAAAGCGCATCGTCCGCGCGCTTTCGTCGCCATTGCCAAGCGGAGGCGGGATGATTCTTGACGCCCGCGACCGCTGTCCAATATATTGTTCGACTCGTTCTATATGTTTTTCATATGGAGCTTCGTCACCTGCGCTACTTCACGACGCTCGCGCAGGAGCGCAACTTCACGCGCGCGGCTGCACGCCTCAACGTCTCGCAGCCGCCGCTTTCCCAGCAGATCAAGGCGCTCGAAAGCGAGCTCGGCACGCTGCTTTTCGTTCGCACGAGCCGGCGAGTCGACCTGACTGCGGCAGGTCAGGTGTTCCTCGATCACGCGAGCGCGATTTTGCAGCGCGTCGAACAGGCGTCGGCGCATGCGCGCGCCGTCGGCGCCGGCCACGTCGGACGTCTCGACATCGGCTCGTCCGGCTCGCTCCTGCTCGGTCCGCTGCCGCAGCTCATCGCCGGCTTTCGCCGCGCGTATCCCGGCGTCGACGTGGCGCTGCACGAGATGACGCCCGCCGCGCAGCTCACGGCCTTGCGCGATCGACGCCTCGACATCAGTTTCTCGCGCACGCCGGTCGCCGACGAATACCTGTCGACCGAGCTCGCGTGGGAAGACCCGGTGGTCGCGGCGCTGCCGCGCAATCACCGGTTGGCCGCGCGCCGCAAGCTCGCGCTGAAGGACCTGGCGGGCGAGGAATTCGTCCTGCTGAGCCTCGATTCGTCGACGTTCGCCGCTTATTTGAACCAGTGCTGTGTCGATGCGGGATTCCTGCCGCGCGCGTCGCAGTACGTCGTCGAGTCGCAGGCGATTCCGAGTCTCGTCGCGGCAGGACTCGGTGTGGCGCTCGTGCCAGCGTCGCTCGCCAGCGTACATCGGCGCGGCGTCGAATATCGAACCCTCGCGGGCGCGGCACCGCGCGCCGACGTGTACGCGCTGTCGCGTCGTGACGATGCGTCGGCGACCGTTCGGGGATTTCTCGAAAAGGCTCGCGAAATACTCTCCGTACGAAAATAGCCGTCCTGCTCCGCCCCCTTTGTCACGAATCGGCGCTGCCGCCGGGAAGCAGCGAGGGAGCCGCGGCGCGAGCGACTGGGAGTGATCGCCGTAACGGCTGACGCGCCTGAAGGCGGCGTGTTTGCCGCCGAAGTGCCCGCGTCGGGTACCCGTAGGCGATCGTTTACGGACTCGGAGCGAGCGACGCCGCTCGCTCGCTGCTTCCATAGCTGTAACCTGCGCTTCCCCCTGCTAACATGAAGCGGTGCCAACACCGCTGCCGCCAATAACCTCGCTCGACGACGCCGACGTCCCCTTCGACGAGCTCGCTCCCGCGCCGCGGCTTCTCATGGGTCCGGGACCGATCAACGCGCATCCCCGCGTGCTGCAGGCGCTCGCATCGCCGCTTCTCGGTCAATACGACCCGCAGTTTCGCATGTACATGAAGGAGACGATGAGTCTCTACCGGCGCGTGTTCGAGACAGACAATCGCTGGACGTTCGTCGTCGACGGCACGGCGCGCGCTGCGATCGAATGCGCGATGGTATCGGCGATCGAGCCGGGCGATTCGGTGCTCGTGCTCTCTTTCGGTCGATTCGGACAGTTGATGAGCGAGATCGCGCGCCGCGCCGGCGCCGACGTTCACGTGCTCGAAACCGACTGGGGCACCGTGTTCGATCCCACGCAAGTCGAGAGCGCGCTCGCGCGCTTTTCGCCCAGGCTCGTCGCGGTGTGCCAGGGCGACACATCGACGACGATGGCCCAGCCGCTCGACACTCTCGGCAAGCTCTGCCACGAGCATGGCGCGATGCTGCAGGTCGACGCGACGGCGACGATTGGCGGCATGCCGTTGCCGATCGACGCGTGGCGGATCGATTGCGCCACCGGCGGCCTGCAGAAGTGCCTCGGAGGTCCCTCGGGATCGGCGCCAATAACGATCAGCGAGCGCATGGCGGAAACGGTCTATCGACGCCGGCACGTCGAGGAAGGCCTGCGAGCGGCGCACTGCACGCCCGGCAAAGGCGCGATCGTGCAGTCGAACTATTTCGACCTCGCGATGCTGATCGACTACTGGAGCGACGCCGGCCTCAACCATCACACCGAGGCCACGTCGATGCTCTACGCGGCGCGCGAATGCGCGCGCCTGTTCGTGCAGGAAGGTCACGAGCATGCGTATCGCCGCCACGCGCAAGCCGGCGAAGCCCTGGTGGCCGGCATCGAGGCAATGGGCCTTCGCGTCTTCGGCGATCGCGCACACAAGATGCCGAACGTGACCGGGGTGTACATTCCCGAAGGTGTCGCCGGCGATCGCGTTCGCTCCGCATTGCTCGATGATTTCAACATCGAGATCGGCACGTCGTTCGGCCAACTGCACGGCCGCATCTGGCGCATCGGCACGATGGGCGTCAATGCGCGAGAGGACGCGGTGCTCGCGACACTGGGCGCGCTCGAAGCGGTGCTCGCCGCCGAGCACGTGAAGGTCCCGCGCGGCGCGGCGATCGACGCCGCACGCGTTGTGTATCGCAAAGCCGACTCATAGGCGATTGCCCGCGATGACCGATGCGATTCGCTTCCTCCTGAACGGCGAACGCGTCGATGTCGCAAGCGTCATGCCCGAAACGACGCTGCTCGACTACCTGCGCGACGAACGTCGCTTGACCGGAACAAAGGAAGGCTGCGCCGAAGGCGACTGCGGCGCGTGCACGGTCGTGCTCGCCGAAGCGGCCGGGGATGCGCTTGCGTGGAAGCCCATCAACGCGTGCATCCGATTGTTGCCGTCGCTCGATGGCAAGGCGGTGTTCACGGTCGAGAGCCTGCGAAGCGACAGCGGCGAATTGCATCCGGTGCAGCAGGCGCTCGTCGAATGCCACGGCTCGCAATGCGGCTTCTGCACGCCGGGATTCGCGATGAGCCTCTTCGGTCTCTACAAGAACGCGCACGCACCTTCGCGCACCGCGATCGACGATGCGCTGTCCGGCAACCTCTGCCGCTGCACCGGCTACCGGCCCATCCTCGACGCCGCTCGCCTCATGTACACGATTCCTTCGCCCGACGGATGGCGTGGCCGCGGCATCGCCGAAGATGGCAGCCGCACGATATCCGAAGACGAAGAGCAGCTTGCCGCGCAGCTTTCGATGCTCGCGCGCGATCGCTCACTCGAGCTCGAGCACGCCGGTCACCGCTGGACTGCGCCACGGACGATCACCGCGCTGACGCGCACGTGCGCCGAGCGCCCGCATGCACGCATCGTCGCCGGCATGACCGACGTCGGTTTATGGGTGACGAAGGAGCTCCGCGATCTCGATGATGTGATCTACATCGGCGACGTCGGCGAGCTCGCAGCGATACGCGAAACACCCGGCGACATCGAGATCGGGGCCGGCGTGACGCTGACCGACGCGATGCGCACGCTCGACGCCCATTGGCCCGAGCTCCACGAAGCCTGGCAACGCTTTGCGTCGGTGCCGATCCGCAATAGCGCTACGCTCGCCGGCAACATCGCGAACGGCTCGCCGATCGGCGACTCGATGCCCGCGTTGATTGCGCTCGATGCCCGCGTCGCGCTTCGTAACGCGCATGGCGAGCGCGAGGTTGCGCTCGACGCCTTCTACCCTGGCTATCGGCAAACCGCGCTGACGCCGGGCGAATTCATCGCATGCGTGCGCATTCCGAAGCGACGCGACGATGTCGCGCTTCGCGCATACAAGATCAGCAAGCGCTACGACCAGGACATCTCCGCGGTCTTCGCGTGCTTCGCGCTCACGCTCGATGGCGGTCGCGTGCGGGACGCGCGCATCGGCTGCGGCGGAGTCGCGGCGACGCCCGTGCGGGCACGAAACACGGAAGCGCTGCTCGTCGGCGCGAAATGGGATCGCTCGACCGCCGAGCGCGCGGCGCACGCGCTTCGCGACGAGTTCTCGCCGATCGACGACATGCGCGCGAGCGCCGAGTATCGTCGAGCCGTCCTCGGCAATCTGATCCTGCGCTTCTGGCTCGAGACGGCGCGGCCGATCGGCGCACCGACGCGCATCGAAGCGTTGCTGCAGGAAGTGCCATGAACGCGCCCGATCGCCCCTTCGATGCAACGGAGATCGTCGGCACACCCGCGCCGCACGATTCAGCGCCGTTGCACGTTGCGGGCGATGCTCACTACACCGACGACCTGCCCGAGCCGCGCGGCACGCTCTACGCAGCGATCGGGATGAGTACGCACGCGCACGGACGCATCGAGCGCATGGACCTCGATCCCGTGCGAAACGCGCCGGATGTCGTCGCTGTCGTGACCGCCGCCGATTTCGCCGTCAACGACGTCGGCCCGATCGTGTCCGATGATCCGATCTTCGCCGATCGCGACGTCCAATTCGTCGGGCAGCCGCTATTCGGCGTCGCGGCGACGAGCATTGGCACGGCGCGCCGCGCGGCACGGCTCGCGCAGCTCGACGTCGCACCGCTTCCCGCAATCCTGACGATCGACGACGCGCTCGCCGCCGAATCGTTCGTCCTGCCGCCGGTGCACGTCACGCGCGGCGATCCGACCCGTGCGCTTGCGAGCACGCCGCACCGATTGCAAGGCGTCGTGCTCAATGGCGGGCAGGATCATTTCTATCTCGAAGGACAGATCT
This sequence comes from Casimicrobiaceae bacterium, assembly GCA_035252665.1. Classification (GTDB taxonomy): domain Bacteria; phylum Pseudomonadota; class Gammaproteobacteria; order Burkholderiales; family Casimicrobiaceae; genus VBCG01. The sequence goes on along the minus strand of DATFCW010000135.1, from coordinate 3,520 downwards.
CGCTCGCGATTCCGCGCGAGCATGGCGGCATCGAACTCCACGTGTCGACGCAGCATCCGGGCGAGGTCCAGTTGCTCGTCGCGCGCGCGCTCGGCCTTCCGGTCCACGACGTCGTCGTGTCGTGCCGACGCATGGGCGGCGGATTCGGCGGCAAGGAAACGCAGATGACGCTCTTCGCGTGCGTCGCGGCGCTGCTCGCGCGAAAGACAGGACGCGCCGTAAAGCTTCGCCTCGATCGCGATGATGACATGCGGGCAACAGGCAAGCGCCACGCTTTCATGCATCGCTACGACGTTGGCTTCGACGATGCGGGGCGCATCCTCGGCCTCGACATCACGCTCGCTTCGCGCTGCGGTTTCTCAGCCGATCTTTCCGGTCCCGTCAACGACCGCGCGGTGTTCCACGTCGACAATACCTACTGGCTGCCGGACCTCGCGATCCATTCTTATCGGTGCAAGACCAACACGGTCTCCGATACCGCGTTTCGCGGCTTCGGCGGCCCGCAAGGGATGTTCGCGATCGAAACCGTCCTCGACGACATCGCGCGCACGCTCGGCCTCGATCCGCTCGACGTGCGCAAGGCGAACCTCTACGGCACGGCGGAGCGCAATGTCACGCCCTACGGCATGACGATCGACGACAACATCGCCCTCGCGATCATCGACGCGCTCGAGAAGCGTGCGCGTTATCGCGAGCGGCGGCATGAAATCGCGCAATGGAACCGCACGAGCCCGATCGTCAAGCGCGGCCTCGCTTTGACGCCCGTGAAATTCGGCATCTCGTTCACCGCGACGCATTACAACCAGGCGGGGGCGCTCATCCATGTCTATCGTGACGGCACCGTGCTGCTCAATCACGGCGGCACCGAGATGGGCCAGGGACTTTTCATCAAGGTGCAGCAGGTCGTCGCGCACGAGCTCGGCGTGCCGCTCGAAACGGTGCGCGTCTCCGCGTCCGATACGAGCAAAGTGCCGAACGCGTCGCCAACCGCGGCATCATCCGGCAGCGACATGAACGGCATGGCGGCGCGCGACGCGGCACGAAAGCTGCGCGAACGGCTCGCTACGTTCGCGGCGCGCGAATTCGGTTGCGCCACGGACGACGTGCGTTTCGCCGCAGGCGTCGTCAGCGCGGGCGAAGCTCGCCTCCCGTTCGCCTCGCTCGCGAACAAGGCGTACCAGGCGCGCGTCCCGCTGTCGGCAACCGGCTTCTACGCCACGCCGAAGATTCATTACGATCGCAAGACGCTGACCGGCCGGCCGTTCTTCTATTTCGCCTACGGCGCCGCGGTGTCCGAGGTTGCCATCGACACACTGACCGGCGAGCATCGGCTGTGCGCGGTCGATATCCTTCACGACGTCGGCAACTCGCTCAATCCGGCGATCGATCGCGGCCAGATCGAAGGCGGCTTCATCCAGGGCTATGGCTGGCTCACGATGGAGGAGCTGTGCTTCGACGGTCAGGGGCGGCTCACGACGCACGCACCTTCGACGTACAAGATCCCGACCTCGCGCGACGTTCCGCCGCGCTTCGACATCGCGTTCTTCGGCGAGCCATGTCGCGAGGACACGATCCATCGCTCGAAAGCGGTCGGCGAGCCGCCGTTGATGCTCGCGCTATCCGCGTTCCAGGCGCTGCGCGACGCGATCGCGAGCGTCGTCTCGTATCGCGCGGTGCCGCGCTTGTCCGCGCCAGCGACGCCCGAGCGCGTGCTCGCGGCCGTCTGCGACATTCGGGCGCGCGATCGTCAGCAGCAGGAAGCGTCGGTTGCACATGCGTGACGGCAGCACCGTCCCATGGCTCGACGCGCTCGCCGCGGCACTGTCGAGCGACGCCCACGCGATGCTTGTCGTGCTCGCCGGCGCAAAGGGCTCGACTCCACGCGAAGCCGGCACCGCCATGATCGTCGCGCCGCAGGCATGCATCGGCTCGATCGGCGGGGGGCATCTCGAATACGAGGCGATTCGCATTGCGCGCGAAGCGTTACGCGACAACGCCAAGGGCTCGTGGCTAGTGCGGTTCCCGCTTGCAGCGCGTCTCGGTCAATGCTGCGGCGGCGTGGCGACGCTGTCGTTCTCGCGGATCGACGCCAACGCGTTGGCGTGGCTCGAAGCAGCGCAGGCATGCGCGCGCGCCGGCGCACCGTTCGCGCTCGTGTCGCGATTCGATGCCGATGCAACATCGCGGCTGGTCGTCACACGCGACGACATTCGCGGCACGCTGGGCGATGCAAGGCTCGATTCGGATGCGATCGCTGCCGCGCGCCTGCGCCTCGCGCACGAGAGTGACGGCGCAACGATCGTCGCCGCGGCGGGAGAAGGAGCGGCGCCCTTGTTGCTGCACGTCGTTCGGCCAGAGCAATTTTTCGTGCTCGTGTTCGGCAACGGGCACGTGGGACGCGCGCTCGTCAACGTGCTCGGCGTCGTTGCCGCGCGGGTGAGATGGATCGATTCGCGCGCCGACGATTTTCCGGCGCACGTGCCTGCGAACGTCGAGATCGTCGCGACCGATGAACCCGAGGACGAGATCCCGCACGCGCCCGGGGGCGCCTTCGTCGTCGTCACCACGCATAGCCACGCGCTCGACTACACGCTGATCGAGGCGGCGCTCGCCCGCGACGACTGGCGCTATCTCGGCCTCATCGGCTCCAAATCCAAGCGCGCGCAGTTCGAGCGTCGCCTCGAAGCGCGCGGCGTCGCGCGCGAGTCGTTCGCGCGCATCCATTGTCCGATTGGCGCCAACGTCGGCATCCGCGGCAAGCAACCGGGCGCGATCGCCGTCGCGATCGCCGCCGAAATGCTCATGGCGCGCGAGGGATGCGAGCGGAGCGTCAGTGCACCGCGCGGCCTTGAACTGACGCACAAGAGCTGACGGCGCGCGCATTCTTACAGAAGCGCGTTATTTGTAAATGCTGCAAGATTTTTGAGCGCGTCGTCGCACGGCGACGGAATCCTGCTTCCTCCAGCGCGTCAAACAGATATTCAGGTAACTGGAGGTACGTCATGAAGGACAAACGCTGGCAGGACTGGCTCAATCTGCTGATCGGTATCTGGCTGTTCATCTCGCCATGGGTGATCGGCTTCGTCGCGACGAGCGCAGCGGCCTCGTGGAACGCATGGATTCTCGGCGCGGTGATCGTGCTGTTCTCGGCAGCGGCCGTATCGATGCCGCAAGCCTGGGAAGAAGTCATCAATATTCTTCTCGGCATCTGGATGGTGATTTCCTCGTGGGTCATCGGTGTCGCGAGCCGCGCGGTCGAGACGAATTTCGTCATCGTCGGCCTGCTCGTGATTCTCTTCGCGGCCTGGGCGATGGCGATGCGCCGCGACTGGCAACGAAAGACGCCGATTGGGCAATAACCCGTTAGCGGCCGCCTCCTCGCGATACGGCCGCGCGTCGTCCGTCTAACGGATTGGACATTTGTCGCGCCCCAACCGGGGCGCGACGTTTTTGAAGGGAGTCGACATGCTGCGAAACATCAAGGAACTGTTCGGATACGCCGTGCGTGCGCGCGACGGCG
>DATFCW010000134.1:0-18455 GCA_035252665.1 Casimicrobiaceae bacterium | reverse complement strand
GCGTTAGTCTAGCCCGGACTGTTCGGGGGGACGCCGCCATCGCGAATCCCATCCGCGATAATTCGTCGCGCCATGGAGCACTACCTTCGTCCCCTCATCGAACCGACCTCCATCGCGCTCGTCGGTGCATCGGAACGCGAGGGCTCGCTCGGGCGTGTCGTCTACGAGAAACTGCTTGCGAGCGGCTACGCGGGCGCGCTGCACGCAGTGAACCCGCGTCACGCTTCGGTCCTCGGAAAACCGGCATCCCCCTCGCTTGCAGCCATCGGCGCGCCGATCGATCTCGCGATCATCGCCACACCGAAACACGCCATCATGGACGCGATCGCGAACGCATCCGGCGCGAAGTTTGCGATCGTTATGACATCGCCGGGCGCCATCGACAGCGAAGCGTCGGCCGCATCGTCACGGGACATCGCATCGGCAGCGACGCGCGCGGGAGTTCGCGTCCTCGGCCCGGGCACGCTCGGCGTCATACGACCCTCGACGCAATTGGAGGCGACATGGTCGACACCTTCCGCGCTGCAGGGACGGCTCGCGCTCATCACGCAATCGGGGGCCGTCGCGACCGCGATGCTGGACTTCGCCACGCCGCTTCGCATCGGTTTCTCGCTGGTGGCTTCGGTCGGTGGCGCAATCGACATCGGCTTCGGCGATCTGCTCGACTTTCTCGCGCTCGATGACGAAACCGACGCGATCGTCATGCAAGTCGAGGACATCCTCGACGCGCGGCCTTTCCTGTCGGCGCTTCGCGCTGCGGCGCGAACCAAGCCCGTCGTCGTGCTGAGATCGGGCCGATCGATCGATGCGGCGAGCGAGATCGCGCACGACGAGGCGTTCAGTGCCGCACTGATGCGCTGCGGCGCGGTGCGCGCGCAAAGCTACATGCAGCTCTTCGCGGCGGCGAGCGTCCTCGCGAAGGGCCGCATCCCGCAAGGCGAGCGTGTCGCGGTCGTCTCCAATGGTCGGGGTCCGGCCGTGCTCGCCGCCGACAGCGCGTTCGATCGGCGCCTTTCACTCGCGAGCTTCGCGCAAGTCACGCGCGAGCGTCTCGAAGCGCTTCTTCAGGAAGGCGTGCGGTGCGGCAATCCGGTCGACATCCATGGCGACGCGCCGCCCGCGCGACTCGCGGAAGCCGTCGGGTTCGCGCTCGACGATCCGACCGTCGATGCCGTCGTTGCGCTGCACGTGCCGCGTCCGATCGCGACCGCGCTCGAGGCCGCGCGTGCTCTCGCTTCGGTCGCCGCATCGCATCGCAAACCCGTCGTCGCTGCCTGGCTCGGTGCGATCGATCGGCCACGGATTCACGACGCGCTCGAAGCGGGCGGTGTCGTCAATCTCTACACGCCGGAAGCCGCGATCGAGGCGTTGTCGTTCCTCGCCGAATACCGGAAGAATCAGGCGTGGCTGCTCGAAGTGCCGGCACAGTCGCCGGAGCCGCAGCCGCCCGATCTCGCGCCGCTCGAAGCGTTGCGTACGCGACTTGCCGACGAATCACGCACGGGGCTCGAAAGCGCTGAAGCGGCGCAGGTCCTCGCCGCGTTTGGTCTCACCGTGAAGCGGTCGCTCGAAGGCCCCGCGGCGGGCGCCGAGATGGGCATCGCTTCCGACCGACGCTTTGGCCCCGTCGTCTTCGTTCGACCCTCGCGATCGCATTCGCTCGTGCAGCGGTGCGCATCGATGCTAGCGCCGCTCAACGCGCCGCTCGCGGCCGATCTGCTCGCACGCGCATCATCGAGCAGCGCAACGGCCAGGTCACCCTATGCACAGACCTTGGCGGATGCGCTGACGCGGCTCTCGGCACTCGCGTGCGCGCTGCCGTGGGTGAGAACGCTGGTGCTCGACGTCGGTATCGCAGCCGGCGGACGGCTATCGGTAAACGCTGCTCGTTTCGATGTCGATCCCAACCGGAAGCTATTGCGCGGCTATCCGCACATGGCGATTCATCCGTATCCGATCGAACTGGTGGGCGATGTGGCGCTCCGCGACGGCACGCTGATCCACGTGCGTCCGATACGGCCCGAAGACGCGGCGCTGGAGCGGGCGTTCGTCGACGGCCTGTCGCAGCGCGCACGCTACTTCCGTTTTTTCTATCCGCTCGCGACGCTGACGCCCACGATGCTCGCGCGCTTCACGCAGGTCGATTACGACCGCGAGCTTGCCCTCGTCGCGCTTGTGGACATCGACGGCGTTCCGACGTTCGTCGGCGTCGCGCGCTACGTGGCCAATCCCGATGGCGCGAGCGCCGAATTCGCCGTCGTTGTCGCCGACGCCTGGCAGCGCCGCGGCGTCGCGCGCGTGCTCGTGCACGGGCTCATCGTATGCGCGAAGCGTCGCGGTTTCGAGCGCCTGCGCGGCGCAATCCTGCGCGAGAACGACGCGATGCTCGCGTTCGTTCGCGCGGCCGGCTTCACGCTCGCCGACGACCCGCAGGACCCGACGCAGGTCTACGCGACGCTCGCGTTGGCGTAACCCAGCCGCCGGTTTTACGTGCCGGTCTTGCTCGAGCTTCCGCGGCTCGACGTTTGCGTCTTCGCCTCGTTCCGCGCAACCTTGTCCGCGGCTTGTGCGAGGCTCAGGTGCTCCTCGAGCGTCGGCAGCGTCGACGACGCAAACTGCTTCACGTCGGCGTCTTTCGCCTTCTTCGCCTCGGACTTGAACTCGCTGATGTCCTTCTTGTGATCGGACACCATGTGGTCCATGTACTCGCGGTCGAATTGCGCGCCGGAGAGCTTCGAGAGCTTGTCGTACTCCTTCTGCGAGGTCTTGTCGAGCGAGGTCGGCAGCGTGACGCCCTTCGTGCTCGCGAGCTGCTTCAGTTGCTGGTTGGCCTTGCTGTGGTCATCGACCATCCGCTGGCCAAACTGCTTGACCTGATCCGACTCGGCTTTCTGCGTTGCGAGCTTGCCGAGTTGAACTTCGGCCATGCCGCCTTCCGCGGCCTTCTCCATGAACTTGCGGTCGCTCGACGAAACCGTCGACGCCTTCTCGTTCATCGAGCCCATCGCGTTCGACGACGACGTCGACTGCTTGCTCATGCTCGACGGCGGCGGATTGGCGGACTTGGCTGCGCCCGTCGCTTCGGGCGTGCGCGTTTGCGCCGCCACCGCCGCGGCGACACAGAACGACACGACGCCCACGATCTTCGCGGGCATCGAAAAACGATTGCTGGACATGCGATTCCTCCGTTGCGTCCGAAGCGTGGATCTCGCGCCGCGCGTGCAGCGCCCCGATGCTTGCGCGTCGACCTTCATGGCGCGCGCGAACATGCGCGTTCATCTGCAATATCCATGCATGGGGGAGCCCGCAGTTTCCTCTGTCACGACGCGCACTTGCGCGAGCGCGCCTGCCGCGTGTCGCGTCAGGATTACCGCTTTCGATGTCAAAGCGGCCGGCGTGTCAGCGGACGAGAAGGGAAGGTTGTTCGACGTGGCAACAATGCGGGGTGCTGCCGGTCGTGCAATTCGCGGTCGCGGGGCGCGGCTTACGGAGTGATGCGAACGCGGCCGACCAGCGTTTCGAACGCGCGTCGTTCTCGGCGTATCGTTTGATCGAGCTCTTCCGGCGTTGCATCCATCGGCACATAGCCCGCGGCTTCGAAGCGCGACCGCACTTCCTCCGTGCGAATGGTTGCGCGCAGTGCGCCGGCCAGTCGCGCCACGATGTGCGGTGGCGTCGCCGCCCGCACGAAGAGTCCGTGCCAGGGCTCGATCGACCATTCGCCGTATCCCTGCTCGGCCATCGTCGCAGCGTCGGGCGCCGCAGGCGAGCGTTCAAGACCGGCAATTGCGATGATTCGCAGCGACCCGTCGCGCTGGTACGGCGAAAGCAACGACAGGTCGGCGTAGATGAGATGAACGCGGCCGGCGAGAAGGTCGCGCAGCGCGGGCGCGGACCCTTTGTACGGCACGTGGACGATATCGATGCGCGCGGAGAGCTTCATCAACTCGAAGAAGAGCATCGACGAACTGCCCGATCCCGCCGATGCGTAGTTGAGCGTTCCAGGATGCGCGCGCGCGAAGTCGATCAGCTCGCCCATCGTCTTCACCGGCACGTCCGGGTGGACGGCCAGCGCGAAGCGGACCCGCGCGATGGGGCCGATCGGCGTGAAATCGGCGAGCCCGTAGCGCTGGTCCTTGACCAATACCGAAGCGAGCGTCAGCACGCTGGACCCCGCGAGGAGCAGCGTGTAGCCGTCGGCAGGCGCTTTGGCGACGAACTCCGCGCCGATTGCTGCGCCCGCACCGGCCCGGTTTTCGACGATGATCGGCTGGCCGAGGAATTCGCCGAGACGCTCGGCAATCGCGCGACCGAGGTTGTCGCCGTGCGCGCCTGGCGAATACGGCACGACCAGCCGCAGCGGCCGGCTTGGATAAGGGTCGGTCGTCGGCTGGGAAGCCGCCACGGTCGCCAGCATCGTCAGCATGGCAAGAACGCCGATCCTGCATGGCCACGCGCTCATTCGGAACCTCGGGTGCGCGGCGCTTTGTTGTCTGTCGCCGATGACACGCGGCGCGACAGCGCAACGATCGGCGGCGCCGTTGCGGGGACCGCAAGTCGTCCGATCTCCGCAGCAAACTGCGCCACCGTGGGGTTTCGAAACAGCATCACCGGATCGAGGGCGCGACCGAATACGACCGCGGCGCGAGCCGCGGCTTGTGCACCGCGAAGCGAGTCGCCGCCAAGCGCGAAGAAGTTGTCGAACGCGCCAACCCGGGCGATACCGAGAGCTTCCGCGAAGATGCGCGCGACGGCCGTCTCCGTCCCATCGCGAGGCGGCTGATACGCAGGCCTTAGCAGCGTCGAAAACGCTTCCGCCAATTCGTGGCGACGCACTTTGCCGAACGTCGATTTGGGGATGTCCGGCACGAGCAAAATGCGGCTCGGCACCATGAAGGCGGGAAGCGTTGCCAGCGCGAAATCGCGAAGCCCCTCGGCCGTGGGCGGCGCATCGAAGGTGTCGCCGCCACCTGCTCGATCCGCATCGTTCCTGGCGACGACCGCGGTGACGACGTCTTCGCCCAACGTTGGATGCGGTACGCCGAACGTCGCGACCTCGGCCACACGCGGATGCTGCATCAGCGCTGCATCGACGTCGGCGGGCGGTACCTTGAAACCGCCACGATTGATCGTTTCCTTGACGCGGCCGGTCAGGTACAGAAAACCGTCCCCGTCGACCTTGCCTCGATCGCCGGTTCGAAACCAGCCGTCGAAAAACGCGCGCCGGTTGGCTTCGGGATCGTTCTCGTAACCTGCGAACACTTGCGGACCACGTACGACAATTTCGCCCGGCATTCCCAAGGGCGCAAAGGTTTCGTCGTCGTCCAGAATGCGAATCTCGCCGTCGACCACCGAGCCAACCGAGCCAGGCCGCCGCTGTGCGGGCGGCAAGCGATTCTGCGCGATCGTGCCCGCCTCGCCCGTCGCATACGTCTGGATCACCGGGACACCGAGCGTCGACTCGAGCCGCATCTGCAGATCCGGCGGAAGATTTGTCGCGTTCGAAACGACGAACCGAAGCGCGTGGCGCGGCACGCCGTAGCGGTCCATTGCTGCGAGCATCGCTCGATGAACGGCCGGACCCGCGACGTAGAACGTCGCGGCAAACGACTCGAGCCATTCGAGCATCGCGGCAGCGTCGAAGCGAGGTGGATAGACGACGCTTGCCCCCGCGGCAAGCGACGGAAACAGCGTGCCGCGCAGCGACCCCGGGGTGAACATCGGCGCCACACCGACGGCCCGATCGCGCGGTGTCAGCGCGAGCAATTGCACGCGCGGCAGCGCGGTCGCCAGATGGCTGCGCTGCGTGAGCGGGATGATTTTCGGCTCGCCGGTCGTTCCGGAGGTTGCGAGCAAGAGCGCGATGTCGTCCGCCTCCGCCGCTTCGGCGCGGCGCGGTGCTTTAGGGGCAGCGACCCGCAGGGTGCTCGAGCCCGGCGTCGACGGCGCCATGTCGATTGTCGGTAGCCCGACGTCGTTGGCCGCGCGGCGAACGCCCGCGCGTGCATTCTCGGCAACGATCAGCGCATCGAGTCGCAGTCGCCGGCACAGCGCGGGCAGCCGCTGCTCGGCGCCGTCGGGATTGAGCGGCACGCACGTGGCGTAACTCATGACGCCAAGCATCGCGACGGCCGTTTCCGGACCGTTGTCGAGCGCGGTCGCGATGCGGCTGCCGCGCCCGAATCCGGCGCGCGCCAAGGTCGCGCCGACGTCGTCCATCGCTTCGACGAGCCCGGCGTACGAAAGCGGCTCGCGTCCGGGAGCGAGAAGTGCCGTCGCCTCGGGCCGCTCGCGCGCATGCTGCGCAATGAGGAACGCCAGCGTGTCGTGCGGCGCGTTCATCGTTCGCCGGCGCGATCGGCGCGGGCGTCGTGGATCGGCATCATCATCGGCACGATGATATTCGGCGCTCCAACGAGCCGACCGACAAACCGACGCACGGCGGGGCATAAATGAAAACGCCCCGGGGATGCCGGGGCGTTCAAGGATACGGGAGGGCCTATTCCCCCTCGAGGAAGCTCCGCAGCTTCTCCGATCGCGACGGATGCCGCAGCTTGCGCAGCGCCTTCGCCTCGATCTGGCGAATCCGTTCGCGCGTCACGTCGAACTGCTTGCCGACCTCTTCGAGCGTATGGTCGGTGTTCATCTCGATGCCGAAGCGCATCCGCAGCACCTTCGCCTCGCGCGGCGTGAGCGTGTCGAGAATGTCCTTGCACACGTCGCGCAGCGACGCGTTGACCGCCGCTTCCGATGGCGCAACCGTCGACTGATCCTCGATGAAATCGCCAAGGTGCGAATCGTCGTCGTCGCCGATCGGCGTCTCCATCGAGATCGGCTCCTTGCTGATCTTCAGGATCTTGCGGATCTTCTCTTCCGGCATTTCCATCTTGACGGCGAGCGTCGCCGGATCGGGCTCCTGACCCGTCTCCTGCAGGATCTGCCGCGAGATCCGGTTCATCTTGTTGATCGTCTCGATCATGTGCACCGGGATGCGGATCGTGCGCGCCTGGTCGGCGATCGAGCGCGTGATCGCCTGGCGGATCCACCACGTCGCATACGTCGAGAATTTGTAGCCGCGCCGGTACTCGAACTTGTCGACCGCTTTCATCAGGCCGATGTTGCCTTCCTGGATCAGGTCGAGGAACTGCAAGCCGCGGTTCGTGTACTTCTTCGCGATCGAAATGACGAGGCGCAGGTTCGCTTCGGTCATTTCGCGCTTCGCTTTGCGCGCCTTCGCCTCGCCCGTCGACATCTGCTTGTTGATCTCCTTCAAGTCCTTCAAGGGGATCATCACGCGCGTCTGCAGGTCGAGGAGCTTCTGCTGCTGCTCGACGATCGCCTGCCGATACTTCGCCAGCACTTCGCTGTAGCCATGATGCGCGGCGACCTCGCGGTCGATCCAGCGCAGCGACGTCTCGTTCGCCGGGAACGCCTTGATGAAATCCGGGCGCGGCATGCCGCTCTTGTTGACGACGAGGTCGGCGATCTTGCGCTCGATCTGGCGGATGTTGTCGACTTCGGTACGCACCGAGTCGCACAGCCGCTCGACCATGCGCGCCGAGAAGCGGATCTGCATGAGCTCCGCCGAGATCTTGCGCTGCAGGTCGAGATAGCGCTGCGCCTTGTGGCCGTCCTTGGCGAGCACGGCGAGCATCCGCGTGAAATGCTTGCGGATCGTCGCGAAACGCTCCAGCGCCGCAACCTTGAGCCGCTCGAGGTTCTCGCTTTCGACGACGCCTGGATCGGCTTCGTCCTCGTCCTCTTCGATCTCGTCGTTGTCCTCTTCGATCGTCGTCAACTGCTCGTTGAAATCGAGCAGGCCGTCGACGACGTCGTCGATCTTCAACTCGTCCTTCCCGATCTTGTCGGCAAGCTCGAGGATTTGCTGGACGGTCATCGGGCAGGCGGAAATCGCGAGGATCATGTGCTTCAGACCCTCCTCGATCCGCTTCGCGATCTCGATCTCGCCTTCGCGCGTCAGAAGCTCGACCGAACCCATCTCCCGCATGTACATGCGGACCGGGTCGGTCGTGCGGCCGAACTCGCTGTCGAGCGTCGACGCGGCGGCCTCGGCTTCCTCTTCGACGTCCTCCGGAGGAACCGTGGGCGTCGTCTCCGACATCAGCAACGTCTCGGCGTCGGGCGCCTCGTCGTAGACCTGGATGCCCATGTCGCCGATCATCGAGATGATGCCCTCGATCTGCTCGGCGTCGAGAATGTCGTCGGGGAGGTGGTCGTTGATCTCGGCGTAGGTGAGATAACCCCGTTCCTTGCCGAGAACGATCAACGTCTTCAGGCGGCGCTTGCGCGCCTCGACGTCGGCCGGCGTCAGCTCGCGCGGCGCGACGTCGGCGTTCTTGCCGTTCCTGCCCTTGCGATGCGCCGCGTCCTCGGCGCGCTTGCCCGCGATCTTCGCCGCGATTTCACCAACCGACGGCTTGCGGCCGGCGACACCCTTCGTTGCCGCTGCGACAACGGCGGCGATCGCCTTCGCCGGCGTCTTGTCGGGCTTGCCGGCCGCAGCGCCCTTCACCGGCTTGACCGGCGCTTTGGGCTTCGGCGCGACCTTCGCCTTCGACGTCGTCGCGCGACTCGCCCCGCTCTTCGCGACGGGCTTGGCGGCGGGTCGCTTCGCCGGCGCGCGCCTGGTCGTCGACGCCGACTTGCGGGTCGTCGAATGCTTTTGCGCAGGCTTCCGCGCCGCCGGTCGGGTCTTCCGCGACGACGACTTGCGGGCGGGTTTCACGTGCTTCTTTGCCATGGTCATCCTTGTTCGGTAACGGCGCCGTCGGGCGAGGCGCACACATGGCGTGCGCCGTTGCCGTGCCTCACGATTTCGCGTCGTTCGATTGACAATGGGGGCGACGCGAAAAACCTCAAATTATAGCGTGCGGGACCCATCGTCGTGGAACCATCCGTCGCCTATGCAGTCCCCGGGCGCGCGTCGCGCATATTGCCGAGGCGCTTCGCGAGCGCTTCGCGCTCCTCGGCGGTCAGCGTGGACAACGGCCGGGCGAGGAGTGCGTTGACCTCGCGCTCCTCGAGCGCGAGTCGGAGTTTCGCGGCCGCCGCAAGCACCTGCACTTCCACCTGGTCCTCGGCCAGCGCCTGGTCGGCGGCCTGCGCGAGCGCATCCGCCAGGGTTTGCGCGAACGCGCTGTCGGCGAAGCTTTGCACGACGCTTGCCGTGGTGGGCGCCACAGCGGTTTCGCAGTGCGCAAGAAGCGCGTTCCATGCAGCCGCTTCCATTCCAGATTCGTCGGCACGCGGCAGATCGTGCTTTTGCGCGAGCGCTGGCTCGAGCAGGACCCCCTGAAGCAGCGCCCGCAAGAGCGAAGGCGGCCTTCGCGCAGGGCCGCTTGCGCCCGCGCGAGAACGCGATCTGCTTTCCGCTGCACCGGCCGCCTCGCCGGGCGCCGGCGCGAGCAACGATCGAAGTTGGGCCTCGGGCAGGCCGGCGAGTTCGGCCAGTTGCCGGCGGACGAGCGCCGCCAGGATGGGTGCCCCGATCTGGCCGACGTAATGCTTTGCCGCCGCGACAAGCGCCGCGCGACCCTCGGCAGTGGTCGGCGAATGTTGGGCCGCGAGCTCCGAAAGCAAGTACTGCGAAAGGGGGACCGCGTCTTCCAGCGCGCGCTCGAATGCGCCCTTGCCGCGCCGGCGCACGAAGTCGTCGGGGTCCTCGCCTTCGGGCAGGAACAGGAAGCGCGCTTCCTTGCCGTCGGTCAGCACGGGCAGCACGTTTTCGAGCGCGCGCCATGCTGCTTTGCGGCCGGCTGCGTCGCCATCGAAGCAGAAGACGACGAGATCGGAAAGGCGAAGAAGCTTTCGCGCGTGCACGCCGGTGGTCGCGGTGCCGAGTGTTGCGACCGCATACGCGACACCGTGCTGCGCGAGCGCGACGACGTCCATGTAGCCTTCGACGACGATGACGCGACCCGCTTCGCGAATCGCCGTGCGCGCGAGATAGAGGCCGTAAAGCTCGCGGCCCTTCGAGAACACGGGCGTCTCGGGCGAATTCAGATATTTTGGCTCGCCCTTGTCGAGCACCCGTCCCCCGAAGCCGATCACGCGACCGCGAATGTCATGGATGGGGAACATGACGCGCTCGCGAAAGCGATCGTAGCGCTTGCCGTTTTCGCCGGAGACGACGAGGCCGCTCGCTTCGAGCGCGGGATCATCGTACGGCTCGAAGATGCTCGCGAGGTTCTGCCAGCCCGAGGGTGCATAGCCGATGCCGAAGTGCGCGGCGATGACGCCGGTGAGTCCGCGCTGCTTCAGATACGCGATCGCCTCGGGGGAATCCTTGAGCGATGCGCGATAGAACTTCGCCGCCGCGAGCAGCGTTTCGCAAAGATCCTGCGAAACCTTGCGTTCTTCGCGCTCTCCTTCGCGCTCGACGCGCGGAACGGTAAGACCAGCGTCGCGCGCGAGCGCCTCGACTGCCTCGGGAAACGAGTGACCCGAGTGCTCCATCAGGAATCCGATCGCCGTGCCGTGCGCGCCGCAACCGAAGCAGTGATAGAACTGCTTCGTGGGGCTCACGGTGAACGATGGCGTCTTCTCGCTGTGGAACGGACAGCAGGCCTGGTAATTGGCGCCCGATTTCTTGAGTGGAACGTAACGATCGACGACGTCGACGATGTCGACGCGGGAGAGCAGCGTCTCGATGAAGTCCCGGGGAATCACGCGATCAGGAGTCAGAAGTCAGAGGACAGAAGACAGAAACTCGTTTCACCTCGACAACCGCCGTGCAAAGCGAAAGCGGTATCTGACTTCTGTCCTCTGAATCCTGACTTCTGAGAGGGGCCCCGCGCGGCCGGCCGGAACGACCGGCCGCGGGCGCACCCACACGGCAGGGAAGCGCGGCCAGTATAGCCAACCGCGCGTACGCGCCGCGACCCGTTCGTCGGGGTGCTAAAGGCGTGCCTTCACCTTCGCCGATATCTGCGCCATGTCGGCGCGTCCGGCAAGCTTCGCCTTGATGGCGGCCATCGCCTTGCCCATCAGGGCCGGGCCCGATACGCCGCTTGCGCGCGCGTCAGCGAGCGCTTCGTCGATAACCCTGTCGATTTCCGCGTCGCTTGCCTTCGACGGCAGATACGATTCGAGAATCGCGATCTCCGCGCGTTCCGCGTTCGCGAGGTCGGGACGGTTGCCGGCGTCGAACTGCGCGATCGAATCCCTGCGTTGCTTGACCATTCGCTCGAGCACCGACACGACCTCGGCATCGTTGAGCGTCTTGCGCACGTCGATCTCGCGTTGCTTGATCGCGGCCAGGATCAGACGGATCGTCGACAGGCGTTGCGCGGCACGGGCGCGCATCGCGTCCTTCATGTCGTCGGTGATGCGATCCTTGAGCGCCATCGAGGTGCGGACGAATGCGATCGCCCGAATGCGTTTCGCCGGGCGCGATCCCGCGTCGGCGAAGAAGATGCCGCTAGTAAAGCTTGGGCGGGAGTTGCTGGCTGCGAAGGCGCTTGTAGTGCCGCTTTACCGCCGCGGCCTTCTTGCGCTTGCGCTCCGACGTCGGCTTTTCGTAGAACTCGCGGGCGCGAAGCTCGGTGAGGAGGCCCGTCTTTTCGATCGTGCGCTTGAAGCGGCGAAGCGCCGCCTCGAACGGCTCGTTTTCGCGAACGCGAACGCTGGTCATGAGGGTTTGGCTGCCTTTCGTTCCGAAATCCGGGTAACCCGAAATTGTAGCAAGCTTGCGCGTTTGCCGGCAAGCGCGAGTCGGTATAGTGGACCTCATGCTCGTCCTCGGCATCGAAACCTCCTGCGACGAAACCGGCGTCGCGCTCTACGACACGGCCCGCGGGCTGGTCGCCGACGCGCTGCACTCGCAGGTGGCGTTGCACGAAGCCTACGGCGGCGTCGTGCCGGAGCTTGCCTCGCGCGATCACGTGCGCCGCGTGCTGCCGCTCGTCAAGGAGGTGCTCGCGCGGGCAGGTGTCGCGCTGCGCGATGTCGACGCGATCGGCTACACCGAGGGACCGGGGCTCGCGGGGGCGCTCCTCGTAGGAGCTGCGATCGCGAACGGGCTGGGCTTTGCATTGGCCAAGCCGGCGATCGGCGTGCATCACCTCGAAGGCCATCTGCTTTCGCCGCTTTTGTCGACGCCCGCGCCGTCGTTTCCGTTCGTCGCGCTGCTCGTCTCGGGCGGACACACGCAATTCTTCGCGGTCGAGGACGTCGGGCGCTACATGCTGCTCGGCGAGACGCAGGACGATGCCGCCGGCGAGGCGTTCGACAAGACCGCGAAGCTGATCGGGCTTCCCTATCCGGGGGGACCCGCGCTTTCGGCCCTTGCACGAGAAGGCAACCCGGACGCGTGCTCGCTGCCGCGTCCGATGATCGATTCGCACGACCTCGACCTGAGCTTCTCGGGCCTCAAGACCGCCGTCGCGCTTCGCGCTCGCGAAATCGCGCGCGGCGGCGATCCTTCGCTGCTGTCGAACCACGACAAGGCCGATCTCGCCGCCTCGTTCGAGATGGCGGTCGTCGACGTGCTCGTCGCGAAGTCGCTTCGCGCGCTCGACACGACCGGCATGTCGTCGCTCATTGTTGCAGGCGGCGTCGGCGCCAATCGGAAGTTGCGTGAGCGACTTGTGCAGGCGCTGCGGTCGCGCGCCGCCCAGGCCTACTTTCCCGAACCGCGCTTTTGCACCGACAACGGCGCGATGATCGCAGTGGCTGCGGCGATGCATGCGACATCGCGGTCGCGCGACTACGCGTTCTCGGTGAAGCCACGCTGGGAATTGCAGGCGAGCGCCGTTCCCGCGTGAGCCGCGATCAGCGACCGATGGTTGGCTCGCGGCCGCTCACCAGTTGCCGGATGTTTGCGCGATGGCGCCAGAAGACCAGCAGCGCGATGACGATGCCGGCGAGCATTTCCGGGCCTATGCCGCGCGCGTAGTAGAGGCCGAGCGGCAGCAGCACCGCCGTCGTGAGCGCGGCGAGCGAGCTGATCCGGAATCCGAACGCCATCGTCAGCCACACGCCCGTGAGGATGATTCCGAGCGGCCAGTGCAGCGCGAGCACGATACCCGCAGCGGTCGAGACGCCCTTGCCGCCGGCGAACCGGAAAAACACCGGATAGAGATGACCGACGAACACCGAGAGCGCCACCAGCGCGACGGTCACGTGGGGAGCGTCGAGCAAGGGCGCCAGTTGACGCGCGGCGAACACGGCAACGAAACCCTTGGCGCCATCGCCGAGCAGCGTCAAGAGCGCGGCGAGGCGGTTCCCGGTGCGAAGCACGTTCGTCGCGCCTGGATTGTGCGAGCCGTAATCGTGCGGATCGGGCAAGCCGAACGCGCGGCTCACGATGACCGCGAACGAAAGCGAGCCGAGCAGGTAGGCGCCGACGGTCAGCGCGAGCATGGCGACCACGGAGAGCGCGGGTCCTTCGGTAAGATTGGGCGCGATTCTACGTCGCGCTCGACGCTTGCGCCGTCAGGCGACGCTTTTTCGCGCTCGTCGGCGCCCGCTTGCAAAGCCCCTTCATGAATACGATCTTCATTCGCGACTTGCGCCTTTCCGCGAGAGTGGGCGGCAAGGCGCGGGAGCGCGAGCTGCCGCAGACGATCTCTCTCGACTTGGAAATCGGATTGCCTTCATCACGCGCGTTCGAGAGCGGCGAGCTTGCGGACACGATCGATTATGAAGCGGTCGTCGCGCGGCTTTGCGCGCTTGCAGCCAGGTATCCTCATCCGCTGCTCGAGCGCTTCGCCGAGGCGATTGCCGCGATCGTGCTCGATGAATTTGGCGCGCAAACGGTGAAGTTGCGTGCGTCGAAGCTCGGTCCGTTGCCGGGTGTGCGCGAGATCGGCGTGGCGATCGAGCGGAAATGCCGGGACCGAGCCGCATCCTCGCTAGAATGACCCAATATCCGAAGGAGAACGAAATGGACGACGAGACGTTCAACTTGAGCATTCGCAAATTCCTGAAGGTCGTCGGCATCGGCTCGCAACGCGAGATCGAGCGCGCGGTCGCGCAGGGCATCGAGGATGGCGCGATCAAGGGCAGCGAGAGCTTTCCCGCGCACATGACGCTCGTCGTGCAGGGCCTGAACATCCAGGTGTCGTTCGACGGCACGATCAAGCTGCAGTGAAGGACGCCCCGCGCGCGAGATGAAATACAAGGACTACTACGCGACGCTCGGCGTATCGAAAACCGCTACCGAGGCGCAGATCAAGGCCGCGTATCGCAAGCTCGCGCGCAAGTACCATCCGGACGTCTCGAAGGAGGCGGGTGCCGAGGAGAAATTCAAGGAAGTCTCCGAGGCTTACGAAACGCTCAAGGATCCCGAGAAGCGCGCCGCGTACGACCAGCTCGGCTCGCATGCGCCAGGCGAGCAGTTCCAGCCGCCGCCGGGTTGGGAGCGCTCGTTCGGCGAGCAGCCGGGAGGCGGCGGCTCGTTCTCGTTCGACGATGTCGATCTCGCCGATCTTTTTGCCGGCCTCGCGGGACGCGGCCCTGGCGGTGCGCGCCGCGCCGACATGCCGATCCCCGGTCAGGATTTCGAAGCGGCGGTACGCATCTCGTTCGACCAGGCTTACAAGGGCACCGAGGTGGAGTTCGACATGTCGGTGGCCGAGCCCGATGCGAACGGCGTCGTGCGTCGCGTGCCGCACAAGATTCGCGTGCGCGTTCCCAAAGGCGTCACCGACGGCCAGAAGCTGCGCGTGCCGGGGAAGGGCGGCAAGGGAGTCAATGGCGGCCGCGACGGCGATCTCTATCTCGACATCGAGGTCCAATCGCATCCGCTCTATCGCGCCGAGGGCCTCGACCTCTACATGGATCTGCCGCTCGCGCCATGGGAAGCGGTGCTCGGGGCGAGCGTCGAGTTGCCGACGCCCGCCGGTCACGTAACGCTCAAGGTGCCCGCCGGTACGCACGCGGGTCAGAAACTTCGCCTGTCGAAACGCGGGCTGTCGCGTCCCGACGGCACGACGGGCGACCTCTATGCGGTGGCGCAGATCGCGGTGCCGACCGTCGTCGACGATCGCCAGCGCGCGCTCTTCCAGCAATTGCAGGACGCGTCGACGTTCAACCCGCGCGCCCACATGGTCGATTAGGACTTACTTGGAATGGTGAAGATCGAATCGACGACGGCGGTCGTTTTGGACGACAGCGGCGCGCTCACGATTGCCGAGCTGATCGAGCAGTCGGGCTTGACCGAGACGGAGCTTTCGATGCTCGTCGATTGCGGCGCGCTCGAAGCGCGCGACGTCGCGGGCTCATGGCGCTTCAGCGCGCGCTGCGTGGTGACTGCGCGAACGGCGCGTCGGTTACGCGACGATTTCGCGCTCGACGACGCGCACGCGCTGGCGCTGTTGCTGCGGTTGATGCAGAGGATCGAGGCGCTGGAGGGGGAGTTACGCAGGCAGTCGAAACGAAGACGGGGTTGAGGGGCGAGTACGCTGCTCTGCACTCGCAATTGCCAACGATGTCGCGCCTGGCCACTCTCCTCCCGCACTCCTCATCGCGGTTTTGCCGTTTCCCTCACCCCCGCCCGGTTCTTGTAGTTGCGTTACTCCGCATCGAGCGCAAGCAACGCCGCATTGCCGCCCGCCGCCGACGTATTGATCGATAGCGTCCGTTCCACCGCGAAGCGCGGCAGATAGTTCGGCCCGCCTGCCTTCGGTCCGGTGCCCGAAAGTCCCTCGCCGCCGAACGGCTGCATGCCGACCACGGCGCCGATCATGTTGCGATTGACGTAAACGTTGCCGACCCGAGCGCGCGCGACGATCCGCTCGATCGTCGCATCGACGCGGCTGTGGATGCCGAGCGTCAGGCCGTACCCGAACGCGTTGATTGCATCGACGAGTCGATCGAGCTCGCTCGCGCGCCACGTCGCAACGTGCACGACCGGCCCGAACACTTCCTGCGTGAGCCGATCCATCCGATCGAGTGCGATCAGCGTTGGTGCGACGAACGTCCCGTGCGCAGATGCATCGGGCAGCGCGACGCGATGGCGCACGAGACCGAGCTCCGCCATCGCGCGAACGTGCGCTTCGAGCGCGTCGCGTGCTGCCTCGTCGATGACCGGACCGACGTCCGTCGCAAGGTCACCTGGATTGCCGATCGCGAGCTCATCCATCGCGCCGATCAGAAGCTCGATGACACGCGGCGCGATGTCTTCCTGCAGGCATAACACGCGAAGCGCCGAGCAGCGCTGTCCGGCGCTGTCGAACGCCGACTGCACGACGTCCGCGACCACCTGCTCCGCGAGCGCGGAGCTGTCGACGATCATCGCATTCTGGCCGCCCGTTTCCGCGATCAGCGGCACGATCGGCGTTCGTGCGGCGAGCGATTGCGCGATCGCGCTCGCGACTGCCGTCGAACCGGTGAATGCCACGCCGGCAATGCGCGGATCGCCGACGAGCCGCGCGCCAACCGTTTCGCCCGCACCCGGCAACAGCGCCAGGGCATCGCTCGGAACGCCGGCGTCGTGCAGCAGGCGAACCACATGCGCCGCGATCAGCGGCGTCTGCTCGGCGGGCTTCGCGGCAACGGCGTTGCCAGCGGCGAGCGCCGCGCTCACCTGTCCGGTGAAGATGGCGAGCGGAAAGTTCCACGGCGAGATGCACGCGAACACGCCGCGTCCGCGCAGCGCGAGCGTGTTGGTCTCGCCCGTTGGCGACGCAAGTGAAAGTGGCTCGGCAAATCGCTCGCGCGCCTGCGCGGCGTAGTAGCGGCAGAAGTCGGCGGCCTCGCGCACTTCCGCAATGGCGGCGCTTCGCGTCTTGCCGGCTTCGCGCGCCAGCATCGCGACGAGCAGCGGGCGTTCGCCTTCGATCGCATCGGCGGCGCGTTCGAGAATCGTCGCGCGCTCGTGCGCGGGGCGCGAGTCCCATTCGCGCTGCGCTTCGACGAGCGTTCCGAGCGCAAGATCGACGGGCGCATCGTCGGCGTCGACGACCGTTCCGATTGCGTCGCGTCGATCTGCGGGCGAAAAGACTTCGCGTGCCGAACCGCTCGCCTGACCGATTGTCGGCGCGGCGTTCCAACGTGACGACCCGTTTTGCTCGATTGCGTCGTCGAGTGCGCGCATTGCCTGCTGATCGGCAAGCGACACGCCCTCCGAATTGCGGCGCTTCGGCGCGAACAGATCGCGCGGCAGCGGAATCCGCGGCGACGGCGCGAAATCCCACGCGCGCGCACCCGCGAGCGGATCGGCAACGACTTCGTCGATCTCGATGCGTGGATCGCCGATGCGATTCACGAACGACGTGTTCGCGCCGTTTTCGAGCAGCCTTCGCACGAGGTAAGGCAAAAGGTCGCGATGGCCGCCGACCGGGGCGTAGACGCGGCACGCGACATGCACCGCATCGTCGGCGAAGACGCGCCGGTAGAGCGCCTCGCCCATGCCGAACAGCCGCTGGAATTCGTATTCGCGGACGCCAACGCGCGCGGCGTGCGTCGTCGCCGATGCGATCGTATGCGCATTGTGCGTGGCGAGCATCGGATAGACCGCATCGCCGGCGTCGAGCAGCGCGTTCGCGCAGGCGAGGTACGAGACGTCGGTGTGCGCCTTGCGCGTGAACACCGGGTAGCCGGCAAGTCCCTGCACCTGCGCACGCTTGATCTCGGTATCCCAGTAGGCGCCCTTGACGAGGCGCACGGGAATGCGCGCGCCCGTTCGCCGCGCGAGCGCGGCGATGAAGCCGACGACGGCGCGTGCGCGCTTCTGATATCCCTGCACGGCGAGTCCGAGCCCGTTCCATCCGGCGAGCGCCGGATCATCGCGAACGCGCGCGAAGATTTCCAGCGAAAGCTCGAGGCGCTCGGCTTCCTCGGCGTCGATCGTCATGCCGATGCCGGCGCCTTTCGCATCCTGCGCGAGCGCCGCGACGCGCGGAACGAGGTCGGCGAGCACGCGCGCGCGTTGCGGATATTCGTAGCGCGGATGCAGCGCCGAGAGCTTCACCGAAATGGATGGTCGAGCGAATATCGGGTCGCCGCGATCCATCGTGCTCGCTGCTTCCTCCGCGCGACTCGACTTGCCGATCGTCGCGATCGCGTGACGATACGAGTCGAAGTAGCGCGCAGCGTCGTCGGCCGTGACCGCAGCTTCGCCCAGCATGTCGTACGAGTGTCGCCATGTCGCGTCACTTCGCTCGACGGCTTCCTCGATCGTGCGGCCGAGCACGAACTGCTCGGCCATCAGCTTCATCGCCTGGCGGATCGCGAGACGCACGACCGGCTCGCCGGCGCGCGCCACGAAGCGCTCGTACCACGCGCGTGGATCGCGTGCATCGTCGCGCTCTATTCGCGTCAGCTTGCCCGTCAGCATCAATCCCCATGTCGATGCGTTGACGAGCAGCGAGTCGGACGCGCCGAGGTGCTGCTCCCAATCGCCGCGCGAAAGCTTGTCGCGGATCAGCGCGTCGGCGGTGGCCGCGTCGGGAATGCGCAACAGCGCCTCGGCGATGCACATCAGCAGCACG
>DATFCW010000133.1:0-10287 GCA_035252665.1 Casimicrobiaceae bacterium | reverse complement strand
TAACGCAGCGAGTTGCCGGGGCGCGTATCGAAGCCGCCGGCCGCCTTCGACAGCGTGCCTTGCGCCCAAAGATCGGCGGTCGACAGGATCGACGTCGTGTACGTCGGCACGTCACCGAAGATCGGATGCATGTCGTCAAGCGGCATCAGGAAGTTGCCGACCTTGAACGTGCCCCATGGTCCCTGGAAACCGACGAACGTTTCGCGTCCGGCCAGCGTGGTGCCGCCGGTGTCGCCGTTGATGCTCGATTCGATCTGGAAGATCGCCGAAAGCCCACCGCCCAACGCTTCGGTGCCGCGAACACCCCAACGCGATGAGTTCGAGCTCAATCGGCTGACCGTCGGATTCACCGTGCCGCTGGCGCACGCTCCGCCTCCGGTAAGTGGTGCGGACGCGCACGTTGCGCCGTTGACGAATTCGACGTTGACATTCAACCGGCCGTACATGGTGACGTTCGCGGTCTGCGCATGCGCAGCGAGCGGAGCGCCGAGAACGCCCGCGACGGCGACGGCAACGAGCTTCTTTTTCATTGAGTTTCTCCTGTATCGGAAAAAATTGGCAAGGAAACAGCCCTCTGCGCCTGCCATTGGAACCTTCTCAACTCTGTTGCGAGAAGTTGCGATTCATTGTGCCAAACGGGGGAAAGCCTTGGCAATTGCGGGCGCGTCGGCACTTACGAGCCCCTTGCGGCCTGTTGTGTCCAAGCAACAAGAGTCGCCGAGGCCGCCAAGGCAGGGGATCGGTCGAGCAAGTAGCGCTAAAATGATGATCGGCAAGGGGAAATCCGACCCGCCGCCCGGTTTTCGCTCCAATGCCCCTGCATGCGCCCGTTTTTTGAAGATTAAGTGGCGGCAACGGGCGCTCCCGCGGAGGATTCCTGTCCCACAAACGCGTGTCGAGGGCAAAAACGAAGGGAGCGGATGCGACTTCGGCGTAGAAGGCTTGACGGCGGCTCCAGCGGGTCTCCGCCGGACGCCCGAAGACCATGATGCGCGCGCTCGTCGTCGCCCCGGCCTTGGCGCTCCTGCTTGCCGCGGCGGGAGTCGTGCTGCTCCGCCGCGCCGGCGCCGCGTTGCCGCGCGACGTGCCGAAGGCGCGGTCGCTGCACACGTTCGCGATTCCCCGCGCGGGCGGGTTTGCCGTGTGGCTAGGTTTCCTCGCGGCCGCGCTTGCGTTTCCTCCCGATTTTCCGCTCGGCGCGATCGGCTGGTTGCCGCCGTTCGCGGCGCTTCTCGTCGTCTCCGCTTTGGACGATGCCAAGGAGATGGCGATTGTCACGCGGCTTTGCGTGCACGCGCTGGCGGCGCTGTGGGCGGCATTCGTGATCGTGCACTTCGGGGCGCCGAGGGGCATGGCGACACTCGCCGCGGCATGCACGGTCGCAGTCATTGCGCTCGCGATCGCATGGTCGTCGAATCTCTACAACTTCATGGACGGCACCGATGGACTTGCGGGAACGATGGGTGCGATCGGCTTCGCGGCATACGGACTCGCCGCACTCGGCGATGATCTCGCCGGTGCGCGCTCGGCGCCGGCGTTTTTCGCGCTGGTCGCCGCGACGTTGCCGTTCCTCGTCGTCAATCGGCCGCGCGCAACGATGTTCCTGGGCGACGTCGGCGCGGTGCCGCTCGGTTTTCTCGCGGCGGCATTCGGCGCGGCGGGCGTGGTCCAAGACCTCTGGCAAGCATGGTTTCCGCTGCTCGTGTTCCTGCCATTCATTGCTGACGCCACGCTGACGCTCTTGCGAAGAATTCTGCAGCGCGAACGTTTCTGGGAGGGCCATCGCAGCCATCACTACCAGCGGCTCGCGCAACTCGGCGCAGGCCACGGCGGCACGCTCGCCGTTTACGCGCCGTTGATGCTCGGCACCGCTTGCACGGCGGTGTGGTGCAGGACCTTTGCGCCGGACACGGGTTGGTGGGCGCTCGCTTTCTGGTGCGGCGTCATGCTCATGTTGTTCGCCGCGATTGATTATCATTGGCGCAAGAAGACCAAGACGATGCCCCCATGAGCGCTGCTTCAAAGCGCGAATCTGTCCCAAAGCGCGCAGCCCGTAAGGTAAGCCGGTGATCTCGAGACCCAACTGGCGTGCCGCGCTCGCCTTCGCTCACGACGTGTGCATGGCCGGCATGGCGTGGGTCGGCATCTACTGGCTTCGCTTCAACCTCGAGCTTCGCGAGCCGTTTCTCTCCGACATGTGGGCGACGCTCGCGTGGATCCTGCCGCTGCAGGCAGGCATTTTCCTGTCGCTCGGTCTTTATCGCGGCCTGTGGCGTTTCGCGAGCCTCGCCGATCTGCAACGCATCGTGCTCGCGGCGGGACTCGGCGCAATCCTGATTCCGCTCGTGCTCGTAATGCTCAAGCTGCAGGCGCTCGTCCCTCGCAGCGTGCTGTTCTTCTATCCGATCGTGCTGATCTTCCTGATGTCGGGCTCGCGCTTCGCGTATCGGCTCTGGAAGGAACATCGCCTCTACAGTCCGCTCGCGGCACTCGGAGAACCGGTGCTCGTCGTGGGCGCCGGCGAAGCGGGCGCGCGACTCACCGAGGAAATGGCGCGAAGTCGTCAATGGCGCGTCGTTGGCCTGCTCGACGACGACGTGACGAAGCACGGCCGATTGCTTCGCAATGTGAACGTGCTCGGACCGATTGCCGATCTCGCGGTGTGGACGCGCAAGTACGGCGTGCGCAAAGTGATCATCGCGCTGCCGTCCGCGAATCACGCCGTGCGAAGGCGCGTCGCCGAGCTTTGCGCGTCGGCCGGCGTCGAGGCGTTGACGGTGCCCGCGTACGAAGATCTGATCTCGGGGCGTACGCCGCTCACGATGGTGCGCAATGTCGAGCTCGACGACCTCCTGGGTCGCGATCGCGTCGTGCTCGACAACGCGGGTATCGCCGAGTGGCTCGGTAATCGGGTCGTGATGGTGACGGGCGCCGGCGGATCGATCGGCGCCGAGCTTTGCCGGCAAATCGCGCGCTTTCGTCCGGCGCGCCTCGTGCTCTTCGACATTTCGGAAGCGGCGCTCTACGAAATCCGAACCGCGCTCGTCGACGCGTTTCCGCAACTCGGCGTTGCGTCGATCGTCGGCGACGTCAAGCACGCATCGATCGTCGAGGAGACGCTTGCCCGCGAGAAGCCCGACGCGATCTTTCACGCCGCCGCATACAAGCATGTCCCACTGATGGAGGAGACGAACTGCTGGCAGGCGGTGCGCAACAATGCATACGGAACCTGGGTGATCGCGCGCGCCGCGGTCGCGGCCAAGGTCGAGAAGTTCGTACTCGTGTCGACCGACAAGGCGGTGAATCCGACGTCGGTGATGGGCGCGACGAAGCGCGTCGCCGAGCAGGTCTGCCAGAGCCTGCAGGACGGCGGCACGCAGTTCGTCATCGTCCGTTTCGGCAACGTATTCGGCAGCGCCGGCAGCGTCATCCCGCGCTTTGCCGAGCAGATTGCCCGCGGCGGGCCGGTCACCGTCACGCATCCGGAGATCACGCGCTTTTTCATGTCGTCGGCCGAGGCCACGCAGCTTTTGCTGCAGGCGGGATTGCAGGGGAAGGGCGGCGAGATCCTGGCTTTGGACATGGGCGATCCGGTGCGCATCGTCGACCTCGCGCGCGACATGATTCGTCTCTACGGCGCCAATCCCGATCACGTGCCGATCGTGTTCACCGGCCTTCGCCCCGGCGAGAAGCTCTACGAGGAGCCGCTCGCTTCCGAAGAGGCGATGAAACCGACCACGCACCCGAAGCTCCATATTGCGCAGGCGCGCGCCGCGAATCGTGACGCGGTGGGTCAGATGGTCGCGTGGTGCGAGCGCGATCGCGTCGCTGACGACGGCGAAGTACGCGCACGCATGCAAGCGTGGATTCCCGAGTATTCGCCGCCGGCGGGCGCGTCGCTCAAGCCGATTCCGACGGATGGCGCCGACGCGGCGGTGACGGTTCCACTTCGCGTGCAGCGGCGGCGTTGATCCCGTTCGCTTCGCGCCGCTGCGCGGATGCGGCGAGCGTCGCGAGCGCGCTCGCAAGCTCGCGTTCGCGGCGCATTCCGTAACCGAGCAGCATCGCCGAGAGCGCCCAGAGCTCCTTCGCGTTGCTGCGAAACAGGAAGTCGTCGGTCAGGTTCTTCACGACGAACCCCGCGAGAAGTGCAATGCCCATTACGCCGACGAAGCCGAGCGTATCGTCACGCGAGCGCGCGAATCTCCCGTAGCGCGCCGCGAGCGCTGCCAGGAATGCGGCGAATGCGAGCATGCCGATGACGCCGGTCTGCAGCCATTGGCTCGCGAACACGTTGTGCGCGTGCGCGAGCAACGGATTGCCGGTCTCGGCCGTCAATTGCGACGCGAGGATGCGCCTGCCGAAGCCATAGCCGAGGAACGGGCGCGCCTCGATGCGCGACGCGACGCGGTCCCAGAGCACGATGCGCGGATCGCGCTCGATCGACATCGCGACGTTTCCGCGGTCGACCAGGTCGGCGCGTTCTTCAAGCGCATCGGCAAATGCGAGGCCGAGCACGAACAGCAGCACGCAAAGCGGCGCGAGCCAGCGCAGCCGCGTCCGGACGAACGTCTGTGGCCAGCGCAACGCCGCGGCAAGCGATGCGGTTCCGAAGACGACGGCGAGCGCGATCCATACGATGCGGTTGTCGGTCAGGATCAAAGTCGCGACCATGAGCGCGAGGAGCACGGCGCCGAACACGTACTGGCGGACGCCGCCGCCAAAGCCCGCCGGAGGCGGCATGATCAACGCGAAGAGAAAAGGCGCGATCAGCACGGCGAACGTCGCCCACGCGCCGACGCCATGATGAAAGCGCCCGGCGTCCCAGGTACCAAAGATCGCCTCCATCCCGAGCGCGACTGCGGCGAAAAACGCGAAGCTCGCGAGCGCGGCGCCGATCAGGACGCGAAGGCTTCGCGCGTCCCGCGCTGCCACATAGAAGATCAGCATCGCGAGGAGTCCATCGAGGATCTCGCGCGAGAACTGCGCCCACGAATAGCTGCGATCGATCGACCACGCGAGGGAGGCGGCCGACCACAATGCCCACAACGCGAGCGGCACGAGGATCGAAGCGCCGGCAAGCGGCATCCGCGGCGCATCGCTGCGCCAGGCGAGCGCCACGGCGGCGATCGCGAAGATCGCGGCGCCACCGAACGCGATCGAAACCGCGAACGTCGCGGCGTTGGTGGGCAACAGGAACAGGTAGGCGGCCGCGAAGCCGAGGAGCCAGCGGTTGATATGATCGGTCATCGGGCCAGCTACGGCGCGGCGCGCTACGGCTCTTTTGTCTCTCAACGCGAGAGTGCGCCGCACGCGGACGCGCGATTCTAACCTTGACCGCTCGCACGACCGCCGATTCGGCGCTTCGCATCGCATCGCCTCGGGCTGCCCCGCCCGCTTGCGACGCACAGCCGCTGCCGGCACGCGAGGTGCGCGTGCTGATCGTCAAGCGCGACAAGCTCGGCGACCTGCTGCTGACGACGCCCGTGCTTGCTCACCTGGCCGCGCGTCTGCCGCACGCCGAGATTCACCTTCTCGCCAACGACTACAACGCCTGGGTAGTGCGTACGCATCCAGCGCTTGCACGAACCTGGTGCTATTCACGCGCGCGCGACGGCGGGCGGCTGCGCATCGTCGCGGCCGTTTCGCAACTGCCGATGCTGGTGCAATTGCGTCGACAGCGGTTCGACTGGGCGATCGTGATGAACGGCGAGGAATCGCACCGCGGCATTCGGCGCGCGATCGCGAGTGGTGCGTCGCGGGTCGTCGCGTACGCGGAAACCCCTTCGCGCTACGGTTCAAGTCTTACCGATCCCATTCCACCGCCGACCGAAGGCCACGAAACGACGCGAATGCTGGCGCTGCTCGCACCGCTCGGTCTCGCGAAGCGGCAGGCAACGATCGACGCGCCGAGCTTCGAGTTGCCCGATGACTCGCGCGCCTTCGCACGCGCTTGGCTGTCGTCGCGCGGCCTTCATCCACGTGCATACGCCGTGGTAGGCGTCGGCGCGCGACGCGCGAAGAAGCAGCCGACGCCCGCGCAGGTCGTTCGCTGGGCGCGATGGTTTCACGGCGCGCATGGATTGCCGACCGTCTTCATGTGGACGCCGGGCGATGCGCGGAACCCGGCGTATCCCGGCGACGATTCGCTCGCGGCCGAGATCGTCCGCGAAGCGCTGCCGTTCGTGCATCCGTTTCGCGGGCCGATCCACGAGGCGCTCGGCCTGATCTTCGAGGCCAGGACGTCGGTGATGCCCGACTCGGGGTTGATGCACTTCGCCGCGGCAAGCGATGGAGGCGTCCTCGGCCTGTTCGCCGATCCTACCGACTCTGCGCCCGCGTCGCGCTGGGCACCCCTCGGTCCGCGCGGTCGGTATGTCGAGGCGCAGCGATGCGTCGCCGAGTTGGCGGACGAGGTGGTGTTCGAGGCGATCGCGCCGCTGCTCGAAAAGGCAAAAACGGGGTGAGGGATGAGAGAGGGGAGTGGCTTCGATGAGACGTCTCGCTTGACCCCTCTCCTCCCTTACCCCTCATCCCCCATCCCGCTTTTACCGTAGAGATACGGATTCAACGCCGGGTCGTTGTACATCTTGAACTGCCGATAGATGCGCCAGAACGCGCGCCCCTGCGCGGCTTGGGCAAGCAGCGTGTCGAAGCAGCGCGCGAGGTCGTTGCGCTGCGCGACGAGGCGCGCGAGCTTGTCGGCGCATTGCGCGATGTGCGTCGCGCCCACGTCGTTGCGCAACGTCTGCTCGCGCATGTGATGAATCTTGAGCGCGAGAATCGACAGCCGATCGATGATCGAGCCGGCCGTCTCCGAGTTGTGCCACGCATCCGGTGCGGGCGTAACGCCGGCGAGACGCGCCAGCAGCGCCTCGTCGATGCGCTCGATCGCGTCGTTTCGCCGCTGGTTGCAACCGTCGATCGCGCGCTTGTTCGCAGCGATGGCCGCATCGGGCACTTCGGTACGGCGCGCGAGGTCCTCTTCGTCCCACAACAGTCGATTGCAACGATGATTGGCTGCGATCGACGCCCATGGCTCGTCGGTGGGCGGCTCATTCGACGCGTCGGCCGCGAGATGCGCATCGTGGTACGAGACGATGCTCTTTCCATCGAGCGACCCGAAGGGCGACATCATCCGCCTTCTCCGATCAACGCGTCGATCGCCGAGACAACCGCTTCGACCTCGATCGCCGGCATGCAAAGATGCTTCGGGCACTGGGCCACACTGCGACCACAGCGGCGCACCCATTCGACTTCGCGCTTGAAGAGCACGCGTTGATCACGGCACGGAAACGGGTCGACCGTGACCGCGCGGTACGGCGCGTCGCGCCAGAAATCGCCGCCGCCGCAAAGGATTGCCGAACCGGGTCCGAAGAGCGCGACCGTCGGCACGCCGACGATGCGGCCGAGGTGCGCGATGCCGGTGTCGGGCGCGACGAGAAGCGCGGCGTTTCGCAGCAGATGCCAAAGCTGCGCGAGATCGAGCCGACCCGCGAGCGAGGTGTAGCGACGGCTTGGATCTGCGGCGTCCACGAGGCCGGTTTCGCTCGCTGCCGCCGACCACACTGGCGCAATGCCGCGCCGCGCAAGCCGGTCGGCCACTTCGCGCCAGCGCGCGGGCAGCCATCGCTTGAGCGGCGAGCTCGCGCCGACATGCAGGACCGCGTACGCGTCGCGCGGTGCCTCGAACGCATCGAACGGCGGCGCGCGCCATTCGTCAACGTGAAATGGCTGCGGCGACGGCCCATCGATCAATTGCGCGACGAGATCGCCCCACGCGGCCGGACGATCGGGATACGGCACCAAGTTATCGATCTGCCAGCTCTTCGACGCGGGACGGTCTCCGGCGAATGCGACGATGAACCGCGCGCGCATGGCGGCGGCGAGCCATGCGTAACGATTGTCCCCGGGCACGAGCGCGAGATCGAACGGCGCTTCGGCAAAGAGCGACGCTTGCGCTGCGCGAGGATCGAACGGCAGCCCGCGTACTCCGTAAGGTTTCGTCGTATAGATCGGCGCGGTGTTGGTTGCCACGGTCATCGCGATGTCCGCATGCGGATGGCGCTCGCGCAGCTTCTTGAGAAGCGGCGTCAGCATCAGCGTGTCGCCGAGCAGCAGGTGATGGGCGACGAGAATCCGCTGCGGAGCGACGGGCGACTCGCGCCGGCGTTCGCGCAGAAGCAGCGCGCGCGCCACCACTTCCGCACGTCCCGTGAAACGGCTGCGCGACGCGTGCGACGTCGAAGGTGTCGCGAGCGTGCGCATCATCGGCGCTCCGCGAGCACGCCGCGGAAGACCTCCGCCATTCGATCGAGCATCGTGGCAAGACCGTAGCGGGGCGTGACGAAGGCCCGCGCGCGCTCTGCCATCGCTGCGCTTGCGTCACGATCGTCCAGCACGTCGTCGATGGCTTGCGCGAGCGCGTGCGAGTCCTGGCGCCTGACGATACGAGCGGTTTCGCCATCGCGAGCGATCTCGGGAATCGCCCCGGCATCGGTCGTCACGCAAGGAATACCGGCGAACATCGCCTGCAACAAAGCCTGCGGCACGCCTTCGTTCGCATACGAAGGCAGTACGAATACGTCGAGTGCCGCGAGCCATTTTCCGATGTCGTCCTGTTGCCCGGCGAAAAATACGCGCTCGCGCAGTCCCAGTCTGTCGACCTGCGCGTCGAGCGCAGTGCGCTTCGGCCCGTCACCGACGATCAAGAGCCGCGCGTCGCGATTTCGCAGCTTCGACATCGCGTCGATCAGAAAGCGGTGACCCTTCCAGCTCCGCAGCGTCGCGACGATCCCGATCAGCGGCAAGTCGCCGGCGAATGCAAGCTCGCCTCGCGCTTCGTCGCGCGATGTCGTATGCAAGCGCGCGGCATCGATGCCCGTCGGCACCGAGACGACGCGCGCGGGGTCGAGGCCGTTGTCGCGGATCAACTGCAATCGCAATGCCTCGCCGGTGGTGATTACCCGCGCGGTTGCCTTGCGATAGAGCCAGCGCGTCCCCGGATCGTTCGGCACCGCGATCGAGACGTGTCGCGTGCGAACCATTGCAGGCGAGCGGCGGCGCGTCCGGCGAAGCCACTCGCATGCGAGCGCCACGAGCCACGCGTCGGTCGAGCTGTGGGTGTTCACTATGTCGACGGGATGGTCGATCAGCGCATGCGCGATCGCACGTGCGCCGCGAAGCCGCTTTCGACCGATCGGAAGCGTGACAATCGGCACGCCGAAGCGCGGCGCTTCATCGACGATGCGCGCGCCTGGCGCGGCATAGACGACGATGCGATGGCCGCGCTGGATGAAACCCGAGGCTTCCGTCAACGTGCGGATCTCCTGCCCGCCCCAGCCGTTGGATGCCTCGGTGTGCGCGACCGACAGGATCACGCAGCAAGCGACGCCGCGGCGAATTGCATCCGATGCAGCTTCGCATACGCGCCGCCGCGGGCGAGCAGCGCCGCGTGCGTGCCTTCCTCGACGATGCGTCCCTGCTCGAGCACGACGATGCGATCGGCGTGCTCGATCGTCGACAGCCGATGCGCGATGACGATCGTCGTCCGTCCCTGCATCAATGCGTCGAGCGCCGCCTGCACCTGCCGCTCGGACTCGGAATCGAGCGAAGACGTGGCTTCGTCGAGGATCAGGATCGGCGCGTTCTTGAGGATCGCGCGCGCGATCGCGATCCGCTGGCGCTGCCCCCCCGACAGCCGCACGCCGTTCTCGCCGACCGACGTGTCGAAGCCCTGCGGAAGGGATCGGATGAATTCGAGCGCGTAGGCGGCTGCGGCCGCGCGCTCGATCGCTTCGCGCGGCGTGTCGGTCATCGCGCCGTACGCGATGTTCGCCGCGACGGTGTCGTCGAACAGCAGCACGTCCTGCGACACCAGCGCGATCTGTGCACGCAGGCTTTCGAGCGTCAGCGTCGTGATGTCGTGGCCGTCGATGAACAGTCGTCCCGCCGTCGGCTCATAGAAACGCGGGATCAGATTGACGAGCGATGTCTTGCCGCTGCCCGAGCTTCCGACGAGCGCGACGGTTTCGCCGGCGCGGATGGACAGCGACACGTCGCGAAGCGCCTCGCGCTCCGCGCCTGCATAGCGAAGCGAGACGCGGTCGAAGCGAAGCTTGCCGGCGGCGCGCTCGAGGCGAATGGTGCCCGCGTCGGGCTCGACCTCGCGATCGAGCAGACCGAAGATGCTCTCCGCTGCGGCGAGTCCGCGCTGGATCGCCGCGTTGACGCCCGACAGCGATTTGATCCGCTCGAGCAGCGTCAACAGCGCGACGACGTACGACG
>DATFCW010000132.1:0-4213 GCA_035252665.1 Casimicrobiaceae bacterium | reverse complement strand
CCGCAGAATGAACCCCGCGAAGTGGGAAAGAACGGAGAACTACGGCAGCATCGACATGGTGGTGGTCGCCGACGCGCTCAATCGGATCCGAACCGCTCGACGAGCGATATCGGCAAATCGTCCGCTACGCCGAGGGAGATTGGTGGAGTTGCCGGCGATGCGGACGACGCCGTACCCATCGCAATCGGCGCACTGCCGACCGCTGGGGGCGTCATCAGGGATCCCGGCGGAAGATTGATCGCTCGCACGGACGCGGTCGACGCCTGCATCAGCGAGCTGCGCGGATCGACGGAAACGCCATTTTGGCTGCGCCTCGCCGTCCATTCACCGCACCAGTCGTCGTCGCGCACGTGGGGCCATACGCCTTCGACCATGTACGCCTTGGCGTTGACCGGATGAACGACCGGCAGGCCGCGCCGACATTTGCCCCAGCGTATGCCCTTCTCCTCGACCTGCGCATCGTTGCGTTCGTAGTATTGGCACGCGACACACTTTTCCACGGTCGACTCCCCTCGTCTTTTTGTTCGTTGGTTCTTGCGTCAATGAAGCGACACGCCGGCGAAACCGGAGGTCGTTCGTGCTCTCGCCGGTCGCGTACGCGGTATCGCGGATCGCTGAACAAACCGCGCATCCGTCGCGACGCGCGCGCATGCGCACTTTCGTGATGCTCGCCTTGCTAGTTCCCCGCAGCGCCTTGGCATTGCGCGGCGTCCCGCCGGACGACCGCCGGTCGATCGCAGTTTCCGAATAAGAAGAGCCGCCGACCGCATCGCTGTTTGCAGTTAAGAAATGTTCCCGGCGGCCAAAACCAGGGTACGTTCAGGCCGCCAGCTCGGGCAACGTCGCGAGCAGCGTTTCGGGCACCTGCTGAACGCGCGTGAATCCGGTGATTGCCGCCGCATCGAGCTGCGATTGCAATTCGGCGTCGGCCGCTTGCGCTTCCTTCGTGAGCTGGTCGTCGTAAACGCGACGCTGCTCGGGATCCGAGAGCACCGCGTATGCGGCGTGAATCATCCGAACCAGTCCCGACAAATCCTGCCCTGCATCGGTATGGCCGTATTGGAAGCGCTCGAGCAGCGCGCAGTACGCGGCTTCGATGCGTTGCGGACTCGCGCCCGGTGCAAGCTCGAGATAGTCGTAATGCGTGTAAGTCACCAATCGTCTCCTGTCCGGGTGGGTGTCTTCGATGACACCGCCATGCGAGCCGTTTGAGCAGCAAGCGTGCCACCTGTCATTCCCGTTGATCGGAACGCGATAAGTCGTTGACGCAACACGCTGCACTGCGCGACGTGCAGCGTGGCCCGCACAGTTCGTGGTCTACGAAACCCCGCTCGCGACGCTGTGTCCGCACTCGAATCGCGGCAACGCATGCGATGGAAGACGCCGCCTGCGCGCGCCTCACGAGCCCGCGATTTGTCGCGAGCGATGTCGCGTACAATTCCCGCATGCCTCTCGACAGCAGCGAACCGGTGTCCCGCCGCATCGTTCGCGCCGCGTGTCCCCACGATTGCCCGGACACGTGCGCAATGCTCGTCACCGTCGAGAACGGACGTGCTGTCGACATTCGCGGCGCGCCCGACCATCCGCCGACCGGCGGCACGCTCTGCACGAAGGTCGCGCGCTACCTTGATCGAACGTATTCGCCCGATCGCCTGCGCTATCCGATGCGCCGCATCGGCGCGAAAGGCGAAGGACGCTTCGCGCGCATTTCCTGGGACGAAGCGCTCGACGAGATCGCGGAACGCTTCAAGGCGATCGCTGCGTCCAGCGACGGGCCGCAGGCGATCCTTCCTTACAGTTACGCGGGAACGATGGGGCTGTTGCAGGGCTCGTCGATGGATCGCCGCTTCTTCCATCGTCTTGGCGCCTCGCTGCTCGCGCGCACGATCTGCGCCGCCGCAGGGAAGGCGGGCTGGGGTGCCGTCATCGGCGCATCGATGGGGATGGACGTCGAGGCGTACGAGAACAGTCGCCTGATCCTGATCTGGGGCAGCAACCCGATCACGTCGAACCTGCATTTCTGGACGCGCGCGCAGGAGGCGAAGCGGCGCGGCGCGAAGCTCATCGCGATCGATCCCTATCGCAGCGCGACGGCACAGAAATGCCATGAGCACATTGCCCTGCTGCCGGGCACCGATGCGGCGCTCGCGTTCGGCATCATGCGCGTGCTGATCGACGAAGGGTTCGTCGATCGCGATTACGTCGATCGCTACACCGTTGGCTTCGACGCACTTGCGGCGCGGGCGCGTGAATGGACGCCTGCCCGCGTCGCGACCGCCTGCGGCATCGAGCCCGACCAGGTCGTCCAGCTCGCGCGCGACTACGGCACGATCAAACCCGCCGCGATACGTCTCAATTACGGGATGCAGCGCGTGCATGGTGGCGGCAATGCCGTGCGTGCAGTCGCCTGCCTGCCGGCGCTCGTCGGTGCGTGGCGCGATCCGGCCGGTGGCGCGCTGCTTTCCTCTTCAGGCACGTTCCCGACCGATTCGCAAGCGCTCGAGCGACCCGATCTGATCCGCGGGTCGCCGCGGACGATCAACATGTCGACGATCGGCGATGCGCTGACGCGAATCGACGATCCTCCGATCCGTGCGATCTACGTCTACAACTCCAATCCGGTCGCCGTTGCGCCTGAATCGTCGCGCGTGGTCGCGGGATTTTCGCGGGAGGATCTCTTCTGCGTCGTGCACGAGATCTTCAAGACGGACACCGCCGACTACGCCGACATCCTGTTGCCCGCGACGACCCAACTCGAGCAGACAGATATCCACGGCTCGTATGGACATTTGTATGTGCTCGCGAACAATCCGGCGATCGCGCCCATCGCCGAAGCGCTGCCGAACACCGAAGTGTTCCGCCGCCTCGCCGCGAAGATGGGTTTCGACGAGCCGTGTTTTCGCGACAGCGACGACGAGCTCGCGCGCCAGGCGTATCGCGCGAACGATGTTCGCGCCATCGGCATCGACTGGGATTCTCTGAAAGCCGCCGGCTTCACGCGGCTCAACGTGTCGCGGCCCTACGCGCCGTTCGCGCAAGGCAATTTCCCGACGCCATCGGGCAAGTGCGAGTTCTGGTCGCAGACGCTCGCCGCGCGCGGCGAGGATCCGCTGCCTTCTTATCTGCCGCCGCGCGAATCGGTGGCGACGAACGCCGAGCTTGCGGCCCGCTATCCGCTCGGTTTCATTTCACCGCCAGCGCGCAACTTCCTGAACTCGTCGTTCGCGAATCTGCCCGCCTTTGTCGACGAAGAGAAGACGCCGCGACTCGACATTCATCCCGACGACGCTGCGGCGCGCGCGATCTTGACCGGCGACCCGGTGCGCGTGTTCAACGATCGCGGCAGCCTGCTGGCCACTGCGCGCGTGACCGATCGCGCCCGGCGCGGTGTCGTGGTGGCGCCGTCGATCTGGTGGCGCAAGCTCGCGCCGGGCGGCGAGAATGCCAATGCCGTGACGAGTCAGGCGATCACCGATCTCGGCGAGGGACCGACGTTCTACGACTGCCTGGTGGAAGTACGGCCGGCTTGAAGCGCCGCCACTCGCCGCTCACACCTTCCGCACCAGCCCCACCATCACGCCGAAGATTTCGAGCTCGCCCTCAGGGCGAATCACCGGATAGGCCTTGTTCTCGGGCTTGAGCACGAAGCGGCCGTTTTCGAGATCGAGCCGTTTCAGCGTGAACTGGTTGTCGACGATGGCGACGACGATGTCGCCCTTCTGTGCGGCCGCGCGCTTTTCGACCACGACGAGGTCACCCTCGAAAATGCCGGCGTCCATCATCGAATCGCCCTTGACGCGCACGAGCACCGTCTGCGACGGTCGCTCGATCAGGTAATCGTCGAGCGTAACGGCATCGGCCTCGTCGTCGGCAATGGGTTCGGGAAGGCCCGCGCGAACGAAGCCGGTGGCGAGCGCCCGCGCGAAGAAGCGCTTGGTCGGCGCGAGGCGGCGATCCGGCGTCGATTCTAGATAGCCGGCGAGCTTGAGGCGCGCGACCAGCGCCGCGACCGACGACTTCGATCGCAGGCCCAGCAATCCCCCGATCGAGGAGTACGACGGGAGCGCGCGATGGCGCGCGTAGTAGTCCTGCAGCGTGCCGAGATAGGAACGATCGTTCGACATGGCGCTAGAATACGAACGATCGTTCGGCCTTGTCAAGGCCGCCGATCGGAAGCGCCGCTGCTCTTGCCATGTTGCCCCTGCCCGCCTTC
>DATFCW010000131.1:0-12835 GCA_035252665.1 Casimicrobiaceae bacterium | reverse complement strand
CACGCTCGCGATCGTCACGGTCGCGCTGGCCGGGCTGCATCGCGTGATCCATTCGCCGGCTGGACATGTCATCCAGGCAATCCGCCAGAACGAGCGTCGCGCGACGCAGATCGGTTACAACACGAACGTCTACCGCGCATTGACGTTCATCATCTCCGGCGCGTTCAGCGGTATCGCGGGCGCGCTATATTCGCCGTTCATCCGCTTCGTGTCGCCCGACGTCCTTTTCTGGACGTTTTCCGGGCAGGTCATCATCATGGCGATCATGGGCGGCTCGCGTGCGTTCTATGGCCCGCTGCTGGGCGTGGCGTTGTTCGTCATTCTGCGCGATGCCATATCGAGCTGGTCGGCGAGCACTGCCATCGTGGCGGGCATTCCCGTGGCGCGGCTCGGCGAGCACTGGCCGCTGTTCATGGGGCTGCTCTTCTTTCTTATAATCGTCTTCGAGCCGGCCGGACTCGTAGCCATTTTCGGGCGTGTGAAGCAGGCTGCCGTAAAAGGCGCAGCGCCTGAGACGGCTGCCCGGCGGCATCGGTCCGCAGCACCCAATTCCAATGTCGAGGAAAGAAGATGACGACACGAAATCGATCGAGCCGTCGACGTGCCCTCAAGGCGATTGCTGCAACGGGCGCTGCGTCGCTCGCCGGCACGTTAGGCGTCTCTCGTGTGTTCGCCCAAGGCAATGCCCCGATCAGGATTGGCGTGGTGCTTCCCCTTTCTGGCGCCTATGCAGCGCAGGGCACGGCGGGCGCCCGCGGTATCCAGTTGCTCGCCGACCAGACCAACGCGAAGGGCGGCCTGCTCGGCCGTCAGGTCGAGGTGCTGGTCGAGGATTCGCAGCTCAAGCCGCAGACTGCGGTGATCAAGGCGACGAAGCTCATCAAGCAGGACGGTTGCCAGTTTCTGATGGGCGAGATCAGCGGCGCGTCGACGCTTGCGCTGCTCGAAGTCGCCGATCGCGAGAAGACCGTAATGGTGACACCCTACAGTTCGCCGGAGGCGGTGACGGGCACGCGGGGCACCCGCTACGAATTCCGCACATACAGCAATGCCTATATCCAGGCTGCGATCGCTGCCGATTACGTGACGAAAAACATCGGCAAGAAGTGGGGCGTGATGGCGGCCGACTATGCGTACGGGCAGGACTACTCCAAACACCTGCACCGGTTGGTGCCCAGGCTCGGGGGCGAGATCGTTTCCGAAGCGTTCCCCGCGCTCGGCACGACGGACTTCGTGTCGCACCTGCAGCAGGCGTCGACCGGCAACCCCGACGTATTGTGGATGGTCGAATACGGTCGGGACGCGACCGTTGCCCTGAATCAGGCGGCGAGCATGGGGCTCAAGAGCAAGATGGCGGTCGGTCTCGCGGTCGCCAACACCGAACAGGTCACGGGGATGCAGCCCGGCGTGTTCGATGGCACGTATTCGTTCGTGATGTGGTATCCGAATGCCGATTCGGCCGCGAGCCGCGCGTTCGTCAAGGCGTATTACGACAAGCACAACGCGTATTCAGAAGCGGCCGGCATCCATTACATCGGGGCACAGGTCTTGTTTTCGGCGATCGCGAATGCGAAGAGCACCGACGCGGATGCCGTCATCGCGGCGATGGAAGGCAAGACCTTCGACACGATCAAGGGACCCATTCTGCTGCGAGCCTACGATCACCAGGCCGTGCAGTCGTACTAC
The DNA here is from genome assembly GCA_035252665.1 of Casimicrobiaceae bacterium. Taxonomy (GTDB): domain Bacteria; phylum Pseudomonadota; class Gammaproteobacteria; order Burkholderiales; family Casimicrobiaceae; genus VBCG01. The sequence continues at coordinate 11,149 of DATFCW010000131.1, read as the reverse complement.
ATCGGCAAGGGCGCTACGACGAAGGATTTCCCGATCCCGATCTACGAGCCCGTCAAGACGTACGCCGCTGATTTGGTCGAAAAGGACTTCATGCCGCCTGCCGATCCGAAAGAGAACCCCGTGCGCTGGCGGCAAAAGAGCTAGCCAGGGAACGGGCCACGCGTGATACCTGACAGCTCGACCCTTGCGCTCGTCGGTGGACGCATCATCGACGGGCTTGGCGGCGACCCGCTCGCGAGGGGTACGGTACTGATCGAGCGCGATCGCATCGCCGCCGTCGGCAAGGCGGTGCACGTTCCGCGCGAAGCAGCGGTGATCGACGTGGGCGGCTGCACGGTGCTGCCCGGCATCGTCGATTGTCACGTGCACAGCACCTATCGCGCACGCGACATGCGACAGCATCTGCTGAATGCGCCGACCTACAACGTGCTGAGGTCTACGCGAATTCTGGAAGAGACGCTCGCCTGCGGCGTGACGACGGCGCGCGACATGGGCGGTGCGGACGCGGGTTTTCGCGATGCGATCGCCGAAGGTTACGTGGCGGGACCGCGTCTGCTCGTTTCGATCGTGATGATCTCGCAGACCGGTGGACACGGCGACTCGTGGGTCCCCGCGGGTATCCGCTTGCAGAAGCGCGCATGGCTGCCGAGCGGCGTAGTCGATGGCGCGGAGGAGATGCGCAAGCTGGTGCGCACGCTGTTGATGCAGGGCGCGGATTTCATCAAGGTGTGTACGAGCGGCGGCATCACGTCGGTGACCGATAGCTGGGACGAACCGCAATTCACCGCGGAGGAACTCGGCGTGGCAGTGGCCGAGGCCGCCGCGAAGCGCAAGCGCGTTGCGGTGCATGCGGAAGGCATCGAAGGCATTCGCAGGGCGCTGTCGGCGAACATCCATTCGCTCGAGCACGGCTGGTTCCTGGACGAGGAGTGCGTGGAGAAGATGGTGGAGCGTGGCACCTGGTGGGTGCCCACGCTTGCGCTGGTGCCGCTGTCGATCGAGCGCCGCAAGAAGGATCCCGCGTGGAGTGGTCAGCAGCTCGCAAAGGAAGACGATAAGGATTCGGCGATCTACGAGGCCATGAAGAAGCAGATCCCGCTCTGGAAGCACGCGATCAAGCGGGGCATCAAGGTGGCGATGGGCACCGATCAGTCCCACCGTCTGCTCGTCGGCGAGAATCTCGTCGAGCTGGCGTTCATGGTCGACTGGCTCGGGATGTCGGAGATGGAGGCGATCGTTGCAGCCACGCGTCGCGCCGCCGAATGCATCGAACGGCCCGACCTCGGCACGATCGCGCCCGGAAGGATCGCCGACGTGCTGGCGGTCGATGGCGACCCGCTGTCCGACATCCACGTGCTGGAAAAACGTTCGCGCATCAAACTGGTGATCAAGGACGGCAAACCGTTTCGCAATATGTTTCAGTCACAGTCAGGGAGCAGGCAATGCAATTGAACCGTTTCATGATTCGCCCGTTCGTCGAGCAGGGATTGCGCGAGGAGCTCGGCCAGGGCGACACGACGGGCGGGTTCCTCGTGGGCGACGATCCGGTGCAAACCGCCAAGATCTACGCGAAAGGGCATGGCATAGCGTGCGGGCTGCTGCTCGCCGACGAGACGATCAGACTCGTCGACCCCGATGCGCAGATCGAGCACATGGTCAGGGACGGCGACGCGATAGGACCTGGCACCACGCTGCTCGACGTCAAGGCGAAGGCGTCGACGTTCTTCATGATCGAGCGGGCCGCGCTCGACTGGATCCAGCAGTTGTCGGGTATCGCAACCAAGACGCGCCGTTACGTCGATCTCGTCAAACATACGAAGGTGCGCGTGACCGACACGCGCAAGGGGTGGCCCGGTATCCGCGTGCTGCAGAAGTACGCGGTGCGCGTCGGAGGCGCTCACAATCACATTTTCAGCCTGACCAACTGCATCCTCGTCAAGGACAACCACATCAAGATCGCAGGGAGCATCCGTAACGCGGTCGAGATCCTCCGCGCGCGCGCGCAGCATACGTTCAAGATCGAAGTCGAATGCGAGTCGCTCGACATGGTCCAGGAGGCGCTCGATTGCGGCGTCGAGGTGATCATGTTCGACAACATGGATCTCGACGAGATCAAGGACGGATTGAAGCTCGTCAAGGGCCGGGCGATGACCGAAGCGTCGGGTGGCGTCAACGAATCGACGATCGTGCCGATCGCCGAGACTGGCGTCGACATCATTTCCGTCGGCGATCTGACCCACACGGTGAAGGCGGTGGACGTGAGCCTCGACGTTCGCGACATCAAGCCGAGCGCGCGGCGCACGATCGAGCGCTTGCGTGCCGTGGCGAAGTAGGAGAGATCTCATGTTTCCTGCGCAACTGCTCGAACGCGCCGCCAAGGTACTCGAGGCGGCCAGAACGAAAGAGGTTCGCATCGCGACCGCCGAAACGGTCACATCGGGGCTCGTGTCCAGTTGCCTGACGTCGGTACCCGGCGCATCGAAGATTTTCGAGCGTGGCTTCGTCCTGTATCACGACTCGGCGAAGGCCACCGGCCTCGGCGTGCCCGAATCGGTTTCGAGAACGCATGGCGCCGTCAGTGCCGAAGTCACGAAGGCGCTTGCCGAGGGCGCGCTCGCGCATTCGACGGCGGGAGCGGCCGTCGGCGTAACCGGGTACGCCGGACCGGGTGGCGGGAACGAGAAAAACCCGGTCGGCACCGTCTATGTCGCCGCCGCCACGAAGGGTGCGCAGACGCTCGTCGAGCGTCACGTTTTCAGCGGTGATCGCGACGCGGTCCGGATGCAGGCGGTGGGTGCGGCGCTCGACGTGCTGTTGCGCGCGCTGTCCTCGCGTGCCAGCGCATCGCAGCGGTAATCATTTCACGACGTGACGAGCGTCACGACTCGTAATCGCCGCGATCGACTTCGCTCGGTGCACGTAGTTGGAGCGACCTTGACGTTTCGTTCTTTTGCGCCTTCGGATCGGCCTGCGGTGCACCTCTACCACGTACTTCGAACTCGCTGCATGCTACTTCCAATCGGCGAATGGTGCCTCGCGGGTGAGTGCACGGTGGTTCGCTCGAGGCTCGCGGCGCCGCGCCGGATCCCCTAGGGTTCGCTATTTTCGAATCGGCAGGAGGCGATGGACGTAGATCGTCGTCGGGTGCTGCAATCGATTGTCGGCTCGGCGCTGGCAGCGCTGAAAGTCGATGCTCCGGCCGCCGCAACGACGGCTACTGCCCCTTCGGTCGCGAGCTTTGCCGCAGTCTCGATGGCGCTCACGGGGTACGCCGCGCCATCGACGGTGAACGCGGCGAAAATGCTCGCCGCATTCGGCACAGCAAAGCGTCGCGCCGCGCTTTCGCGCCTCACGCATCTCGTCATTGCGGCGCAACCCGGGGATGTCGATGCCGCGCTCCGCGCGCAGCGTCTCGATGGCATTGCCGACGAACTGGTCGCCGCGTGGTATTCGGGCCTCGTCACGCAAGGCAACGCGTCGAAGGTCGTTCTCTACACCGACGCGTACATGTGGTCTGCAATGTCCTTCACCAAACCAATCGGTCGCTGCGGCGGCGTGACAAACCACTGGGCTGACCCGCCCAAGTGACGACGATGGACGCAGACGTGATCGTCGTCGGCGCCGGAATATCGGGCGCGCTCGTTGCCGCTCGCCTTGCGGCGAGCGGTGTGAAGGTGCTCATCCTGGAAGCCGGCCCGCGAGTGCAGCGCGAGCACGCTGTCGCGCAGTTCTTCGGTGCCGCCGTCAAGGTGCCCGAGTGCGCCTATCCGAACGCTTCGTATGCGCCGCATCCGCGCTCCGATGATCCGGATTTCTATCTCGTTCAAACGGGTCGCGACAGGTTCAAAAGCACGTATTTGCGCCAGGTCGGCGGAACGACATGGCATTGGCTCGGCACGTGCCTTCGTCTGGTGCCGGACGACTTCAAACTGGCGACGCGTTTCGGCCGCGGCATCGATTGGCCGATTGACTACGCGACCCTCGAGCCGTGGTATGGGCGCGCGGAAGATGCGATCGGCGTCGCGGGCGATTCGAGTGAGGATCTCGGATCGCCGCGAAGCACGGCTTATCCGATGCCGTCCATCGCGCCGAGCTATCTCGATACAGTCGTCGCGAAAGCATTCGACGGGACGGGCTTCGATGTGCGCGCGACCCCGCAGGGACGCAATTCCGCCGTGCGCGACGATCGTCCCCCGTGCTGCGGAAACAGCAGTTGCATCCCGGTTTGCCCGATCCGGGCGAAGTACGACGCGACGGTGCACGTCGCGCGCGCGGAAAGGGACGGGGCGCGCGTTCTCTCAGAATGCATCGTGCATCGCATCGAGATCGGGCGCGAGGGCAACGTCACGGCGATCCAGTTCAAGCGCCCCGACGGCAGCGATCATCGGGCGGCGGCGAAGGTGTATGTCCTCGCAGCGCATGCCATCGAGATTCCCAAGCTTCTTCTGATGTCGCGCGGGCCGAATGCGCCGAACGGGGTTGCTAATTCGAGCGATCAGGTGGGTCGAAACCTGATGGATCATCCGACGCAGTTGTCGTGGGCGCTCGCCGACTCGCGTGTCTATCCGTATCGCGGACCCATGTCGACGTCGGGCATCGAGAATCCACGCGCTGGCGATTGGCGCGCGATGCGTCCGGCGTTTCGCATCGAGATCGGAAACGACGGCTGGTCGTGGCCGACTGGCGCGCCGGCGAGCGACGCGCAAATGCTCGCCGCGCAGGGCTTCCGCGGCATCGCGCTGCAGAAGGCGCTATATGAGCGCACGGTGCGGCAGATTCGTTTTGCATCGCTCACCGAACAGTTACCCGATGCCGAAAATCGCGTGACGCCCGATCCGGTCAACCGCGATGCGCTCGGGCTGCCGCGACCGCGGATCGCGTATCGAATCGACGACTACACGAAAGCGGGTCTTGCCGAAGCCCGTCGGATCCACGAGCAGGCGTTCAAGCGGTTGAACGCCACGCAGATCGGACACAAGACCGACAGCGATTTTCAGGGTGCGGGACACGTGATGGGAACGGCGCGCACGGGAACCGATGCGAAGCACGCCGTCGTTGATCGCGACCTCCGCGCCTTCGATCACCCGAACCTGTTCATCGAGGGAAGCGCCGTCTTTCCCACGGGCGGCGCCGCCAATCCGACGCTCACGATCGCCGCGCTGGCGCTTCGCTCCGTCGACGCGATTCGCGCCGCGCTGACGTCGTAGGCCTTGAATACGCAAAGTGTCGTAGCCAGCGGGTGAATCCCGGCCTTACGCCCGAGCCGTACCGCTCGTCGGGCGGCGCGTATTTCTAGCATCGCTCGTCAATCCAAAAGCGCGCGATTGACGTTTTTGCGGTTGTTGGAGTGCTTTCACCGCGAACGTGCAAATCCCGTCTCATCCCGATCCTTGCCCGCATGCCGAGCTTGCGCAGGCGTACGGCCTGCAGGCCACGTCGGAGGTCGAAGCGCGAGCGATCGAGGCGCATCTGCCTTCGTGCGAAGAGTGCCGGCACGAGGTCGAAGCGCTGCGCCCGCTCGTCGATGCGTTCGCCTTCTGGCCAACGGATATCTTGACGCCGCCACGGGCGCTCGAGTCGCGCCTTGCCGACCGCCTGGCCGCGGACACGGGAGGCGAACGCGTTTCGCCCTCGCCGCAGCGCACCCAAAAACCGGACTGGAACGAAGTCGGGCCGGGAATCTCTTGCAAGTTGTTGACCTCGGACAACGAAACACGCATGGTCGGGATGCTCGTCCGACTGGCGCCGGGCGCACATTACCCGCCTCATACGCACGGTGCCGTCGAAGAGCTGCATCTTCTCGATGGCGAGTTGTGGATCGACGAGCGCAAGCTGCAGCCTGGCGACTACAACCGGGGCGAGCCCGGCACGGCTGACAAGAGCGTATGGAGCGAGACAGGTTGCACCTGCGTTCTCGTTACCAGCATGGAGGATATCCTTGGCTGACGGCGACGCGGACGTGATGCCCAACGAAAGCGCGAGACGACGCATCATGCACGCGATGCCGGACGCTGCATCGCACGTTTCCTCGGCCGTCGACGCGCGCGCCCGCGCGTCGATGCCTTTCGCGAAACGCGAGTCCGAGCAAGCGCTCCTCGGCAGGATCGGCGAGCTCGAGCAGGCATTGCGCGATCGCGACGAATTTCTCGCGGTGCTCGCGCACGAGTTGCGCAATCCGCTCGCGCCGATCCGCAGCGTGGCGGAGATCGTCCGGAAAGTCGCCCACTCGGACGCGAATCTTGCGAAGGCTAGCGACGTGCTCGAACGGCAGGTCGCCCACATGTGCCGGCTGGTGGACGACCTGCTCGACACGGCACGGCTGAGGTGGGGTCGCTTCATTCTCGAGAGCGAGAACGTGGACGTCGCGTCCGTACTTTCCGGCGCCATCGAAACAATGCAGCCTCGGGTTGCGGCAAAGCGACATTCGCTTGCGGTCGACCTGCCGAACGAAACGTTGCCGGTTCATGGCGATCCGACGCGGCTCGCGCAGGTTTTCTGCAATCTGCTCGACAACGCGGTCAAATACACGCCCGATGGCGGCATGATCGAAGTGAATGCCTTACGCGACGGGGACGTCGTCGTCGTCGGCATTCGCGACACGGGTGTCGGCATTCCCGCTCCGATGCTTACCGCGATCTTCGATCTGTTCACTCAGGTGAAGCCCGCGCGCGACTGCAGCCGCGGCGGCCTTGGGCTCGGCTTGTCGCTCGTGAAGACGATCGTCGAGATGCACGAAGGAAGCGTCGAAGCGAGAAGCGACGGACCAGGCCGGGGCTCGGAGTTCGTGGTGAAACTGCCTGCCAGCCCGAAGGCCAATGAAAAGGGCCGATCGTCGACCGGGCAACGGCCGCGCCGACAAAGAGTTCTCGTGGTGGACGACGACGCTTGCCAGGCGCTTTGCATGATGCTCGAGTTGCTCGGCCACGAGACGAGCGTCGCACACGATGCGGACGCTGCGCTCACCGCCGCGTCGCGGCGTTGTCCCGACCTCGTGTTGCTCGACATCGGCCTTCGCGGCACCGATGGCTATGAGATCGCGCGGCGTCTTCGGAGGATTCCCGAATGCGCGTCGGTGCGGGTTGCGGCGCTCACTGGCTACGATCGTACCGAGGACCGGCTGCGCGCGGTCGAAGCGGGTTTCGACGCGTACATCGTGAAGCCGGTCGACTTCGATTCCTTGACGCGTCTCGTCGGTTAGCGAGCGCGGCCAGCGCTCGCCAGGCTCCCCGCTTCGCGTACGCCGGCGCGCGAACCGACTGCTATAATCTCCGTCGCGCCTTCTTTCGCGCGGCCTTCCGTCTGTCAGTGTTTCTGCATTGCGCGCCCATGGGCAGAAGCGCACCTGCAGGAAAGCCCGCCTGACGCGACGGGAGGCAACGCCATTTATGATCATCCTGCCGGCACCGGTGAACGTTTCCACTGCCCCGCCTGGCAATGGCGCCGGGCCCGCAACGCTCGGCGATGTTCTGTACGCCAATCAATCGCAGCCACTGATCCCCGAGCGGGAATGGACCGATCTCGTGCATGGCGTCGCCGCACGGGATCAGGCAGCGCTGCATGCGCTCTACGATCGCACCAGTCGCCTCGTCTTCACGCTCGCCATGCGCATCAGCCGCAATCGCGAAACGGCCGAGGAGCTGACGCTCGACGTGTTTCACGAAATCTGGCGGCGCGCGTCACGCTACGATCCGGCGAACGGCACGGTCCTCGGATGGATCATGAATCTTGCACGCTCACGGGCGATCGATCGCGTCCGTTTCGAGCAGCGGAAGAAGCGCGTCGATCCGTTCGGACGTGGACGTGAAGAAGATTCGGAGCACGCGTCCACCGACTCGCAGAACATCGTCGAGGCGAAGCAGGAGGCGCATGCATTGCAGGCTGCGCTCGCGCTGCTGACTGCCGACGAGCGACGCGTGATCGAAGCGGCATTTTTCTCCGAGTTGACGCATGCCGAGGTCGCGGCGAAATTCAACGAGCCGCTCGGGACGGTCAAGACGCGTATCCGTTCGGGCTTGCTCAAGCTGCGACGAGCGCTGGCCGCGGAGGCAGAGCAACGGTGAATAGCAAGCAGAACGAGCGACATTGCCAGTACGCCGAGCAGGTGTCGGCGTACGCGCTCGGTGCGTTGCCGGCGGACGACGTGGCCGCAATCGAAGCGCATCTCGCGTCGTGCGGCGAGTGTGCGCGAGAACTCGATACGCTGAAGCCGGTAGTCGATGCGTTCGTCGCATGGCCGAACGACGTCCTGCGTCCATCCGCCTCGTTGCGCACGCGCCTCGCTAACGAGATCGCATGGGAGGAGGGATCGCAGTCGATGGTGCCCGCCTCGCGCGAGTGGCGAGAGCCGGAATGGGAAGAGGTGGCGCCGGGCATTTCGTGCAAGCTGCTCGCGACCGACACGGAGCATCACCGCGTCAGCATGCTCGTGCGTCTCGCCCCCGGCGCCCACTATCCGCCGCACCGCCATGCTGGCGTCGAGGAGCTCCATCTGCTCGACGGCGAGCTGTGGATCGACGAAAGAAAGCTCTATCCCGGGGACTACAACCGTGGTCAGCCGGGCACCGGTGACAAGCGCGTCTGGAGCGAAACCGGTTGCACGTGCGTTCTCGTCACGAGCACGAAGGACGCGCTCGCCTAGGGCCTGTCAACAGGTTCTAGTCCGGCCTCGCGACGATCGTCGCGTTGGCGAGCCGCTTGACTATCCCGCAAGCGCCGCGGCGGCCCGATTTGCTGCTTCCATTCGATCGGCCAGGGTTCGCATGATGAAGTCATCGAACGCGTCGGCGAGCTCCGGTCGCTCGCGGCGCATGCGCTCGAACGTGGCGCGCGTCAGCGTGAAGATGGTGGCCGGACCATCGGACGATACGGTCGCTGCGCGAACCGAGCGACGCACGAAACCCATCTCCCCCAGCACCGTGTGTGTCGTAATGCGCCGCACGCGCAGCAACTCGCCTTCACCCTTTGCAACGTGCACGGTCAGATTGCCCGCCGCGACGAGATCGACGGTGTCGGCCGGCTCGCCCTCGCGATAGATGATCTCGGGACCTTCGGTCCGCTTGCGCTCGAGATACGTCATCAGATCGGAAACGTTCGCCGACGGGCCGAGCTGCTGCGAAAGCCACGACTCGAAACCCGTTAGGTCCGCGTCGCGATCGAGACATTGCGCGGTGATCAATTGATCCTCGCACCAGGCAAGTCCGACGTCGAGGTCGCCGAAAGCGCGATGCGCACTGTCCGCCGAGAATAGGCCGCCAACCTCGAGCAACACACGCGTGCCGGCCGAGAGCGAGCAGTAGACGAGCGTGATGCCGTGCCGATCGCAGAAGTGATGGAGCTTCGTCAGGCTCATCACGGCCGATGCATCGGCGCCCGGCACCATCGCGAAATCGAGAACTACGTAGGCCACCGTGCGCGGCGGTCGCAATTCGATGTCGCCCCGTATGCGCTCGAACAGCCCTTCCGACGAGCCGAAGAAGATGTATCCGGACAGCCAGTAGAGCTGGATGGCTTCGCCCCACTCGCGCAAGTACGCCAATGCCTCCGCCGAGCGGTCGACGTTGCTCGCGAAATGAATGCGCGTCGCATGTCGCCGTATGGTGCCAAGCCGCGCGTACGTGAGCGCGAATCGCACGCACGCGCCCACGACGCCGACCAGCACCCCGACAACGAACCCGTATTCGATGCATACGAGCATGATGAAGATGGCGAGGAGCAGGTCCTGCCAGGCGCGCTGCGCGAAGGGCCGCGAAAGCGCATCGGCGAAGAACGTGTAGCCGAGGTAGAAGACCAGGCCGGCGATGATCGGAATGGGAATGAGCCCGACGAGATCGAAATGCGACAACGCGACGATGCCGAGAACGGTCGCGCAAGCCACGCCGCTCATTCGCGTTGCACCGCCGGCCTGCGTAAGGAGAATGCTCGGACCGGTCTGCAGCGCGGACACGATGCCGCCCAGCGGCGCCGCCGCGAGATTCGCGATGCCGTGCGCACGAAATTCGCGATCGAGATTGCCCGACGTCTGCCGCATGACCTCGATGCTCGCGACTTTCGTGACCACCGAGATGAGGGCAACGATCGCGACCGCGACGAATTGTGGCGTGAGCGCGATCACGATCGGCCAGGTCAAACGCGTTGTCCTGATCGCCGCGAATGGCATCCAGACGGCGAGCGCGCCGAGCGAAGGCAAATACCAGCCGTGCTGACGCGCCGAAAGACCGGCGCCATGCAGCACCACGACGCCGATCATCCACATCGTGAGAAGCGCGATCGGCATGGCGAGCGCCGATTTGCTCCATCGCCGAACGGCCAACAACACGCCGAATGCGGCCACCCCTGCGCCGAGCTTCGCGATCGAAACCATGGTCCACGGCCACGCGACGGATTCGACCGACAGCGTGAAGCCCGTGGCCATGCGAATGCCGCCCACGATGAGCAACCAGCCGGTCGCGGCGAGGAATCCGCCGACGACGAAATACGGCACGAAGCGGCAGTACGATCCCCAACGAAAAATTCCCATGCAATAGAGCAGCGCACCGGAAACGACGGTCGCCGCGGTGAAGATGAGCATCACGGTTTGCACGGCAACGTCGGGCGTTTCGCCTGCCGCGACCACGGATGACGCGGTGATCGCGCTCAGCAGCACGAGCACGGCGCCGGTTGGCGAATCGATGCCGACCGAGAGTGGCGGCAGCGATGTGCGTAGCGCGATCCATAGACCGGCGACCGAGCTGCCGATCAGCATCGCCCAGATGGCGATCGGTATTCCGTCGCCAAGCGGGCCGGGAAACATCAGCGCGCCAAACGAGATGATGTTCGCGATGAGCACGACCGACGAGACGATTCCGGCGACCGAATCCTTGAAGACATCGCGCACGAGCTTGCGCATGCGCGAGCGCAGCGGGATCGGCATTGCTCGCGATAGGCCGTCCAACGGCGACTCGCGTACCGGTTCCGTCGTCTCGTTCATGGGCCGAAGGTTGCGGCAGGCATTGGACGAAACCGTGCCGATGAGCTCTTCGCGGCCACTTCCACGTCGAGGCCGGCGTGGCGAAGCTCGCGGGTCAGCACCGCCGGATCGAGGAAGTTCATCTTCTTCGGAAAATTGTCGGGCCGCACGGCTGCCGCAATGCACGCGCTGACGTCATCGAAG
>DATFCW010000130.1:0-26525 GCA_035252665.1 Casimicrobiaceae bacterium | reverse complement strand
TTGTTCGTGACAACGATCGTGTAGGTAACGGTGCCACCTGGTGCGACGCGCGCCGTATCGCTCGATTTGCCGAGCGACAAATCGGCGATGGCGCTCGCGATCGCGACCACACCGTCCGTATCGGTGCTGCTGTTGTTGGCCGGGACGGAATCGATCACGCCGGGCGGAACTGCGACAGTCGCGGTATTCGAGACAGACCCGCTCGCGCCCGGAGCAATCGTCGCCGGGACGGTGTAGACGATCACCGCGCCGCTCTTCATCGTGACGGTCGTGTTCAGGTTGCCCGTGCCGTTCGCGGCACCGCACGCAGTCGTCACCGTGCCGCCGCTTCCCGGATTCGTCACCGAACACGTCCAGGCTCCGAACACGACGCCAGCGGGAGCGGTGTCGACGAGCGTGCCGTTGGTCACGTCGTCGGGTCCGTTGTTCGTGATCGTGATCGTGTAGGTCGTGTTGCCGCCCGGCGCGACGCTCACGACGCCGTCCGTGTTGGTGACCGCGATGTCCGCTGACACGACGAGTGGATTGACGGTATCGCTGTCGGTTGCACTGTTGTTCGCCGGATTGGGATCGTTCGTGCCGGCAGGCGCCACGACGGTTGCCGTGTTCGACACGCTGCCGGTCGCGGCCGTTACGTTCGCGGTGACGGCGATCCGATAGGTTGCGCCATTGGCGAGCAGCGGCAACGTGAACCCGCTTTCGAGTTGCCCGACGCTGGGCGGCGTCGCGCATTGGCCAGGCGTGGCGGAGCATGCCACCGACGTCTTCGCGAGGCCTGCGACGGCCGGATCGCTCAACGTCGCGCCCGTCACGCTCGACGGACCGTTGTTCGTCACGGTGATCGTATAGGTCGTGGTGCCGCCCGCGTTCACGGTCGCCGTACCGTCGTCCTTCGCGATCGCGAGATCGGCGATCGGTGTGGCGGCGGTCACCGTATCGGTGTCGGTCGCGCTGTTGTTGCCTGGCGTCGGATCCGCGATGCCCGAAGGAGGCGCAACCGTCGCGGTGTTGGCGAGGGTGCCGCTCGCACCACCCGAGATCGCTGCCTGCACGACGTAGGTCACGACGGCACCATTTTTCATGGTGACCGTCGTATTGAGGTTGCCCGCACCACTCGCGGCACCGCACGCGGTTGTCACCGTGCCGCCACTTCCGGGATCGGCGACCGAGCACGTCCACGACGTGAACGACATGCCCGCGGGTGCATTGTCGGCAACGGTCGCGTCGCTCACCTCACTGGGGCCGTTGTTCGTGACCGTGATCGTGTACGTGGTCGTGCCGCCCGCGACGACGCTCGTCGTTCCATCGTCTTTCGTGATGGCGAGATCCGCGTTGGTCGAGCTGATCGTGTAGCTGGCCGACGATGGTGCCGTATCGACGGGCGTGCCGCCGTTCATGCCGTGTCCGGTCGCAGTGTTGATCGTCGTACTGCCGGGTGCGCCGGATGCCGCGACCGGGCCCACGACGCATGTCGTTGCGCCATCGATCGGCAGCGGGTCGGTAAACGTGCACGTCGAAGTGTCGACCTGTGCATCGCTGACATTGATCGAGCTCAGTGCGAAGGCGCCGGTATTGACGAGGAGGAACTTGTAGAAGACGTCGTTGCCAACCGCCACGTCGATCGCCGAGGCCCACGGGCCGGAAGCCAAGGTCGAAACCTGCTTCAGCAGGCTGAAGCCCGGCAGCGCGCCGAGATATTCGGCGTTCGATGCCGTCGAGTCGTACACGGCGCCGCCGAACGTGCCGTGTGCGGTCGCGGTGTTGGGACGATCGCCGCTCATTGCGCTGATCGGGCCGACGACGCACGTCGCCGTCGGATCGATTGTCGCGCTTGCGACCGGCAATGCGGGCAGCGTCGTCGGCGAATTCGGCGAGCTCCATGCGCACGTCGCAGGATCGACCGCGGTACCCGCCAACGTCGGATCGGACACGTCGAAGGGATTCAGTGCGACATCACCGGTGTTCTCGGCGGTGAAGCGGTAGTAGAGCGGCGTGCTCGGCGTGACGGTCACGAACTTGAACCACGGTCCCGTTGCGCTCGTGCCGACCTGCTTCAGAAGCCCGATCGCGGGATTCGGCGCGTCCACGGTCAAACCCGCGCTGGCCGTGTTGCCCGTGCCCGCCGTTGTCGCGGACACCGGATCGCTGACGTTGGCGTACGTTCCAGCCGCCGCGGAGCTCACCGTGACGGAGACCGTGCAGCTTGCACCGCCTGCAAGCGTTCCGCCGGTGAGGCCGACGCTGTTTCCTCCGGCGCTCGCGTTGACGACGCCACCGCATGTATTCGCCGGCGCCGGCAGCGGGTTCGCGTTCACGAGGCCCGGCGGATAGGTGTCGTTGAAGGCGATCCCGGTGAGCGCATCGCTTGCGTTCGGATTGGTGATCGTGAACGTGAGCAGCGACGCCGCGTTGACGAGAATCGGGTTCGTGCCGAACGCCTTCGCGATCACAGGCGGCGAGATCGCGTCGAGCGACGCGATCGCCGATCCGCCCGGGCCGCTGTTGGTTCCACCTTCGGTCGTCGAAACGAAGCCGCTGACGTTGGTGTGCGGGCCCGCCGTCGTCGCCGTCACGTTGACGCTCACCGTGCACGATCCATTCGCGGCAATCGTGGCGCCTGACGCTTGCCCGAAGGCGAGCGTCGTATCGCCGCCGGCGGGCGTCCATGTCGGTGAGCCGCCACACGTGGTGCTCGCCGCGGGTAGCGCCGCGACCGCGAGCCCGGATGGAAGCGCGTCGCTGAACTTCGCGCCGCTCAGTGGCGCGGCGTTCGGATTGGTCAGGGTGAACGTCAGCGTCGACGTGCCACCGACCGCGATCGCGCTCGGTGAGAATGCCTTGGTCAGCGTGGGTTGGCCAGGCGTGCCGCAGCCGGTGAACGCGATGTTGTCGTAATTGAGCGATGCGCCCGAGTTGTCGTTCTTGGCGCCGGTGGCGACGATGCGAAACGTCGTCGAACCCGTCGTGCTCGTGACCCCGGTGAAATCGATCGTATGCTGGACGAAGCCCGATCCGACGCTCGGATCGAACGTCAGGATCGGCGTGAAGGCGCCTCCCGTGCTGTACGAAAGCGTTGCGCTGGTCGGGCCGTTCGACGGGCTCGGATCGGACACGTAGAAGCTCATTTGCACAGCGGTGTACTTATGCGTGTCGACGACGAAGTCCACGAACTGGCCGCCGCTCTTGTATCCGAAGGTCTCCCACGAGGTCGTGTCGTTCTGGCCGCTCGATGCGATGATCGCGGCGTCACCAGGCACACCGGCGGCAAGCGTCGCGGTCGCAACGTCCACAGCCTTGATGGTCGGCACACCGCCCGCGAGATCCGGCGGATTGGCCGTCGTCCCGTTCGGCACGGTCCACCCGGCGAGCGTCAGGCCGCACATGCCGGTTCCCGCCGCCGACGCCGCGAGATCGAGATTGGCCGTCGCGAACTTGCCGGTGTCGGCGCCGTTCACGAAGAGGTGGCCCGAGGTATTCGAGTAAGTGCCGCTCGTGGGCGCCGCAGGAACGCTCACCTGCACGCTCACGGTGCAACTCGCGTTCGCCGCGATGCTGCCGTTCGCGAAGCTGATCGCGTTCGCGCCTGCAGCGGGCGTGAACGTCGCAGAACCGCAGCCCGCGGTCGAGAACACGGCCGGCGTGGCGACGACCATCTGACTTCCGGAGAGCATCGGCAACGTATCGCTGAACGACACGCCGCTCACCGCTGCCGAATTCGGATTGGCGAGCGTGAAGGTGAGCGTCGATGTCCCGCCCGCGACCGTCGGCGACGGGTTGAATGCCTTCGAGAAGCCGAGGCTCGCCGGTTCGACGATGTTCGCGATGATGCCGTTGACCGAGAAGTCGGCGTTGTAGTGGAAGCTCGAGCCGGAGAAGTCGTAGAGCAGGCTATTGAGCGTCTGCGACGTGCCGCCGCCGCTGATCACCTTGATCGTGTAGGTGGTGACGACCGAATTGCCGCCGGCCTTGAAGTCGCCGCCGACACAGCTTCGGTAATTGGGACTCGTGACATCGTTTTGCCAAAGGCATGCGTCGGCGTAGAGCTTGTCGCTCGCGATTGGCGCCGGGCCCGGAACGTAGGGAGAATCATCCGCGGAGTACGTCGTGCTGACCGACAGGATCTGGAAGATCGTGTTCGGGAAATTGATGAACGCCTCGAACTGGTTGTAGCCCTGCGTCGCGGTGCCGCCATCGAGCTCGATCGTGTACGTGTTGCCAACGACGAGATCGATCGAGCCGCCTGCCGCGATCGGCGAGCCGTTCAGCTTGATGCCGGTGACCGAGTTGCGATTCTGCGAGATCAGATGCTCGACGTAGATCTCGCGCGGCGTTGCCGTCGAAACGGTGCCCGATCCGTCGGTGGCGGTGATGTGGTAGCGCCGCGTCGTATCGAACGCTGCCGCCACGCGCGTGACCTCGATCTCGAAGTAGGCGTCGGCGCACGCGCCCGCGGCGATGCTCGGAAGCGAAAGCGCGGCGAGCGAACCGGGGCGCAGATTGATATTGGCGTTTGCCGAGTCGAAGACATAGTCGACCGACACGTTGCTGGTGGCAACGTCGCTGCAGACGCGCGCGCCTACGGGGAAGAATCTGGGTCCCGAAGCGGGACTGTTGCTGTCGAGGCCGACGACGTTCCAGGTGAGCGGCGCAATCGTCAGCGTCGCCTGAGCAAGCGTCGGCACAAGCAGCCCAAAAACGGCAGCGCCGAAGCGCCGCAATGTCGTTCTTTTCACCGTTTGCCCCGCGAAAATGGCTTCCGTCGGCCGGCGGTGGCAATACGTGTGCCTGGTGTGCTGAGTCGGAAGTTCCGACGATAAAGGAGCCGATTTCGCCGCGAAGGATCGAGCGAATTTCCGACTCACCACACCAATGCATCGGTGGACGATGCGTTCCCCGACGCACGTGTTCTCGGTAATCCGTAATCGCGAGCTCGATTACGGTGGTTCGGGTACGCGAAACGCGGGGCCCGCGCGACGCGCACAACGGCAGTTTCGGTTACTTGATCGCCAGCCGTTCCATCCGGTAGCGCATCGCTCGAAACGTAATGCCGAGCAGCTTCGCCGCCGCCGTGCGGTTGTAGCGCGTTTTTTCCAACGCTTCGTTGATCGCCGCGCGCTCGACGCGATCGAGGTAATCCTGCAGCGGCCACTTCTCGCCGGCGGGAATGGGCGCATCGGTTTCGTCGGCGACCGGCGTGAGATGCAGATCCTCGGCAGTGATTCGCTGCGGATCGCCGGCCAACGACAACCCGCGCTCGAGGATGTTCTCGAGCTCACGCACGTTGCCGGGAAACGGATAGCGTTCGAGCGCGACCAGCGCCTCGGGTTCGAGCCCCGCGGCATGGCCGCGCGCGAGCCGCATGAGGATCGCATTGGCGATCAGCGGAATGTCCTCGCGCATCTCGCGCAAGGAAGGCATCGCGAGCTCGATCACGTGCAAGCGATAGTAAAGGTCCTGGCGGAACTCGCCGTTCTCCACGAGCGCCGGCAGATTCTTGTGCGTGGCGCTGATGAGTCGCGCATCGACGGCATCCTCGGTCGTCGAGCCGACCTTGCGCACCTTCTTTTCCTGGATCGCGCGCAAGAGCTTCACCTGCATCGCAAGCGGGAGATCGGCGACTTCGTCGAGAAAGAGCGTGCCGCCATTCGCGGCCTGGAAGAATCCGTCGCGATCGCTTTCGGCACCCGTGAACGCGCCCTTCTTGTAGCCGAAGAACTCGCTCTCCATCAGGTTCTCGGGAATCGCGCCGCAATTGACCGCGATGAACGGCAGTTCCGCGCGCGGACCCTTCAGATGAATCATTCGCGCGGCGAGCTCCTTGCCGCTTCCCGATTCGCCGTTGATGAACACCGGCGCCTGGCTTTTCGCGAGGCGATCGATCAAGCCACGCACCTGCTGCATCGCCGGCGATTCGCCGAGAAGCTGATAGCTCGTCGCGGGTTGCGGCTTCTCGGGAACCTTGAGCGCCTGCTTGACCAGTGCGCGAAGCTGCTCGAGCGCGACCGGCTTCGCGAGATAGTCGAACGCGCCCGCCTTGAGCGCGGCCACCGCGTTTTGCGCGCTGCCGAACGCCGTGATGACCGCAACCGGCACGTCGAGCGCCTTTTGCGTGATGTATTCGACGACGCGCAATCCTTCGCCGTCAGGAAGGTTCCAGTCGGTCAGGCAAAGGTCGAACGCCTGCGCGTCGAGCTGACGCTGGGCGTCGGCAACCGACTCGGCGCGTGACGTGTCGAGGCCCATCCGCGACAGCGTCATTTCGAGCAGTTCGAGAAGGTCGGGCTCGTCGTCGACGATCAGGACCTTCGGTTGACCACGGGTTCTGCGGGACATGTTTGGAAGCGTTTTACGAGGGAAGGCCGCGGATTTCAGGTCGCCGCGACGGTGGCCGCTGCCGGCGTCAACGCGCGCTTGAACGTCATTCGGAAGATCGCCCCCGGCGATTTGGGCAATAGCTCGAGCGCTGCGCCGTTCGCATCCGCGAGCTCGCGTGCAATATACAGACCAAGCCCCGTGCCGCCCGGACGCGTCGTGAAGAACGGCTCGAAGATCTGGCCGCGAAATTCCGCCGGCACGCCAGGTCCGTCGTCGGCAAGCTCGCAGATCACGGCGTCGCCCATGTAGCCGGCGCGCGCGGAGATGCGGATGCTGCCCGCGCCCTTGCGGCAATGCTGCCATGCATTGCGCACGAGGTTCCATGCGATCTGGTTCAAATGCCCGCGATCGAACATCACGAGCAGATCGTCCTCGATGTCGATCACGATGCCGTCTGCCGCAATGTGCTCGGCCTGCATGATCTCGTCGGTGATCGCTCGCACGAATTCGCCGAGCGGAATCACCTCGGGCTGCTGGCGATCGCGGCGATTGAGCTGCAGCACTTCGCCGACGATGCGGTCGATGCGCTTCGCGTTGCTGCGAATCATGCCGAGCAACCGCTGGCCGTCGGGCGCGACGTTGCCGTCCTCCTCGAGAAGTTGCGCGGCCTGGTTGATCGCGGACAGGGGATTGCGTACCTCGTGCGCGATCGACGCCGTGAGCCGGCCCATTGCCGCCAGCTTCATCTGCTGCGCTTCGTTCTGCGCGCGGCCGAGGTCCTCGAGATAGATCAGCGTTCCGCCGTTCAAGCCCGAGCCGATGCGCACGAGCCGTACGCGCAACAAGCGCTGCGTCGCGTCGACCTTGAAGGGCGGCAGCGGCTCGGAGAAATCCTCGTTCCATCGACGCCAGTAGTCGTGCAACGTCGTCGAGAATTCGGCGAGGCGCATGCCGCCGCGCATTCGGCCGAAACCGCCGAGGAGCCGCGTGACCTGCGCGTTGTGGCCGCGCACCACGCCGGTCAAGTCGACGACCAGCACGCCGTCCTGCATGTCCTGGATGATGAGGCGATTGACCTGCTCGAGATTGGCGACGTCGATGCCGCGTTGCGCGGCCAGATCCTCGGACGCCTTCGTGTAGCGGCCAATCACGACCGCGGTGCCGACCATCGCGAAGTAGCCGAGGCAGATCAGCGCCGTCTGGAAGAGCTGCGTCGCGGGAATGTCGCCGCCGGCCAAGCGCCATGTTTCGAGGCCGAGCAGCACGATCGCCGCGAGCGCGGCGTGAAAGAACGCCGTCTGCGTGCGCAGCAGCCATCCGCTGGCGGCGAGTTGCGGAAACAGCAGAATCGGCAGCGGCGCGCCGGTGCTGCCGCCCGCGATCATCACGAGCGCGATAAACAGGATGTCGCCGGACAGGAGCGCGAGCAGCGTTTGCGCGATAGGCAGCGTGAGCCGTTCCTGCTGGATCCAGCCAAACGAGGCAAGACCGAAGACGAAGTAAAGCGATGCGGCAGTGACGAACGAATTGGGCGTCGCGACGTTGAGCGTGCGCAGGTCGAGCAGAAGCGCAAGCCCGAGCAAGAGCGCACCGCACACGGCGCGAAATACGCCGACGATCCACAGAATCCGGCGCGACGATCCAGCGATCGACGCAGGGAGCGGCGGCGGACTGTAAGGCGGCAGAGCGGACGAGGGATCCAGAGTTAGTCTCCGCGGCGCGGCGCGTTTCAAAGGCGCGTTCGCCGGCGGCCGCGGTAGGTCATTCACCGGGAGGTTTCGGGAAGCCGCCGCAGCTTCGCGCGAGATTGTGCCAGCAACCGGGCCTCGATGGCGCGTCGGGCGCCTCGATTGGCCCTGATGCCCGACATCATTGCGCCAATTGCGCAACAATCGGCGATTGTTCGGTTTCGTCGACCGTGCAAAATGGAAGGCGGCCGCGTCGCGACACTGGGTTGCGCACCTTCGGCGTCGACACGCTGATCATCGCCGGATTGACCAGGGGCGGCTGCGAGCGCGCGACGACGATGGACGCGCCATTGCATGATTTCATCGGCATCGTCGTGCGCGAGGCGGTCGGTGACCGCGATCATCGCGCGCACGAGGCGCACCTGTTCGACGTTCACGCGAAGCGTCGCCGACGTGCGAAGCGAACGCGACGTCGTCGAAGAGCTGTCGACGCTGCCTGGCGCGTAGCGAGCGCGCCACCTCGCACGGCTACCGAGGCTTGCCCGATGCGTCAGTAAGACACTGCTTGTCGCCGCACAACGGTCCCTTCGGTCCCTGAACCGCCTCGGCCCGCGGCAGGTAGATGCCGCAATTGACGCAACGAACCATTGCGGGGTCCTTCTTCGCCGTGCGTGCCGAGCGTTCCCTGCCGCGCGAACGCGCGCTCGCCATGTTGATCACGCGCAGCACGAGTAGCGCGATAAAGAAGACGATCAGCCAGAAGATGATCTTTCCCATAAGGCGTCAGAGCACCTTGCCCGGGTTGAGAAGCCCGTGGGGGTCGAGCACCGTTTTCACGCGACGCATCAGCTCCAGCTCGATCGCGCTCTTGTAATGCGCGAGCTCGGCGCGCTTCAACTGTCCGATGCCGTGCTCGGCGCTGATGCTGCCGCCGGCCGCAACCACGCGATCGTGGACGATTCGATTGATCGCCTGCGTGTTGGCGAGAAACGCCTGACCGCTTTCGCCCTCGGGCGCCGCGACGTTGTAGTGCAGGTTGCCGTCGCCCAGATGACCGAATGCCACGACGCGCGCGCCGGGAAACGCGCGCACGATCTCGCGCTCCGCGTCCGTGGTGAATTGCGCGATCGCGGAGATCGGCAGCGAGATGTCGTGCTTGACGTTCTGGCCTTCGCGTCGCTGCCCTTCGCTGATGTTCTCGCGCAATGCCCAGAGCCGATCCGCCTGCTCCTTCGATTGCGCGATCGTGGCGTCGAGCACGATGCCGGTTTCCACCGCGTGGGCGAGCGCGTTCTGAACGAGCTCGGCAAGCGGTGCATCAGGTGACGTATCGTCGACCTGCACGAGCGCGTACCACGGATGTCCGGGCAGCGGGTCCGCCGACCCTGGATGATGCTTGCGCGAAATCTGCAACGCGAAAGCGCTGATCAACTCGAAGCCGGTCAATCGATCGCCGAGCGCCCGTTTCACGGCGCGAAGCAGCGAGACGGCGTGCTCGACGTCGGCGATCGCGCAGAACGCAGTAACGCTCGCGCGCGGTGCGGCGAAAAGCTTCAGCACCGCGGCAGTGATGATGCCGAGCGTGCCTTCGCTGCCGACGAAGAGCTGCGTGAGATCGTAGCCGGTGTTGTCCTTGCGCAGACCGCGCAATCCGTTCCAGATGCCGCCGTTCGCGAGCACGACTTCGAGACCGAGCACGAGCTCGCGCGCGTTACCGTAGCGAAGCACGGCGGTGCCGCCAGCGTTGGTCGCGAGGTTGCCGCCGATCGTGCAGCTTCCTTCGGAGGCGAGCGACAACGGGAACAGCAGGTCCGCCTCGCGCGCCGCGTCCTGAACCGCGCTCAGCGTCACGCCCGCTTCAACGGTAATCGTCGCGTTGTCCGCGTCGAGCGCACGAATCGCGCGCATGCGCGCAAGCGACAAGACGATTTCCTTGCCGCTCGCGTCAGGCGTCGCGCCACCGCACATGCCGGTGTTGCCACCTTGCGGAACGATCGCGGTGCCGGACTCCGAGCACGCCCGCACGACTTCCGCGACCTCCGCCGTGCTTGCGGGTTGCACGACCGCGCGCGTCGCGCCGCGATAGCGCTGCCGCCAGTCGACGAGGTAGGGCTCGACGTCCCGCGCGTCGGTCAACACGTGCTCGCGTCCGACGATGTTTGCGAGCCGATCGATCAACGTTGCACTGCTTTCCATCATGGCGCACGATATTAGCGCACGGTGCATCGAGGAGCGCGAATGACCGACGACGCAGAACTCGACAAGGATGGCAAGCCGGCGCTGACCGCGCAGGACGCGCTCGCCTTCATGCAGAAAATGTGGAATCCGTTCGGGATGCCGATGCCCGGGTCCGCGAGCGGGGCGGTGGCGCCAACCGAATCCGCGTCAAGCCCGGTGGGCAGTTCCACTCAGGCCGAGCAATCGCAATCATCGGCCGCTGTCTTTCCGGGCATGTTCGCATTCCCGAATCCGGCGGCGATGTTCGCGGCCCTCGATCCCGCGCAGGTCGAGCGCAAGATCGCCGAGCTCCGGGTGATCGAAGGCTGGCTCGCGATGAGCCTCGACCTCATGCGCATGAGCATCAAGACGCTCGAGCTGCAGCACGCATCGCTCGAGGCGCTTCACGCGCGCGCGGCAGCAGGGAAGCCCAAGCGTTGATCAACGCGTGCGCGCGACCTGCTCGCGCGTGCGCTCCTCGCGCTTCTCGCGTCGCTCGGCGGTAGCGGGATTCTTCCCGCCCGCATTGCCGGCCGCGTTCGTCGTGATCCCGGCATCGCGATAAAGCGCCTGGCAATCGGCGTCCGGCGCATTGCCGAGGTCGATCAGCGGCAAGAGCGCCAGCGGCGGCGCGAGGATGCCCAGGCCCACGGCGGCGCCGACGCGGGCGATCGCCTGTCCAAGCGCGGGTTTCACGACCGGGGATTTGAACGTGCCGGTGATGTTGATCGGTCCGCGCAGCGCGACGAGGCTCGGTTTTTTCGAATCGGCCGCCAGCGCGACGTCGTATTTTTCGTGCGCGAAGTCGATGTGGCCGGAACCGCGGATCAGTTCCTCGCTGCTGTCGATCACCATGATGTCGGGTGTGAGCACGCCATGTGTCGCGTGCATCGCGGCGATCGCGCAATGGAGCGGTGCCCTCTCGTTACCGCCACGCATCAAAAGCGCTGCCGCGCGCGCGAGATCGAGATTGGTCAGCACGAGCTTCAGCGTGCTCATTTCTCCGCCGCGCATCGCGATGGCCGCTTCGCCTTGCGTCCCCGCGAGAAGCTCGGCGACGCTGTTGCCGCTCGTCGTGAATTGCGCGCGGCCGCCAAATCGTCCCGCCGAACCGCCGGGCGCGGCAAGCTGCGGGAAGATGCGCTTGAGCTCGACGCGTCGCACTTCGATCTGCGCCTTCGCGGTCGGCTCTCGCTTCGTAAGGTCGAGCGTCAGGTTCGTGACGACATGGCCGTCGGCGAGACCGAAGTCCAGCGGATCGAAGCGCAGCACGCCATCCTTCAGCACCATGTGTGTGGCGAGATTGTCGAGCGGCAGGCGGCCCCATTGCGCGGCCGCGGCGCGAAACTCGAGGTCGACGTCGCGCTCGCGCAGCTTGCCGAGCTCGAAGGATTTGCTCGGCAGCACGCGATCGCTCGTGGCGCGCCGCTGTGCTTCCTTCCGCTTCTCGGGCGTGTTCGTCTTCTGCGCCGATTCGCCGGGCGGCAGGCCGATGAATCCGCCGAGATCCTTGTAGTTGAGACTTCTCGACGACAGGTTGGCGATCGTCGATGGCCGCGGCTTCGACACGTCGACGCTGAAATTGCCTGCGAGGTCGCTTTCGCCGACGGTTCCGTTGATCTGCCGGAACGTCCATTTGCCGCTCTCGTGCGTGAGATCGCCAGTCAGGTTGTAGGCGGGCGTCCACGGCAGCGGCGTGGGAACGATCGGATAAAGCTTCGACAGGTCCGGGCCCCGCACATGAAGCGCGCCGCGCAGGTTCTGTGGCGACGAAGGCACGACGGTGCCGTCGAAGATCACTCCGGTCTTGCCGGACT
Organism: Casimicrobiaceae bacterium; assembly: GCA_035252665.1. Taxonomy (GTDB): domain Bacteria; phylum Pseudomonadota; class Gammaproteobacteria; order Burkholderiales; family Casimicrobiaceae; genus VBCG01. The sequence continues at coordinate 14,488 of DATFCW010000130.1, read as the reverse complement.
CTAGATCGAACGCGAGCTGATAGGGATCGTCTATGCGCCGAAGCTCGGAAAAGCCGCGGCCTCGGCCGCTGATCGTGAACGGCTCGCCGCGAAGCGTTCCGCGCCCCTCGAAGCGTAACGACTGTGACGCATTCGCCGACTGGGTGCTTTGCAATGCGACCGTAATGTCGCCGCGCACTTGCGGATCGCGATAGCGCAGCGTTCCCTTGTCGACGTCGAGATCGCCGAAGCGAAGCGGCGAGGAGTTTTCGTCGTGGCCGAAATGCCAGTTCGCGTCACCTTGGCCGTTGCGCTCGAGCACGAGCGTCGGCTGGGTCAAGCGAACCGTGTCTGGAGTGAGGTGCAACAGCGATCGCCAGCCGAAGGTGAGCGCCATGTGGGCCGTGTGCGCCATCGGCTGGATGCTCGACCACGGCGCATTTGCCACCGACACGTCATCGGCGTCGACGCGCACCGGCAGTCCGAGATGCACGCGAAGGTCGCCGGCGATCGTGACCTGGCGATGCAGCCTATGGCTGAAATACGACGCAACGGGCCCGCGCAGCGTGTTCCACGGAAAGAAGAGAACGACGAGCGCGAGAACGACCAGGATCGACGCCGCGATCGCACCGTAGAGCAGTCCGCGCTGGCGAATGCGTGACATGGGGCGTCGGGCGCGCGCCTGCATCTCGCACGCCGCGGCGACGGAAACCGAAGGCTCCGAGGCTACGGATTGTCCGAAGTCGTTACAAGCCGGCGCAGGCGCACTGTCGCGTCGGAATGCGCTTACGCGGCGCCGAGCCAGGCATTTCGAAGCGCCACGGCACGCTGGGGCGCCTTCGTCGCCAATGCGAGGTAGCACGTATCGAGCAGAGCGGCATCGAGCTCGACGGCGACGTGCAACAGTTCGTCGCGGCGAAACGCGTGGACGGCGATCGTCTCGCCGGGTGACCGGCGCGCCAGCAGCGTAGCGAGCGCCTCCATCGACGCGCGCACGCCGTCGAGCGCAAGCAGCACGTCGCCCGGTGCGAGCCCGGCGCGCTCGGCGGCAGCGCCGCTATACACATGCTGCAGCCGAAGATCGCTTCCCAGCGTCGCGCCAATGGACGATTGCGGGAACGGACCCTTTGCCGGCTTGCCACCGCGATCGTTGGGTCCTTCGGACGCCCGCAAATGCCATTCAATGCCGAATGCCGCGAGCAGCGTCTCGAGCGGCGGGTCATCGGTGCCGTTCACGTAGCGTTCAAAGAACGCGCGCATCGCATCGTCCGCCTGCTCGCATACGATCGACTCGATGCCATCCTCCGGGACGCCGACACCCGTTTTGCCGAATCGCTCCCATAGCGTGCGCATCACCGTGTCGAGCGAGCCGCGCTGCGCTTCGCGAAGCGACAGGTCGAGCGCGAGCGCTACGAGCGCGCCCTTGCCGTAGTAGCTGATCGTCGCATTGGGCGAGTGGGCTTCGGGGCGATAGAACTTGATCCACGCGTCGAAGCTCGCCTCGGCGATGCTCTGGCGAAACCGACCTGGTGTGCGGAGCACGCCGGTGATCCCTCGGCCGAGCACCTCTAGATAGCGCTTCGCGTCGATCAGCCCGCATCGCACCAGCGCGAGATCGTCGTAGTACGACGTGATGCCCTCGAACGCCCACAGTTGTCGCGTGTAGCTTTCGCGCGAAAGATCGTAGGGCGTGAATGCCGCGGGTTTGATCCGCTTGACGTTCCACGCATGGAGATATTCATGGCTCGCCAATCCGAGGAAGTGGAGATAGCCGTCGTCGATATCGGTTCGCGCGCGCGTCGGCAGCTCGTCGCGACGACAAAGAAGGCTCGTGCTCGAGCGATGCTCGAGACCGCCGTAACCTTCGCCGACGGCGTTGATCAGGAAGAGGTAGCGGTCGAACGGTGCCTCGCCGCCGAAGAAATCGATCTGCCATTGACAAAGCCGTGCGAGGTCGCGCGCAAGCCGGTCGAGGTCCGCGTCATGCTTTCCGGTGATTGCGATCTCGTGCGCAACGCCCGCGGCCTCGAACGAGACCAGCGCGAAATCGCCCATCTCGACCGGATGGTCGATCAGCTCGTCGTAGCTCTCCGCGCGATAACGGCCGAAGCCGTGCGCGGGCGCGCCGTCGCGCGCGAACGCCGTCGCAACGCGCCAATGCGCGAAAACCTCCTGCGCCGGCGGCAGAATTTCCAGCAAACAGGTTCGACGGTCGCATCCTTCCGGCAACAGGAATACGCTCGGCCCGTTGAAGTAACCGCGCGCATGGTCGAGATAAGCGGTTCGCACCGAAAGATCGAACGCGTGAACGCTGGCAATGACGGTCAGCGGTCCGTCGGCAGGCGCCGCGCGCCATGTGTCCTTCGCTTCCTTCTCGATCGCCACCGGGACGCCAGCCGCCTCGGCTCGTACGCCGATGAACTGACGTGCGAATTCGCGGATCAAATAACTTCCGGGTATCCAGGAGGGCAGGCGAAAGCGCTGTCCGTCGGGGCTCGGGTCGTCGACCGTGCAGCGCACCTCGAACAGGTGAGCGTGCGGATCGCGGGGAATGATCTGGTAGCGGATAGGGGACATGGAAGAAACGAAAGGCGAGCGGCAGAATCGAGCGCTGAGCGCCGATGTTCGAATTCAGAGTGACGATTCGAGGTGAGGTGGAATGAGAATTTCGGATTCCTTCGTCGATGCCTGGTCCGGTCGCGTGCTCAGCATCCTTCGCATCATTGTCGCGTTTCTGTTCATGACGCACGGCATGGGAAAGCTCTTTGCCTTTCCGATACCCGCCCCCAACCGCTTTCACCTGGCGTCGCTGATCGGCGTCGCTGGGTTGCTCGAGTTCTTCGGCGGAGTGCTGCTGCTGATCGGCCTCTTCACGCGACCGGTCGCGTTCATTTTGTCCGGTGAAATGGCGTTCGCGTATTTTCTCGCTCACGCGCCGCACGGCTTCTGGCCGATCATCAATCACGGCGAGCTCGCGGTCGTCTATTGTTTCGTGTTCTTGTATCTTGCCGTGGCCGGTGGAGGCGTCTACAGTCTCGACGCGCTACGGCACGGGAGGGCTGCACGAAACGATGTGCGCACCTCGTTTGGCGCGCGCGGGATATAGAGCGACCCGAAGCGCGAGGATCGCCTCTTCATTGGAGATGGCGCCCCGAAGACGAATCGAACGTCCGACCTGCCCCTTAGGAGGGGGCTGCTCTATCCACTGAGCTACCGGGGCATTGCGCCGTGATCGTGCGTCGCCGCGCTCGCGTCGGTTCGCGCCGATGATGTCGAATGAAGCGAATCGAACTTCGCGAAGCCGTGCTCATTGTACCTTGCCGCCTTCGGCGCAACGGCGCCGCAAGGCTGTCGCAATGTCGATGATCGCCTGGCTCGATGCAGATTCCCCGTTTCCTCCGCTCGACGCCGCGCTGCGCGAGCCGAACGGTTTGCTCGCGGCCGGCGCCGATCTCTCTCCCGAGAGGCTTGTCGATGCGTATCGGCGAGGCATCTATCCCTGGTACAGCGAAGGCCAGCCGATCCTATGGTGGAGTCCCGATCCGCGCATGGTTCTGTGGGTCGACGAGTTCACGATGTCGCGATCGCTCGCGAGGCGCATGCGCAAGCGCGACTTCGACATTCGCTGCGACACCGCGTTTTCCGCGGTGATCGAGGCGTGCGCGAAAGCGCCGCGCGAAGGACAGCAGGGAACGTGGATCACGCGCGAGATGATCGTCGCCTATACGCGATTGCACGAGCTCGGTTACGGTCATTGCATCGAGGCATGGCGTAACGAGGAGCTCGTCGGCGGCCTCTACGGTATCGCGCTCGGCAACGTGTTCTTCGGCGAGTCGATGTTCACGCGCGAAACGGATGCTTCGAAGGTCTGTCTGGCCTCGCTTGTTGCGCTGCTGCAACAGCGCGGGACGACGATGATCGATTGCCAGCAGGAGACCGAGCATCTGGCGTCGATGGGTGCGCGGCCCATTCCCCGATCGCGGTTCGCACGCGCGCTCGACGAATTGATAAACTCGACTCGACCGCCCGCCGGCTGGCGAAGTGGTGCGACTCTGGAGCTCGGGTGAGCAACCTCAACGACCTGCCGCTCGCGACGTTGCAGTTCTATGCGACGGCGCCTTATCCGTGCAGCTATCTGCCCGGTCGGGCGGCACGCTCGCAGGTCGCGACGCCGAGCCACCTGATCGATTCGCGCGTCTATGGCGAGCTGGTTCGCCTCGGGTTTCGCCGCAGCGGCGCCTTCACCTATCGCCCGTACTGCGACCAGTGCCGGGCGTGCGTTCCCGTTCGCGTTCCGGTTCGCAGCTTCCGGCCGAACCGCAGCCAGCGACGCGCGTTGCGAGTTGGCGACCGGTTGACGGTGACAAGACGGGAGTTGACGTACGATCCGGCCCATTACGCGCTTTATCTGCGCTATCAGCGGCTGCGTCATCCCGGCGGAGGAATGGACCAGGACAGCCGCGAGCAGTACCAGCACTTCCTGCTTCACAGCAACGTCTCGACCGACCTCTACGAGTTTCGCGAGGACGGCGAGCTTCGGATCGTGAGCCTGGTGGATCGATTGGGCGACGGACTATCGTCGGTCTACACGTTCTTCGAGCCACAGCCGCCGTCGGCGAGCTATGGCACCTACAGCATCCTCTGGCAAATCGAGCGGTGCCGGCAACTGCAGTTGCCGTATCTGTATCTCGGCTACTGGATCCGCGAAAGCCCGAAGATGGCGTACAAGGCGAGCTTCCGACCCGTGGAAGGGCTGATCGGCGGGCGGTGGAAAGTGCTGCTTGCGTAAGGATCTGTAGCAAACAACATGTGACGTCAGTTTGTTCACCGCCGTCGACCACGACCGAGCGACGGCATTAGGACAACGTCATAACGTCTTAATGATGTTGCCTTTTTTGCAACATCGAAGCTCGGCGCCGCCAATATTCAGCCAATCGTTGTAGGGCACTCTCCTACACCTCCTTTTCTGGTGTAGATTACACGCCTGCCGTCCAGCGGCAGCTACGCCTACAGTCTGTCCCGGATTTCGAACATGCTTTGGAGGTTTGCATGAACGCGGTCGTCGAGCTCCCCGCGAGCGCCGAAGTCAAGTTGTTCGGTCATCCTCGCGAATCACAGCTTCAAATCGAAATCGACAGGAATTTCAGCGCCTATTGGGCGTTCATGCTTCCTCGTCCGCGACCGTGCTTCAACATGCCGATTCTCGCCGAGTTGCGCGGGTTCACGGAGCGCATCAAGGTGTCGGCGAACACGGGCGACTTTCGACCGATTTATGGCGTGCTCGCGTCCGGCACTCCGAGCATCTTCAATCTAGGTGGCGACCTTGCGTTGTTTCGAACGCTCATTCAAATGCAGGACCGCGAAAGCCTTGTCAATTACGGCAAGCGTTGCGTCGAGTGCCTGCTCGAATGGCATCGGAACTGCGATGGATTGATCACGTCGATCGCGCTGGTGCAAGGCGAAGCGCTTGGTGGCGGATTCGAGGCGGCGCTTTCCGCATCGGTGTTGATTGCAGAGGAATCGAGTCGATTCGGATTCCCCGAAATACTCTTCAATCTGTTTCCCGGAATGGGCGCGTTCAGTTTTCTGTCGAGGAAGATCGGACGCAGGCAAGCCGAAGAGTTGATCACCAGCGGGACCATTTATTCGGCCCGTCAGCTCTATGACATGGGCGTGGTCGACGTGGTGACGCCGGATGGTACGGGACGCGCGGCCGTCGAGGGATACATTCGCCGGCACTCGAAGAATCTTTGCGGACGACAAGGCTTCGAGCGTGCGCGCAACGAAGTGATGCCGATCACCGACGAAGAATTGATGCGCGTCGTCGAGATCTGGGCCGATACCGCACTCAAGCTCGAAGAGCGCGATCTGCGCGTGATGGATCGATTGATTCGCGCGCAAGCGCGCGCCGCCGAGCAGCTGCCGTCGGACAACGTCAAGACGATCGCCCCGATGGGAATTGCCGCGGGCGCTGCCTGAAACAAATCAAGCCGGCTTTGGCCGGCTTGATTCAGGCGTGTTGACAGGCGCTAGTTCGGGCGAGAAGCGGGCGAGCTCACGGAGATCGCGTTGTCAGCGACGTAGCGCTCCAGCGCTTCGTTCGTAAGCTGCGACGTCTTCAGCACTTCTTCGATCCATTGCGCCGCGCGAACGCGCAGCGCGTCGCCCGACGCGCTTTCGAGCTTGCGCGCGAGTTGCGATAGCTGCGATGCGCCAACGCTCGCCGCGCCTCCCTTCAGCGCATGCGCCGAGTCTCGAATCGCTTCGTATTTGCGGTTCGTTATCGACGAAGTGATTTCCTTCACGAGGCGCTCGGTGTCTTCCTTGAATCCGGAGAGCAGGCGCGAGACAAACGTCGGATCCGACGACAGCGCGCAAAGGTCGCGAAGCACCTCGGTATCGATGAGAGGCGTCTCGACGACCGCGAGTTGCGGCTTCTCCTCGCTCCTGGCCGGCGCGGGCGACCCGAGCATCGCCTCGGATGCGAGGTGCCGCTCGACCGCGTCGAGCAAATGAGACGCGCGCAGTGGCTTGGGCACGAACTCGGCTGCACCGGCACGCTCGCATTCGGCCATGACTTCCGGCGTGACGTTCGCCGACAGGATCAGAATGGGGATGGGCTTCGTCGTGGTGAATCGATAGAGCTTCAGCGCCTGAAGGCCCGACACCACCGGCATCGACAAGTCGAACAGCGCGAGATCGAACGTGCCTGACTCGAGCGCGTTGAGCGCTTCCTCGCCGTTCTCCACGAGCGTCACGTTGTGGCTGCCGCTTTCGAGAATGAGCTGCGCGACGCGTTGATTCGTCGGGTTGTCTTCGGCGACGAGAATGCGGGCACCTCGTATCCGCTGCACCTTGCCCGATTGCATCGCGGCAAGCGCTTGTGCCGTCGACGCCGATTTGTTCTTGGCGAAGATTGCTTCGCCGACGTCGTCGCCTTGCGCGCTGCTCACCTTGAGCGGAAGCTCGACCCAGAAAACGGAGCCCACACCCGGCGTGCTCTCGACGCCGATCGATCCGCCCATCAACGCGATCAGGTGCCGTGCAATCGTGGTGCCAAGACCCGTGCCGCCGTATATCCGCGTGACCGAATCGTCGGCCTGGGTGAACGGTTCGAAAATCGTCGCCTGCTTGCTCGCGGGAATTCCGATTCCGGTGTCGCGCACTTCGACCCGTATCGTTCGCTCGTCGTCGTGTTGTTCCTTGATGTACGCGGAGAGCTCGACGTGCCCGTGCTCGGTGAACTTGACGGCATTCGACAGAAGGTTGAGGAGCACCTGGTTCAAATGGTGCGCGTCTCCCTCGAACCATTCGGCATCGCCCAGCTTGACGGATGCGGTGACCTCCAGGCCTTTGTAACGCGCCTGTGGGAGGACCAGCTTCGTTGCCGAGGAGAGCAAACGAGCGAGGTTGAAGGGCCGCGCTTCGATGTGGACGCGTCCCGCCTCGATCTTCGACAGGTCGAGGACGTCCTCGATCTGCGCGAGCAGCAGTTGCGCCGACGTCGTCATCGTCTCGACGATTTCGCGCTGCGACGCGTTGAGGCTCGTCTCGCGCAGGATGTCCGCCATGGCGATCACGCCGTTGAGCGGCGTGCGCATCTCGTGGCTTACATTCGCGACGAACCGTCCCTTCGCCTGGTTCGCTTCGTCCGCGCGCTTCTTCGCTTTTTCGATCCGTTCGGCGAGCACGCCGACGTAGAGCGGAAGGATCAGCAGCCCGATCAGGAAGCCGGTTCCGATCGCGACGTGGTGCGACCAGAAATCGGAGACGACAAGCACCGAAGCAAAGCCGATGACGCCGAGCGCCTGGCAGATGTGAAGGTACTTGCGCCCGTAGCGAAACCCGTTGCCGAACGAGATGAAGAGATAGACGCCGATGATGACGGCGCCACCTTCGCCCATCTGCATCAGGCAGAACGTGGTGACGGCGTTGTCGACGACCATCGCCAGATAGCGGCGGGGCACGGAAGGACGCGCGGTCATCAACACGCGCAGGGTAAGCGTCACCGAAAATGCGAAGAACAGGACGGCGACCTGCAGCACCACCGTTTCGCTCGGCGTGATGTTGCCGTCGCGCAAGGCGTACCAGAACAGGTACACCATCACGATGGCCGCGATCACGACCCGAATCGACGCCTGCTCGAGCTCCCGCCGATCGGACGTGGCAACGAGCTCGCGCCACTTGTCGCGCCAGGAGGACCAGACGGAGGACGTGGTCAGCACAGTCGGCGGGCGGGCTGATGGATCATGGAGATGAACGACAAGCAAAAGTCCAGCCTTGCCGGCGGCGAGTCGTCGATGCCCACCCGTGAGCTGATCGGCCGCTTGGGCAATTGCCGTTTGGTACTTTCGTCAGGCCGCTTTCAGTCATTGGTAAACTGTCCCAATCGACGAGCGCAAGAATAACACGCAAGCAATAGTGGTGCCATATAGCCGAATATCAGTCAATCAAGGACTTGTGATGTGCGCGACGGCGAGGAGAATGGCGAACATGCCGCTCCGCGTCACGCCGCCCATGTTTTCTAGCGCCTCGAGCGGCGCTTTCATGCCTTCATTTCGCCTGCCGGTGCTCCTCCTGCCATGAAAGTAATGGTTTGCGCCAAGCGCGTCATCGACTTCAACGTGAAGGTTCGCGTCAAGGCTGACGCGTCCGGGGTCGACACGACGAACGTCAAGATGTCGATGAACCCGTTCGACGAGATCGCGGTCGAGGAGGCGGTTCGCCTGAAGGAGAAGGGCGTCGCCACCGAGATCGTCGCGGTCTCGTGCGGCTCCGCGGCGTGCCAGGAAACGCTTCGTACGGCGCTCGCGCTCGGCGCTGATCGCGCGATCCTCGTGCAAAGCGATGCAGAGCTGCAACCGCTTGCCGTCGCGAAGCTTCTTGCCGCGGTCGCGCGACGCGAAGCGCCGCAACTCGTCATTCTCGGCAAGCAGGCGATTGACGACGATGCCAACCAGACGGGACAGATGCTATCGGCACTGCTCGACTGGCCGCAGGCGACGTTCGCGTCGAAGCTCGATATCGCGAGCGGGAAGGCAACGGTGAAACGCGAAGTGGATGGCGGTCTCGAAACCGTCGAAGTCACGCTGCCTGCCGTCGTGACCACCGACCTGCGCCTGAACGAGCCGCGCTATGCGACGCTGCCCAACATCATGCGCGCGAAGAAGAAGCCGCTCGAAACGCTCACGCCGGGGGCGCTCGGCGTCGATGTCGCGCCGCGACTCGCGACGCTCAAGGTGACTGAACCGCCGCGGCGCAAGGGCGGCGGCCGCGTCGCCGACGTGAAAGAGCTCGTCGAGAAGCTGCGCAACGAAGCGAAGGTGCTGCAATGACTGGGGCGCGGGTCAGGGCACGCCACCGAACTGTCGAGGCTGCGGGCAACAGCTCGCGTAGCGCGACTGGGAGTGCCGATCGTTACGGGTGGCGCGACGAGGGAGGGCGTGTTAGCCCGACCGAACATTCGCGCCGGGTAACCCGTAGATCGGCGTTAACGGACTCGGAGCGCGAGCGAGGTGTTGCTCGCAGCCTCGACGCGAAGGAAGCGATCTGAATGTCAATTCTCGTACTGGCCGAGCACGACAACCAGTCGCTGAAGCCGGCAACGCTGCACGCGATCACGGCCGCACGCGCGCTTGGCGGCCCGGTGCATGTCCTCGTCGCTGGCCATGGCGCGGACGGCGCGTCGAGCGCGGCTGGAGCAATCCCGGGCGTCGAGAAAGTGCTGCGCGTCGAAGCGCCGTATCTTGCGGAACCGACGGCGGAGAACTTCGCCGCGACTGCATTGGAGACGATCAGGAACGGCAGCTACACGTACGTCGTTGCCGCCGCGTCGAGCTTCGGAAAGAACGTGATGCCGCGCATCGCGGCCAAGCTCGACGTCGCGCAGATCTCCGACGTCACGGCGATCGAATCGCCCGATACGTTCGTTCGGCCAATCTACGCAGGCAACGCGTTCGCGACGGTGCGCTCGAGCGACCTGATCAAGGTCATCACCGTTCGGACCACGGGCTTCGATGCAGCGCCTTCCAGCGGTGGCAACGCTTCGATCGAAACGGTTCAGCCGGCGGCCGAGATCACGACGTCGAAAGTGATCGGCCAAGAGCTTACGAAATCGGAGCGTCCCGAGCTCACTAACGCGCGCGTCGTCGTCTCGGGGGGTCGCGCAATGGCGAGCGCCGACAACTTCAAGCTGCTGGAGGCGCTCGCCGACAAGCTCCATGCTGCAATCGGCGCATCGCGCGCGGCCGTCGATGCCGGCTACGTTCCGAACGACTATCAGGTCGGCCAGACGGGCAAGATCGTTGCGCCCGACCTCTACATCGCCGTCGGCATCTCCGGCGCGATCCAGCACCTCGCCGGCATGAAGGACAGCAAGGTCATCGTCGCGATCAACAAGGACGCCGAAGCGCCAATCTTCCAGATCGCCGACTACGGCCTCGTCGGCGATCTATTCGAGATCGTTCCCGCGCTCACGCGAGAGCTTTGATTTCCGTCGCGTAAGATGGTCCTTGGTCTTTACGTACCGCGCAGATGCCACGCCTTGGGCCGCGTGAACGTCTGAATGCCCATTGTCGATAGCGTAAGCCCGATGCCCGAATGTTTCATGCCCGACCACGGCAGTCGCGGGCTCACGCGGTCGCAGCAGTTCCAGTAGACGCTGCCCGCGAGAACACGCGAAAGAATTCGCCGCGCACGCGCGACGTCATTCGTGTAGACGCCCGCGGTCAGTCCATATTCGGTGTCGTTCATCAGCTCAACCGCTGCCGCATCGTCGGCCACCGATTGGATGCCGATGATCGGCCCGAAGCTCTCGTCGCGCATCACGAGCATCGAGTGATCGACTTCGGCGAGCACGGTCGGCTCGAACCAGTTGCCCTTGCGCCGTATCGGATTGCCGCCGAGCAGCAGCTTCGCGCCCTTGCGTCGCGCATCCGCAACTTGCCGCCGCAGCACGTCGATTTGCGCGGAGCGCGTGAGCGGGCCGATGTAGGTCGACTCGTCCATCGGATCGCCGACGCGATAGCCGCGCACTTCGGCCACGAATGTATCGACGAACGCGTCGTGGATCGCTTCGTGCACGTAGATGCGCTCGACCGAGCAGCACGACTGCCCCGTGTTGTAGAACGCGCCGTCGGCGACCGCGGCGGCTGCCGCTTTTACGTCGACATCGTCGCAGACGTAGACGGGGTCCTTGCCGCCCAGCTCGAGCTGCACCTTGATCATTCGCCTGCCAGCGCTCGCGGCGATCTTCGCGCCGGTCGCATACGAGCCGGTGAAGAAAACGCCATCGACAGGCTGCCGCAGGAGTGCGGCGCCGGTCGCGCCGCCGCCGATGACCGGCACGAAGATGTCTTCCGGAACGCCCGACGCATGCAGCAGGTCGGCCATGTGCCGACCGGTCAGCGTCGCGTACTCGGACGGCTTGTACAAGACGGCGTTGCCCGCGACGAGGGCGGGCACGAACACGTTGCTGCCGACGAAATACGGATAGTTCCACGCCGATATGTTGGCGACGACACCGAGCGGCTCTTGCGTGATGCGCTCGTCGACCTTCTGCTGCGCGTCGGCGAACACCTTCTGCTCGCGCAACGCCCGCGCCGATTCCGCGATGAAGAAGTCGAGCCGCGCGACGAGGCCTTTGAGCTCGTTGTGCGATTGGCGAATCGGCTTGCCGACTTCCTGCGTCAGCGTGCGCGCGAGGGTATCTGCACGCGCAAGAACCTGCTCGCGGAATCGCTCGATCGTCGCGATGCGTTTGCGAATCGGCATTGCCGCCCAGCGCGGTTGGGCGACGCGCGCACGCTCGTAGTGCGAACGGACTTCGCGCACGCCATCGGCGGCGAGGCGAAGAATCACCGAGCCGGTTGCAGGATTAACGATCGAGAGCGCCGACGCGGCCATCGTGCGAGAGCGGTCGCGCGGCCGGGTCAGCGCTTTGCCTTGCGCGCGCGAGCCGCGTCGAGAAACTCGTTCAGGATCGGCGAGCCGTCGAGGTGCTCCTCGCCCATGCCGGGCCCGAACATGAACTCCGGATGCCATTGCACGCCGAGCACGTAGCTCGGGCCGCGCCAGCGAATCGCTTCGACGATGCCGTCGGGCACCGATCGCGCCTCGACCACCATGCCGCGGCCGAGCTTGTTCACCGCCTGATGATGGATGGTGTTGATCGTCGCCTCCGAGCGATTCGGATAGAGCTTCGCGAGGCCGGTTCCGGGAACGAAGCGCACCGCGTGGAACTTGCGCTCGTATTGCGCGATGTCTCGATGCACGAGCGCGTCGGGCACCTGTGTGCCGATGTCCTGGTAGAGCGTGCCGCCGAAGGCGACGTTGACGAGCTGGCACCCACGGCAGATGCCAAGCACGGGCTTGCCCTTGCCGACGAACGCCTCGAACAGCTCTATCTCATAGCGGTCGCGCACGCGATCGCCCTTCCACGCCGGGTCGCGCGGCTCTTCGCCGTAGGACGGGGGGGCGACATCTGCACCGCCTTGCAGGACCAGGCCGTCGAGCGCTTCGGCGTAGTGATAGAGCCGCATCTCGCTGCGCTGGATCATCCCTTCGCTTTCGATCGCCGGAATCATCAACACGAGCACGTTCTTCGACATTACCCAATGCGCGACCGACTGCTCGAGGTAGTGCAGCGTCTTCGTATACACGCCGGTAAGCGATGCGGGGTTGTCGCTCGGGTGGTGAATCCGCGCTGAAACACCGATCAGAAGAGGCGCCGACATCGCGTTACATCGCAGCCGCGAAAAGCCGCCGGAAGTCGTCCGCGCTGCACGGACGCGGATTCGTCCTGTGGCAGGTGTCGGCCGTCGCGATCTCGACCAGGCGCGGAATGTCATCGGTCGCAAGCGCACGCGCACCGTCGTATTCCGAGAGGCGCGCGGGAATGCCGATGTCGCGCTTCAATTGTGTAAGCCACGCGACGAACGCATTCGCACGCGCCTCGTCGCTGCCTTGGTCGCCGCCCGGCACGGAGGCGACGCGCGCAAGCTCGGCGAGCTTTTGCGCGGCGGCCGGCAGATTGAACCGCATCACGTGGTCGATCATGATGCCGTTGGCGAGGCCGTGATGCAGATCGGCCACGGTCGATAATGCGTGCGCGCACGAATGCACGGCGCCGAGATCCTTCTGGAACGCGATCGCGCCCATCATCGACGCCATCAGCATGTCGGCCCGGGCGCGCAGGTCGCGACCGTTCGCCACGGCAACGGGCAATGCACGTGCCGCGATGCGTACGCCTTCGACGGCGATGCCGTCGCACATCGGATGCCATTCCGGCGACAGGTACGACTCGACGTTGTGCGTCAGTGCATCCATGCCCGTTGCGGCGGTGATCGTCGGCGGCAGCGCGAGCGTCAGCTCGGGATCGGCGAAAACCGCCTTCGCGAGCAGGGCGGGGGAGAAGACGATTTTCTTGACGTGCGTGACATCGTCGCCGATCACCGCCGAGCGGCCGACTTCCGATCCCGTGCCTGCCGTCGTCGGCACCGCGACGAAATACGGCAACGATGCAGTGATCGGTCGCACGTTTGGATGATCCCACGCGTATTCGAGGATGTCGCCGTCGTGCACGGCCATCACGGCGATCGCTTTTGCGACATCGAGCGCGGCGCCGCCGCCAATGCCGACGATGCTGTCCGAGTCGTGCGCGCGATACGCGGCGGCGCCCGCGACGACCTGCGCCCGCACGGGGTTGCCGGAAACGCCTGCGAATACGGCATGCGCAACGCCATCGAGATCGCGTAGGAAATCGGCGAAGAGCGGCAGCGCGGCGAGGCTGCGATCGGTGACGACGAGCGGACGCCCACGTCCCGCTTCGCGCAAATGCTTCGCGATTGTCTTGCGCGCACCGGCCCCGAAGAGGATCGACGTGGGAAACGCGAAGCGGTGAAGGTCGGTCATGCGAAGCCGGAAAGGGGCTCGATCAGATGATCTCGAAATAGCGCTTGCGCTCCCAATCGGTGACGGCGTCCTGCCATTGCCGCCACTCCCATTCGCGCGTCGCGGCGAAATGATCGACGAACGCATCCCCGAACCAGTCGCGGGCACGTTCGGATTGGCGAAAGATGCGGGTCGTCTCGATCAGCGTGCGCGGCGCGCGCGGCACGTTCTCGGCACCGCGATTCGTGCCTTCGATCGGCGGTGTCGTGAGCGACAGCTTGCGTTCGACGCCGTCGAGGCCGGCCGCGATGCACGCCGCGACCGCGAGATAGCAATTGACATCGGCGCCAGGCGCGCGCGTCTCGAGGCGCGTCGATTTGGGCGAGCCCGCGATCACGCGAAAGCTCGCGGTCCGGTTGTCGATTCCCCACGTCGGCTTGACCGGCGCCCAGAATCCATCGACGAGGCGCTTGTAGCTGTTGATCGTCGGCCAGAACATCGGCGCGAATTCGATGAGCGACGCAAGCTGTCCCGCGAGATAGCTCTCGAACAGCTTGCTCATGCCGTTGCGGCCCTTCGGATCATGGAAGAGATTCTTCTTTCCGTCCGACAGCGACTG
>DATFCW010000129.1:0-18190 GCA_035252665.1 Casimicrobiaceae bacterium | reverse complement strand
GATCGCGATATCGGCAAGCACCTCGGCTGACGGATCGGCATTGACCGCGCAGTCTGCGTAAATCAGCAGCCGGTCGGGGAGCGCCATGAGGAAAAAGCTCGACGGTGTCTGGATGCCCGCCGCGAGACCGATCGTCATCATGCCCGCCTCGATGACGCGCGCCGTAGGATTCGCGACGCCCGCGATCATCGCATCCGCGTCGCCTGCCTTGACCATCAAGCCGGCGTGAAACAGCGGCTTCGCCGCCAGGCGATGTGCGACGGCGACGCTCGCCTCAGGGCGTCCTCGTCGATAGAGATCGGCATAGCGATCGATGTCATCAGCCGCCGATGTGCCGAGCACAATGGGCGTCGCGAGTCCCTCCTCCGAAAGGCGCGCGGCGGCCGCAACGATTCGCTCGTCGCCGCCTTCGGGAAACACGACGCGTGCACCGCGCCCGCGAATGCGCTCGCGCGCCGTCTGCAAAACGTTCATTGTCGGTGCGTCAGGCCGAACCGGTGATGTCGCCGAGGTACGCGCGCTGCACCTCGGGATCCGATTCGAGCTCGCGCGCGCTGCCTTCTCGCACGATCTCGCCCGTCTCGAGCACGTAGCCGCGATCGGCGACCGAAAGCGCGGCGTGCACGTCCTGCTCGACGAGCAATACCGTGACGCCATCGGCGCGAATTTTCGCCATCGTATCGAGCAGCAGATCGACGATTACCGGCGCCAGCCCGAGGCTCATCTCGTCGACCATCATGAGGCGCGGCTTGGCCATCAGCGCGCGCGCCATCGCGCACATCTGCTGCTCGCCGCCGGACATGCTCCCGGCGATCTGCCGGCGCCGGTCGGCAAGGCGAGGGAAGATCGCGTACATGCGATCGAGATCCTCGGCGATCCCTTTCGCGTCGCGCCGCCGGTACGCGCCCATCCGAAGGTTCTCTTCGACGCTCATGCGATCGAACAATTGCCGCCCTTCGGGCACTTGCACCAGTCCCATCGCGAACACGTCGTCGGCGGTCGCGTGATCGAGCGGGCGCCCATCGAAGCGCACGTCGCCTTTCGACGGAATGATGCGCGAGATCGCACGGAGAAGGGTCGTCTTGCCAGCGCCGTTGCTGCCGACCATCGCGACGATCTCGGCCGGCCTGACCGACATGGTGATGCCGCGCAGCACCTGCATCTCGCCGTAACCCGCGTCGAGATTGGCGATGTCGAGCAGCGCCGCTTGCCGAGTCCCCTCACCCGCCTCGCGTGCGCTCGGCACCCTCTTCCCCGAGGGGAGAGAGCTGGGGAGAGGGGTGCCGACTGCGCTCATCGCTTCTTCCCGAGATACGCCTCGACCACGCGCGGGTCGCGCAGCACTTCGTCGGTCGGTCCCTCGACGATCTTCTCGCCGTGATGCAGCACGAACGTGCGGTCGGCAAGGCTCGTGATCGCCTTCATCACGTGCTCGATCACGAGAATGCTGATGCCGCGGTCGCGCACCTTGCGGATGTCCTCGATCACTTCCTCGATCTCGACGTGATTGAGGCCCGCCATCACCTCGTCGAGCAGCAGAAGGCGTGGCTGCATCGCGAGCGCTTTCGCAAGCTCGAGGCGCTTGCGGTCCGGCCCTCCCAGCGCATCGGCACGCTGCGCAATCCGCTTGCCAAGGCCCACGAATTCGAGCGATTCGCGCGCCTGCTCGCGTGCACGACCGAGGTTGCGCTCGCCGCCGTGCGCGCCGAACAGCGCACCTACCGACGCATTCTCGAGCACGCTCATCCCGGGGAACGGCTTCATCACCTGGAACGTTCGTCCGATGCCGAGATGCGCGCGCCGGAATGCCGGCAATCCGCGCACCGACGTCCCTTCGAAAACGATGTCGCCTTCGGTCGGTTGCAGCGTGCCGTTGACCATTCCAACGAGCGTCGTCTTGCCGGCGCCGTTCGGTCCGATCAGGCCCAGGATCTCGCCGTGGCGAATCTCGAAGCTGACGTCGTTGACCGCGACCAGGCCGTGGAAGCGCTTGGTCACGTTGCGCACTTCGAGGATGTTGCCAGCGGCGAGTGTGTTCGCGAGCATGCTAGAGCCGATGCGTCCGCACGTTCTCGGCGAAATAGCGAAGGCCGAAGCGCCGGAAATTTTCGACAAAGTGCGCGATGCCGCGCGGCATGAACACGACGGCGATCACGATCACGACGCCGAAGAACATGCTCGCGAAGCTCGTCACCTGCGTGGCGAGCACTTCGGAGATCGTCGACAGCACGAACGCGCCGACGACCGGACCGAGCACGCTCCCCGGCCCGCCGAACACGGCCATGATGATCATCTTGACGTTGAGCGCGACGTCGAACACGCCGACCGGGTCGATGAACGTGATGTAGTACGCGTAGATGCCGCCGGCGAGTCCCGTGAACGCCGCCGACAGCATGAACGCGAGCACCTTGTAGAGCGTGGTGTTGACGCCCATCACGGCTGCGCCCTCCTCGTTCTCGCGAATCGCGATCAGGCCCAGGCCGAAGCGGCTGCGCGACAGCCAGAAGACGGTCAGCGTTGCTAGCACCAGCAAGCCGAGCGCCAGCTCGTAGAACAGAAACTCGCTTTTCAGAAGCGGCAAAACGAGGCCGATGTTGCGACCCGCGATCTCGAGATTCGACACGATCGCGGTCATGATGAACGCGAGACCAAGCGTTGCAATCGCGAAATAGTGGCCGCGAAGGCGCAGCACCGCGAGTCCGAGCAACGCAGCGAACACGACCGCGAGCGCGAGACCGAGCAGCATGCCGATCCAGAACGGCAGGTGCAGCTGCACCATCGCGATCCCGACCCCGTAGGCGCCGAGCCCATAGAAGACCGAATTGCCGAACGACGCGTAGCCCGTGTAGCCGCCGATGATGTTCCAGCCTTGGGCGAGCGTCGCGAGCAGCAGGACGCTGATGCCGAACTGCACCAGCACGTTGTTCCCGTACCACGGCAGCGCAGCGAGCGCGGCGGCGACAATGGCCGAGATCGCGACGCCGAGCTTCGTATTCACGTCGTTCGCCCGAGAAGCCCACTCGGCCGCAGGATCAGCACCAGAAGCAGCACGCCAAAGCTCGCCACGTCGCGGTACGTCGAGCCGAAGTAGAGCGCCGTCAGCGACTCGACGAGACCGAGCACCAAGCCCCCGACGATCACGCCCAGCGGGTTGTCGAGGCCGCCGATGATGGCGATCGCGAACGACTTCGCCGTGAGCGGCCCGCCGATGTACGGATTGATCTGCGACACGGTGCCGTATAGCCCACCGGTCACGCCGGCAAGCGCAGAACCGATTCCGAACGTCAGCGCATAGATGCGCTTCGGGTCGACACCGTAGAGCCGCGCGGCGACCAGGTTCTGCGCCGACGCGCGAATGCCGCGTCCGATCCGCGAATGGAGCAGAAAGAGCCACATCGCGATGGTGAGACCGATCGCAATCGCGAAAACGACGACCTGCACGATCGGGATCACGATGCCGCCGACCGGAAAGTTCGCGCCGGCGTAGCTCGGGTTGATCGTGCGGAAATCGGCGGAGAACCAGAGCTGCGCGAGATAGGTAAGGATCACCTCGATGCCGAATGTGATTAGCAGCGTGTTGAACATCGGCCCGCGAATCACGTAGTTCAGGACGCCGCGCTCGATGATGTAACCGATCACGAACAGGACGACCGCGGTGATCGGCAGCGCGAGAAACGGATCGATGTGCGCGATGGTGAAGAGATAATAGGTCGCGTAGGCGCCGATCATGATCAGCGCACCGTGCGACAGGTTCACGATGTTGAGCACGCCCCAGACGAGGGCGAGCCCGAGCGCCATCAGCGCGTAGAGCCCGCCCAGGAGAACGCCGCTGGCTAAGACCTGGGCGAGCAGTTGCAAGGCGATCCCGGCGTTACGTCGGAGAAATCGATGATGCCACGGTCAACGCTGGCCCCACGGCTTCAGCGGGTATTCGAGCTTGTTCTCGAAGCCCTTGCCCGCGTATATCGGCACGACCTTGTCGTTCTGGATCTGGATCATGATCTGCGGCAGGCTGATCTGCCCTTTTTCGTTGAACGCGATATGGCCATAGAGGCTTTCGAAGTTCGACTTCGCGAGCGCGTCGCGCACCTTGCCGTGATCGAGGCTGCCGGCGGCTTCGATTGCATTGACGAGCGCTTCGACGGCGGCAACACCGGCCGCTGCATGGTAATCCGGATCGTAGCCGTACTTCGCCTTGTACGCGGTCGCGAACTTTTCGGCGTCACCGAACCAGCGGTCCTTGAGCGACGGCGACGGCAGCCATGCGGTCATCCCGCACGCGCCATTGGCATCCGTGCCAAGCGCGTGGCGAAAATCGGCGCTCGGCACGCCCACGGTAAACGAGTAAAGCTTCGGATTCACATTGAGGCTTTTAGCCTGGCGGATGAAGTTCAGCACTTCGGTTTCATGGCCCGCGACGAGCACCGCGTCGGCGTTCTGACTCTTGATGCGTGACAAAAGGACCGAGAAATCGGAGGCATTGGTGCTGTAGCGCTCGTCGATCACCGTCTGCATGCCGGCTTTCTTCAAGAGCTCGCGCGTGCCTTTGGCAACCGAGACGTCGAACGAATCGTCAGCGTAGAGCAGCGCGACGGTCTTCGGCGCCGGATTGAGCTTCGCCATCGCCTCGATCGTGCTGCCGAAATAGTCGCTCGCGGCCGGTAAGGTGCCAAAGATGTATTTGTAGCCGCGCGTGTAGATTTCATCGGATGCGCCGCCACCCTGCACCATCGGCACCTCCGCCTTCTCCGCGATCGACGAGTCGGCGAGCACGAAATTGCTCGCGAACGGACCGAGCAGGAAGTTGACTTTGTCTTGCGACAGGAGCTGCGTGTACTGGCGAACGCTCAGGTTCACGTCCGATTGGTTGTCGAGCAGCCGAAGCGCGATCTTCTGCTGCGAGGAGCCGACCTTGACGCCGCCGGCGGCGTTGATCTTGTCGATCGCGAATTCGTAGGCGTCCTTGTAGTAGCGGCCGGTATTCGCGACCGGCCCGGTCAATTGCACCGAGGCGCCGAAAGTGATCGTTTGAGCGTGGGCGGCCGCCGTGAACGTGAGCGCCGCGAGCAAAACTGCGAAGCGAGACATGTGGAACTCCGGTTCTGTGGGTTCGAAGGATTATTGTTGTCCCCGCTCGCTTCCCGAAAGGTCGAGAGGAACCCGCCGCGGAAGCCCCGACTCAAATGATACGGCGGAGGCGGTTTCGCTCGCGCGCACATCCTTGACCGTCGTGGAAAATCACAGTTGCGCGCGCCGATCCAACTGCTTGATCGTCGCTGGTTCTCGAGAGGACGCGGGCGAATGCACGCCTGGGGCTGCGGGTCCGTAAACGCCGGGCGACGGGTACCCGACGCCCCGAATCGG
The DNA here is from genome assembly GCA_035252665.1 of Casimicrobiaceae bacterium. GTDB lineage: Bacteria > Pseudomonadota > Gammaproteobacteria > Burkholderiales > Casimicrobiaceae > VBCG01. Next base: position 12,826 of record DATFCW010000129.1, on the reverse strand, counting down.
TCGGCAAACACGCACTCCCTCCATGGGCGCGTCACCCGTTATCCCGCGCTCCCCGGTCGCGCCCGCCGCGCATTCGTCCGCGCCCTGCGAGCGGCGGCCCGACTCGCGGCATGGGCCGGCGAGCGGAGCGCGAGCGACACGGCGCCGACTTTCTCTCACGAGAGCGTGTACGCTGTCTTGACGGTCGTATAAAACTCCGCGGCATACCGCCCTTGCTCCCGCGGTCCGTAGCTCGATCCCTTGCGGCCGCCAAATGGCACGTGATAGTCGACGCCCGCGGTCGGCATGTTGACCATCACCATGCCTGCATCGGCGTGGCGCTTGAAATGCGTCGCGAGCTTGAGGCTCGTCGTGCAGATGCCCGCGCAAAGCCCGAACGAAGTGTCGTTCGCGACGGCGAGCGCCTCGTCGTAGTCGCGCACGCGGATCACGGCCGCCACCGGCCCGAAGATCTCCTCGCGCGCGATCCGCATGTCGTTGCGCGCTTCGGTGAAAAGCGTCGGTGCAACGTAATAGCCGGGCGTTTCGCGATCGAGTCGCTCGCCTCCAGCGACGATACGCGCGCCCTCCTTCCTGCCGATCTCGACGTAGCGCAAGTCCTGATCTAGTTGCGATTGATCGACGGCCGGTCCGATGTGCGTTTCCGCGTTTTGGGCATCGCCGATCACGAGCGATTGCATCCGCGCCGTAAGCGCCTGCACGAAGCGATCGTGAATGCCCTCGGTGACGACGAGTCGCGACGATGCCGTGCACCGCTGGCCCGTCGAGAAGAACGCGCCGTTCGCCGCGCATTCGACGGCGATGGGGAGGTCCGCGTCGTCGACGACAACGAGCGGATTCTTCCCCCCCATCTCGAGCTGAAACTTCTTCATCCCCGCAGTGCATGCTGCAGCAATCGTGCGCCCCGTCGCAACCGACCCGGTGAACGAAATCGCGGCGACATCCGGGTGCTTCGTCAGCGCTTCCCCGACCACCGAGCCGCGTCCCATCACGAGATTGAAGACGCCGGGTGGCAAGCCGGCATCGGCGATGATCTTCGACAACGCATGCGCGGTGCCGGGCACGAGATCGGCCGGCTTGAACACGACGCAGTTGCCGTAGGCAAGCGCCGGCGCGATCTTCCACGCGGGAATCGCGATCGGAAAATTCCACGGCGTGATCAGGCCGACGACGCCGAGCGGTTCGCGCGTGATCTCGACGTCGATGCCGGGCCGCACCGACGCGATCTTCTCGCCCGCTATCCGCAAACATTCGCCGGCGAAGAACAGAAAGATCTGGCCCGCGCGCACCGTTTCGCCGATCGCCTCGGGAAGCGTCTTGCCCTCCTCGCGCGCAAGAAGACGGCCGAGCTCGTCCTTGCGCGCAAGGATTTCGTCGCCAACGCGCTTCAGGATGTCGTGACGTTTCTGGATCCCGCTAGCCGCCCACGCGGGAAACGCCGCTCTCGCCGCTTCGATCCCACGCTCGGCTGTCTTCGCGTCGGCGCGCGAGAAGAGTCCGACGAGATCGGCGGTGTTCGACGGATTGATGTCCGGGGCGGTTTCGCTCGATTCGAGCCATTCACCCGCGATCAGGTTGCCTGCTGCTTTCATGCGCGTCCTCGCTTGTCAAAGGTCGGGGCTCTCTCGAACGCCATTTTCTCACCGTCGCTCGGAAACGGCTTCCCGCAATTCCTGCTTCGGATCGGTAAGGCTTGCATCGAGCGTCGAAGCGAACGCCTTGATCCACCAGCAAATCGCGCGGCATGCGGCTTGCTGCATTTGAATTCATTCCTTTTTTCGAGCATGCTCGCAATGGCCACGCGTGCGGGCGAGCTTCAGCCCTCCAAGCCCGAAGCCCTTCCATTTTCGCCGCTGGCTTCGTACCTGATCGGGGGATTCGAAGCGGCCGATCATCGCAACAGCAGCGGCGTGCCCGTCGCGATGCTCGACGCGACCGGTCACGCGACGCAATTCGCGCGCAACTACGCGCGGCTTCGCGCGCTCGGCATTCGCGTCGTGCGCGAAAGCATCGGCTGGTCGCGCGCCGAACGCGATGGCCGATTCGATTTCGGCTGCGCGCTGCGTCGCGCGGATGCTGCACGACGCGCGGGTATCACGGTCCTCTGGACCCTTTGGCACTACGGCATCCCCGACGACCTCGGTCTCTTCCATTCGTCGCTCGCCGACCGATTCGCGGCGTTCGCTCACGCGGCTGCAAGCGCGCTTCACGACGATGCGCTCGAGCGCCCGATCTTCTGCCCGATCAACGAGATCTCGTTTCTTGCGTGGGCCGCCTGCGAATCGACCTACATTTATCCGCATCGCGGAAGCCCGGGCCGTGAGGCAAGCGCGCGCGGATTTGCGCTCAAGCAACGGCTCGTGCGCGCGGCGATCGAGGCATGCGATGCGATACGCGAGGTCACGCCGTCGGCGATCATGCTGCATATCGACCCGCTGATTCACATCGTTGCGCCCGACGATGCACCATTTTTGGCAGCAGAAGCGGCCCGCGCGCGCGAATACCAGTTCCAGGCGTGGGACATGCTGACCGGACGGCTTTCGCCCGAGCTCGGCGGCGCCCCGCGATACGTCGACTGGATCGGCGTCAACTACTATCACGGCAATCAATTCGAGATCGGCACCGACCGAAGGCTGCATTGGCATCTTCGCGACCCGCGGCGCATTCCCTTCTCGTCGCTGCTCAACGAAGTGCACGCGCGTTACGGGCGTCCGGTGCTGGTCGCCGAAACCAGCCACGTGGGCACCGGTCGCGCTCGCTGGCTCATGGAGGTCTCGCGCGAAGTGCGCGAGGCAATTCGCGACGGAACGCGCGTCGTCGGTCTTTGCCTTTATCCGATCGTCGACCGTCCCGATTGGGAAGAGCCGACGCTATGGCATCGCTCCGGCCTGTGGGATCGCTTCCAGGCGTGCGATGGCGCGAGCTTCGACCGACTGCAGCTAACGTATCTTCGCGCGGTGCGATACGCGCAGCGAACGTTTGGCGACGACGTCCGTGCACGGCACGGCGGCTGCTATGCCATGGTGGTCCTTGCGGAGGCGCCATGGCGCCGTGTTCCATCGGAATCGCGAGTGCAGATCGAGACCGTTGCGAACCAATGGCCGGTCGTCGTCGTCGAGCCGGTCGTGAGCGGGACCGATTCGCACGCAATGCGAATTTGCGAGGGCATCATTGTCGTTACGCCGCAGATTCCCGATACCGACGACGATGGCCATGACGAAGACGTTTCGGCGACCCTCGACGCGCTGTTCGCCGTTCTCGACGAAATCGGCATCGCGCATTACGGCGTATGGCTTCATACGCCGATGGCGTTGCCGGTGCTTGCGCATCTCTCGCCGGATGTGATCGCCTACACGGCGATGCGTGGCGCCGCCGCACGCGATCCGCGATTCCGCCAACGAGACAATGCGCTGCGCCGCATCGCCGATCCGGTCGGTGACGTATCGGTGGCCTCGATCGAGCGCGCGCGAAACGCGCCGAGAAGTGCCTCGGCGCATCGACGCGTCGAATGCGTCATCGTCGGCGCAGGTCTCGCCGGCCTATCGGCCGCATACCACTATGGCGAAGGAAGCCTGCTCCTCGAACGCGACACCACCATCGGCGGCTCGCGGCGCTCCGTCGCGGACGGCGGCTTCCTGTTCGACATCGCGAGTTGCATGCTCGATGGACGCGATGAGTGGACCAGACTCTACGACGCGCTTCTCGGCGACAACGTCGCGTGGCGTGCATCGACGGGCTATCCCCTCTATGGCGGCATGCAGGCGCTCGTCGACGGCTTCCTGCCACTGCTCGCAGGCGAGCTGCGGCGCGGCACGCAAGTCATTCGAATGGATCCCGGCAAGCGAGCGATGCTTCTCGACGACGGGAGCAAACTGCGCTACGAGCGTGCGATCGTCAACTTGCCGCTGCCCGTGCTCGTCGCGCTGTGCGAGGATGTGCCGGTGGACGTGCGTAACGCCGCACATCGGCTTCGCACGCGCTCGCTTCGCTGCCTGAACATCGGCGTGCGAGGCAAGGCGCCGAGCAGCGACGATGGGCTGCTTCGCGTTGACGAAACGATGTTCGACCGCATCGTGTTGTCCGGAACCCTTTCGCCAACAGGCAATCGCCGGGACGGCTTCGCGCTCGCCTGCGAAATCGCATACGCACGCGATCGACCGCTGGAGCTGCACGGCTCGCGACTCGTCACTCGTTGTATCGACGACTGCGTTCGTGCCGGCCTCATTGCTTCGCGCGAGAAGGTGCTCGTGACGAACGAGAACGATCTACCCGTTGCCTGCGTCATCGACGATGATCCAGGAGCCCGAAATGTTCAATTGATCGAAGGCTGGCTCGGCGCGAATGGAATCGTCTTCACCGGAAGCCGCGGCGAGTGGGAGCCGGGTCGCTGCGCCGCACAACTCGCTTGGGGCCGCGACGCGGCGCTGGCCGTCGCGCACGCGAGTGAGCGAACGAGCGTTGCGAGCGCACTGTCATGAAGGCAACCGCGCGTCACCGGACTACCCTTCGCGCTTCGCGCTCCGGAGCTAATTCGCGCTCGGGAGCGGCCCATCGCGCTCATGCACGACCGCGCAGCCGGCAGAGTCTCGTCACCATCGACATTCCGCGCGACATCGACGACGTCACGCTCGTGATCGAGGGCAAGCCCGTTCGCCTGACGAACTTGCGCAAGCCCTTCTGGCGCGCGCTTGGTGTCACGAAAGGCGATCTGCTGCGCTATTACGCGACCGTCGCGCCAACGCTTCTGCCCCACGTGCGCGACCGCGCGATGGTGATGAAGCGCTATCCGAACGGGGCCGATGGCGAACCGTTCTTCATGAAGCGCGCACCCGAGCCGCGGCCGGAGTGGATACGGACCTGCTCGATCGAGCATGGCTCCGGCAGCGTGATTGCGTTTCCGGTCGTCGACGATCTCGCGTCGCTCCTGTGGCTCGTCAATCTCGGTTGCATCGACCTGAATCCCTGGTATGCGCGCTGCGGCGACACCGATCGTCCCGACTACCTTCACTTCGATCTCGACCCGGTGCCCGATGCGACTTTCGACGACGTGCGCGCCTGCGCGCTGATCGTCCATGACGAGCTGGCTGCGCTGCGCATGCCGGCCTATGTGAAGACGACCGGCTCGAAGGGCGTGCACGTGTATGTGCCCATCGTGCACGGTCCGACGCAGAAGGAGGTGTGGACGCTCGCGAAAGGCATCGCGTTCGCGCTTGCGAAGCGGCACGCGGCGAGAATGACCGCCGAATACCGGATCGCGAAACGCCCCGCCGGTCGCGTGCTCGTCGATTACAACCAGAACGCGTGGGGACGAACGCTCGCCGCGGTGTATTCGCCGCGACCCAAGCCGCTCGCCACCGTGTCGACGCCGCTGACATGGGACGAGCTTGCCGCGGGTGCGACGACCGATGACTTCCGCATCGACAACGTTCCCCGGCGCATCGACAAACTCGGCGATCTGTGGGCGCCGGTCGACGCAAAGCGCGGCCGGTTCGACCTTGCGCCGCTGCTCGCCGCAAGCGCCCAATGAACCTGCCGATTGGCATCGACTACGCGCCGATGGAGGCGAAGCCGGTCGACGCGTTGCCAGGCAGCGATCGATGGCAATACGAGCCGAAATGGGACGGCTTTCGCTGCCTCGCGTTTCGCGACGGCAACGAGGTCGACCTGCGCTCGAAGGCGGGCCAGCCGTTCTCGCGTTATTTTCCGGAGATCGTCGACGCCGTGCGCGCGTTGCCGATCAAGCGCTTCGTGCTCGACGGCGAGCTCGTGATCCCCGAAGGCAAGACGCTGTCGTTCGACGAGTTGCTGCTTCGCATCCATCCCGCCGAGAGCCGCGTGCGAAAGCTCGCCCGTGAGCATCCGGCCATCTACATCGTGTTCGATCTGCTTGTCGATGCGCAGGGTCGATCGTTGATCGACGAGCCGCTCGAGGTCCGCCGCGAAAAACTCGAGCACTTTGCGGCGCGCGCGTTCGCCGATGCACCGGCTTTTCGGCTGTCGCCGGCGACGCGCTCGCGCAGCGACGTCGACGCATGGCTGCACACGCTCGGCGACAGCATCGATGGCATCGTCGCGAAACGAATCGATCTTTCGTATCGCTCCGGCGATCGCACCGGCATGCAGAAATACAAGCGGATGCGCACGGCCGATTGCGTCGTGGGTGGCTTTCGCTATGGCACGAACAGCGATCTCGTCGGCTCGCTTCTGCTCGGTCTCTATGACGACAAGGGATTGCTCGACCACGTCGGCTTCACGTCGAACATCCCGTCGGCGCAAAAGAAGGAGTTGACGCGAACGCTGCAATCGCTCATCGAGAAGCCGGGCTTTACCGGGCGCGCACCCGGCGGTCCGAGCCGCTGGAGCACCGAAAGGACGGGCGAGTGGCAGCCGCTCAAGCCCAAGCTCGTTGTGGAAGTGCGCTACGACCATGTAAGCGGCGGACGCTTTCGACATGGGACAAATCTTCTGCGCTTTCGTCCCGACAAGGCGCCGCGCCAATGCACGTTCGAGCAGATCAGCGCGCGATCGAGCGCGCCGCTCGCGCTGCTTTAACAGTGTAGAGGCAGAGACTACACTCGACGTGCAGTCTCGCGATCCAGCATACCGTCAGCGAGTGTCGTCTCTGACCCTACGCTGTTACGCCGTATGCGACGTTGCCGGGAGTGGCGCGAGCGCGGTCGCGATCGCGTCGTCGACCTCGTTCATCCAGACGAAATCGACCTGCGCGCGCGCGTCGGCGGGAATGTCCTCCAGATCGCGCTGATTGCGCGCTGGCAGCATCACCGTCTTGATGCCGGCCCGCAGCGCGGCCAACACTTTTTCTTTCACTCCGCCGATCGGCAGCACCAGGCCACGCAGGCTGATTTCGCCGGTCATCGCGACATCGTTTCTCACCGGTCGCGACGTCAAAAGCGACGTCAGCGCGACGAACATCGCCACGCCTGCGCTCGGCCCGTCCTTCGGCGTGGCGCCCGCGGGCACGTGCACGTGAATGTCCGATTTCTCGAGCGACTGCGCGTCGATGCCGAGCGACGCCGAGCGCGCCTTGACGAGCGACAGCGCCGCCTGCGCGCTCTCCTTCATCACTTCGCCGAGTTGTCCGGTGAGAATGAGCTTGCCGGTGCCGGGCATTTTCGCGGCTTCAATGAACAGGATGTCGCCACCGACCGGCGTCCATGCGAGTCCGGTCGCGACACCGGGAATGCCGCTGCGCATCGCGACCTCGGCCTCGAACTTGCGTGCGCCGAGAATTGGATGCAAGTCGTTCGGACCGATGACCATCTTCCGCGCGACGCCTTCGGCGATCTTCACCGCGACGTTGCGGAACACGTGGCCGATCTCACGTTCGAGATTGCGCACGCCCGCCTCGCGCGTGTAATCGTGGATGATCGCGAGGATCGCCTCGTCGGTGATCTCGCACTGCTCGGCAGTGAGCCCGGTGGCCTTCAGTTGCCGCGGTACGAGGTAACGCTTCGCGATCTGCAGCTTCTCCTGCGCCGTATAGCCGGGAAGCTGGATGATTTCCATCCGATCGCGCAGCGGTCCGGGAATCGTGTCGAGCACGTTCGCGGTGCAAATGAACATGATCTTCGAAAGATCGAACGGCACGCCGAGGTAGTTGTCGCGAAACGTCGAGTTCTGCTCGGGATCGAGCACTTCGAGGAGCGCCGACGACGGATCGCCCTGGAAGCCGCCGATGCCAAGCTTGTCGACCTCGTCGAGCATCATCACGCAATTGCGGCTTTCGACCTTGCGGATGCTCTGGATGATGTTGCCCGGCAACGCGCCGATGTAGGTGCGCCGATGCCCGCGGATTTCCGCTTCGTCGTGCACGCCGCCAAGGCTCACGCGCGCGAACTTGCGTTTCGTTGCGCGCGCGATGCTTTGTCCGAGCGATGTCTTGCCGACGCCGGGCGGCCCGACGAAGCACAGGATCGGGCTGCGGCCTTCGGGATTGAGCTTGCGCACCGCCAGGTATTCCAGAATGCGCGTCTTGATCTTCTCGAGACCGAAGTGATCCTCGTCGAGAATCTTGCGCGCCTCGGCGATGTCTATCGGTGGCTGCTCGGGCACCGCCCACGGCAATTCGATCAGCCATTCGAGATACGTGCGCACCATCGAGTACTCGGCTGCCGCCTCCGGCATCCGCTCGAGCCGCTTCAATTCCTTGCGCGCGACCTTCTCGACCTCGTCCGGCATGTGCGCATCGGTGATCGACTTGTCGAGATCGGCGATTTCGGTGCCGCCCTCCTCGCCTTCGCCGAGCTCCTTCTGAATCTGGCGCATCTGCTCGCGGAGCAGGTGCTTGCGATTGACCTCGCTGATCGACTCGCGCGTGCGCTCGCCGATGTCGCGCGACACCTTGAGCACCTCGATCCGGTGCGCGAGCAACGTCAGGAGCTTGTCGAGACGCGCCTTCAAATCGAAGGTTTCGAGGAGCGACTGCTTCTCCTCGACGCTGACATCCATCAACCCGGCGATGAAATCGGCGAGGCGCGACGGACCTTCGACCGCCTGCAGCGCGGCGACCATTTCCTCGGGCACCTGCGGCAAGAGCTGAAGGATCTCGGTTGCGCGATCCTTCAACGCGCGGGCGCGACCTTCGATCTCGGCGTCGATTTCCCCCGTGTCGTCGATGAATTGCACGCGCGCCACCGCGAACGGCCAGCCTTCGAGAAACTGCAGCACGCGGAAGCGGCGAAGCCCGCGCGCGATCGCGTGATGCAACCCGTCGGGCGTGGTGATGTAACGCAAGACCGTCGCGCTCGTGCCGACCCAGTGCATGTCCTCGGGGCCAGGCTCCTCGACGTCGGGCTTGCTCTGCAAGAGCACGCCGAGCGGGCGCTCGAGCCGCACCGCTTCCTGAGCAGCGGCGCGCGAGCGATCGCGTCCGACAGTGATCGGAAACACGGCGCCCGGAAACATGACGACGTTGCGCACCGGCAGGATGATCAGCGCATCTTCGGGCAACGGTCGCGTGGCGGCTTCGGGACGCGCGGGCGCCTGGCTCGTGGGCGAGCCATTCGGCGCACGGCCTTCGGCCGAGAGCGGAGCGGGATTTGCGTTCGTTTCGTCGTTCATGGACAGGTTTCAATCAACCCTTCGCAAGCGCAATACGAGGCAGCCGTGAGTGAGTTCCGGCGCGCCGCTTTCGAATCGACCATCGGGCAGCGCGACCCGTCGCTCGAATGCGCCATACGGGATTTCGAGATGGCGCACGACGAGGCGGCCGCCCGCGAACGGCAACGGGCGGTGGCCGCGCACGAAGAGCACACCTTGTTCGTGCGTCACCTGCACGCGATCGGCCGGTACGCCGGGCATCGCGACGACGATCACGATCTCGCGCTCGTTCTCGTACATGTCGACGGGCGGCTCCCATGCGGGTCGCGACGAGTCCAGGCGAAAGAAGCGTCGCTGCAGTCGTTCGGCCTGATCGAGCAGGTCGCAGGCTTGCGCCCAAAGGAAGTCGCCCGGGTCAGATCTGCGCATGCGTCGTGATCCATTGCATCAGTTGCGACAACGGCAGCGCGCCCGATTGGCGCGCGATCTCGCGTCCGTTGCGAAACGCAATCAGCGTCGGGATGCTGCGGATGCCATAGCGCGACGCGATCGCCGGCTCCGCCTCGGTGTCGAGCTTCGCGAGCCGGATGCCAGGCGCAACGCGCGCGGCAGCCTGTTCGTACGCCGGCGCCATCATCCTGCACGGCCCGCACCACGACGCCCAGAAATCGACGACCGTCGGCACGTCGCCTGCGACCTGGCGATCGAAGTCGGAGGTCGACAGCGCGAACGGCCGGCCGGGGAAAAGCGGTGCCTTGCAGTTACCGCACGCGGCGCCGTCGCCTAACCGCTCGCGCGCAACGCGGTTCGTCGTCGCGCACTGCGGACAGGCGACATGCAGGCTGCGCGCGGCAGAGCTGTCGTTCACGCGCGTCGCCGCACCGGCCGGGGGTCGAGAGCAAGCCGCATGCGCCACAGTATGAGGGCCGCCGCGGCGGATTCAAGCGTAGCGGCCTGATCGGCCGAGTTCAGGCGCGCGGAGGCCGGGTCAGGAAATTGGTGCCAGAGATGTATTTCGAAATGATCTCTGGCACCAATTAGAAATACATCTCTGGCACCAATTTCTGCCTACGCCGCGCACTCCAGCACATCGCCGATCCGGCTTTCGCCATCCCACGTCTCGAGGCGGACCGAGAAGCCCCACAGGCGGCGCAGATGCGCGACGACCTGCGCTGCCGAGTCGGTGAGCGGGCGCCCGCGCCGGCGATGGTGGCGAAGCGTCAGCGAGCGATCTCCGTCGCGGTCGTAACGGATCACCTGCACGTCGGGGACCCGGATGTAATGCGCGTGCTGCTCGGAGAGAAGCTTGCGCACGCGCTTGTAGCCGTGCTCGTCGTGGATGCTGTCGACGACCAGGTCGCGCTCGCTCTCGTGATCGGCGATCGCGAACAGATGGAATTCGCGGATGAGCCGTGGCGACAGGTACTGGCCGATGAACGACTCGTCCTTGAAGTTGCGCATCGCGAAGTCGAGCGTCTTCTGCCAGTCGCCGCCGGCAATGTCGGGAAACCACGCGCGATCCTCGGCAGTGGGCTTCTCGCAAATGCGCCGCAGGTCGCTGAACATCGCGAAGCCGAGCGCATAGGGATTGAGGCCGCTGTACGCCTTCGAGTCGTACGCAGGCTGCGCGATGACGTTCGTGTGGCTCTTCAGGAACTCGAGCATGAACCCGTCGTCGACGAGGCCCTTCTCGTGCAGGCGATTGAGGATCGTGTAGTGCCAGAACGTCGCCCAGCCCTCGTTCATCACCTTCGTCTGCGCTTGCGGATCGAAGTACTGAGCGAGCTTGCGTACGATGCGCACCAGCTCGCGCTGCCACGGCTCGAGCTTCGGCGAATGCTTCTCGACGAAATAGAGGATGTTCTCCTGCGGCTCGGCCGGGAAGCGATCCTCCCTGGGCTTGCGCTTCTCGTGGCTCTTGGTGGGTACCGTGCGCCACAGATCGTTGAACTGGCTTTCCCGGTAGGCCTCGCGCGCCTTGAGCCGCTCCGTTTCGACTTTCAGCGTGTGCGGCGCAGGACGCCGATAACGGTCGACGCCATGCGCCATCAGCGCGTGGCACGCGTCGAGCACTTCCTCCACCGCCTCGGCGCCATGGCGCTCCTCGCACTCCATCACGTAATGGCGCGCGAACACGAGGTAATCGAGAATCGCCTCGGCATCGGTCCACTGGCGGAACAGGTGGTTGCTCTTGAAGAACGAGTTGTGCCCGTAGCACGCGTGCGCGATGACGAGGGCCTGCGTCGTCATCGTGTTCTCTTCCATCAGGTACGCGATGCAGGGGCTCGAATTGATGACGATCTCGTACGCGAGGCCCTGCATGCCGCGCCGGTACGCCTGCTCGTTGCGGATGAACTCCTTGCCGTACGACCAGTGCGGATAGCCGATCGGAAGCCCGCTCGACGCATAAGCATCGAGCATCTGCTCGGAGGTGATGATCTCGACCTGATTCGGATAGGTGTCGAGGCCGAACTCGGCCGCGACTTTTCCGATTTCGACGTCGTAGCGCTCGATCAGATCGAAGTCCCAGTCGGCGCCGTGGGAGATCACATTCATAAGGTCCCCCCACGCTTGCGGCTTCGCCGCTTCGCTGCCCCCCGCGGGGGCGGAATTCGCCGCTTGGGGCGGCCCTGCGCGCTCATTGGCTTTCCTTGCGGAACAACTCGCGAAACACCGGATAAATCTGATCGCGCTCGGACGCCTTGCGCATCGCCAGGTTGTCCGTCGCATCGGCCACGCGCTCGTACTCCGACCACAACGCCGACACGTGATCCATCGAGTTCGACGATGCGAGCTCGAGATACGCGTAATAGCGCGTCGCCGGCAGAAGCTTCTCGCGCAGGAACCGCGCGCTTCGCGCCGGGTCGGCGCCGAACGCATCACCATCCGAGGCTTGCGCGCAGTAGACGTTCCATCCGCGCGCATAGCGCTCGGCACGAATCTTTTCAGCGAGATCGAGCGCCGAGAACACGACGGTGCCGCCCGAGCGCGTATCGTGGAAGAACGTATCCTCGTCGACCTCCTCGGCGTCGTCGGTGTGACGGATGAACACGAGATCCACCTGTCCGTACTTGCGCGTGAGGAACAGATAGAGCAGCGTGAAGAAGCGCTTGGCGAGATCCTTCTTGTCCTCGTCCATCGACGCCGACACGTCCATCAGGCAGAACATCACGGCGCGCGCGATCGGCTCCGGCCGCATCACGCGGTTGCGATATCTCAAATCCGGCTCGTCGATGAACGGCAGCTCGCCGCGACGCCGGCCTATCCGTTGGAGCTCGGCGTAGATTTCCGCCGCGCGTTTCGCGTGGCCACTCGCGGCCGCCGTGCCGAACTCGGCCTCGAGCTCGGCGATCGACTGCGCAAGGCTTCCGCCGAGCGCGATACGCCGCGCAAGCGATTGGCGCAGCGTACGCACGATCGCGAGATTGGCAGGCACGCCGGTTTTCGCGTAGCCCGCGCGCACGCTTCTTTTCTGCTCGGTATGGCCGAGCTCGGTGCGCGCGAGATTCGGAAGCTCGAGATCGTCGAAGAAGATCTGCATGAACTCTTCGCGCGACAGCGAGAACACGAACGCATCCTCGCTCTCGCCCTGTCCGGCACCGCCATTGTTCCCGCCGCCACCGCCGCCCTGCGGGCGCGGAATGTGATCGCCGGCGACGAATTCGCGATTGCCGGGCAGCACGAATTCGCGATCGCCGCCGTGCGCGAAGCCGAACGACGGCTCCGAGATGTCCTTCTTCGGCACGCGCACCTGGCCGCCCTGCTC
>DATFCW010000128.1:0-10708 GCA_035252665.1 Casimicrobiaceae bacterium | reverse complement strand
GCATGCGGGCATTGTGGCAGCGCTCGTCGATTCCGCCGGCGGCTACGCGGGCTACACGCTGTTCCCCGACGACAGCTCGGTCCTGACCGTCGAGTTCAAGCTCAACCTGCTCGCGCCCGCGCAGGGGGAGCGCATCGTCGCCGAGGGCTTCGTCGTCAAATCGGGCCGCACACTGACGATCACGCGCGGCGACGTCCATGCCGAGCGCGATGGCGAGCGCACGCTGGTGGCCATCATGCAGCAGACGCTGATGGTGATGCGCGGCAAATCCGATCGCAGCGCGGCGGACTAACGCAACGACAACGGAGACGTTCGATGTACGACGGTGCAACGTTCGATTTCGACCTCGGCGAGACGATCGACATGTTGCGCGCGTCGGTGCGCGAGTTCGCGTCCGCGGAAATCGCGCCGCGTGCCGCCGCAATCGATCGCGACAACCTGTTTCCGGCGGATCTGTGGCGCAAGCTGGGCGACATGGGCCTTCTCGGCATTACCGTCGAAGAGGCATACGGCGGCACCGGCCTCGGCTACCTCGCGCATGTCGTAGCGATGGAGGAAATCTCGCGCGCATCGGCATCAGTGGGTCTGTCGTATGGCGCGCACTCGAATCTGTGCGTCAACCAAATCCGGCGAAACGGCAACGAAGCGCAGAAGCGCAGATACCTGCCGAAGTTGATCAGCGGCGAGCACGTGGGCGCGCTCGCGATGAGCGAGCCGGGATCGGGCTCGGACGTTGTGTCGATGCGACTTCGCGCCGAGCGCCGCGGCGATCACTACGTGTTGACCGGCACGAAGATGTGGATCACGAATGGTCCCGATGCGGACGTGCTCGTCGTCTATGCGAAAACCGACCCGCAGGCCGGTGCGCGCGGAATAACGGCGTTCATCGTCGAGAAAGGCATGCGCGGGTTCTCGACCGCGCAGAAGCTCGACAAGCTCGGCATGCGCGGCTCGAACACCTGTGAGCTGGTCTTCGACGCCTGCGAAGTGCCGGCCGCAAACGTGCTCGGCGACGACGGGCGCGGCGTCAACGTGCTGATGAGCGGCCTCGATTACGAGCGCGTCGTCCTCGCCGGCGGTCCACTCGGCATCATGGCCGCGTGCCTCGACGTCGTGCTGCCTTACGTGCACGAGCGGCAGCAGTTCGGCCAGCCGATCGGCGAATTCCAGTTGATGCAGGGCAACCTCGCCGACATGTATACGACGATGAACGCGTGCCGCGCGTACGTTTATGCCGTGGGCCGCGCGTGCGATGATGGACGCACGACGCGCAAGGACGCGGCCGGCGCGATCCTCTACGCATCCGAGAAGGCGACGTGGATGGCAGGCGAAGCGATCCGCTGCCTCGGCGGCAACGGCTACATCAACGAATTCGCGACGGGCAGGCTATGGCGCGACGCGAAGCTTTATGAGATCGGAGCAGGGACGTCCGAGATTCGGCGAATGCTGATCGGACGCGAGCTGTTCGAGGAGACAAAGTGAGCAACCAACCAAACGTGAGCAGCGACCCCATCGTCATCGTCGGCGTCGCACGCACGCCGATGGGCGGATTCCAGGGGGACTTCGCCTCGCTCGCCGCGAGCGATCTCGGCGCGGTCGCGATCAAGGCGGCTGTCGAGCGCGCCGGCATCAGGCCCGCCGATGTCGAGCGCACGATCTTCGGCTGCGTGCTGCCGGCGGGGCAGGGACAGGCGCCCGCGCGCCAGGCGTCGATCAAGGCGGGACTGCCGCTTTCGACCGCGTGCACGACGGTCAACAAGATGTGCGGCTCGGCGATGGAGGCGATGATCCTCGCGCACGACGCGCTCGTCGCGGGGTCTGCCGACGTCATCGTCGCGGGCGGCATGGAAAGCATGAGCAATGCGCCGTACCTGCTGCCCAAGGCGCGCGCGGGCTATCGGATGGGCCATCAGGTCGTGCAGGACCACATGTTCCTCGACGGCCTGGAGGATGCGTACGACAAGGGCCGGCTGATGGGCACCTTCGCCGAGGATTGCGCGCAAAGCTTTCGCTTCACGCGCGAGGCGCAAGACGAGTTCGCGCTGTCGTCGCTTTCGCGCGCGCTCGCGGCTAATCGCGACGGCACGTTCGACTGGGAGATCGCGCCCGTCACCGTGAGCGGCAGGAAGGGCGATGTCGTCATCCGCAACGACGAGCAGCCCGCGAAGGCATCGCCCGAGAAGATTCCTTCGCTCAAGCCCGCGTTTCGCAAGGACGGCACGGTGACCGCCGCTAACTCGAGCTCGATCTCCGACGGCGCCGCGGCGGTCGTGATGATGCGACGGTCGACTGCGCAGGCACGCAGACTCGTTCCACTCGCGCGCATCGTCGGGCACGCGACGCACGCGCAGGAGCCGGGGTTGTTTACGACGGCGCCGGTCGGCGCAATCGCGAAGCTCTACGCGAAAACCGGCTGGACGACGCGCGAAGTCGATCTCTTCGAGATCAACGAGGCGTTCGCCGTCGTCACGATGGCAGCGATGAAGGAGCACGGCATCGCGCGCGATCGCGTCAACGTGAATGGCGGCGCATGCGCGCTCGGCCATCCGATCGGCGCATCAGGCGCGCGCATCGTCGTCACGTTGCTCGGCGCCCTGCGCAAGCACGACGGCAAGCGCGGCATTGCGGCGCTTTGCATTGGCGGCGGCGAGGCGATGGCGCTGGCGATCGAACGTGTTTAGCTCGATGCCCCTCACCCGCCTCGCTTGTGCTCGGCTCCCTCTCCCCGCGAGCGGGGAGAGGGCTGGGGTGAGCGGCTGATGATCCCGCTCGGGACCTGGCTGCTGTTCTGCGTCGCGTGCGTTGCGCTCGCCGCGACGCCCGGCCCCAACATGCTGTTCCTCGTCTCGCGGACGCTCGCTCAGGGGAGAAGCGCCGGCTTCGTCTCGCTGGCGGGCACGTCGACGGGCTTCGCCGTGCATGCGCTCCTCGCCGCGCTCGGGCTCACGGCGTTGCTCGCAACGGTGCCGCTCGCGTACGACATCGTGCGCATCGCAGGCGCCGTTTATCTCGCGTGGCTTGCGATCGTGACGTGGCGATCTGCAAGCGCTCGCGACGCGGCGATCGTCGCCCGACAAGAGTCGCCGCGACGCATGTACCGGCAGGGATTGGTGACGTCGGTCTTGAACCCCAAGCTCGCCGTGTTCCAACTCGCGCTGTTTCCGCAATTCATCGATCCATCCCGAGGCCATCTGCTGCTGCAAAGCCTCGTGCTCGCCGTGACGCAACTCGTGATCGTCATCGCCGGCGATTCGCTGTGCGTCGCCGCGGCGTCGGGCGCGAGAGCATGGTTCGCGCGCCGGCCGGGATGGAGCCGCTGGTCGAAACGCGCGCTGGCCGCCGTCTTCGGCGCGCTAGCCGCACGGCTTGCGGTGGAGTCGTCGCGCGTCTGACGACTCGATGGCGATCATCGTCAAGCTCGTGCTGGTCGCGGTGATCTGGGGCGGCACGTTCATCGCGGGACGCATTGCGGCGCCGGAAATGGCGCCGACGACCGCTGCGCTCATCCGCTACGTGACGGCATCGATCGCGCTGCTCGCGATGGCGTTAGCGATCGAAGGCGGGCTTCCCGCGCCTGATCGGCGCCAATGGGTAATGGTGTCGCTGATTGGATTTGCCGTCGTCGCCGGGTACATCTATCTCTTCATGGTTGGCTTGCAAAGCGTGCCGGCATCGCGTGGCTCGCTGATCATGGCGCTCAATCCCGCGGCCACGATGATTGGCGCTGCACTCTTCCTGCGCGAGCCGATGACGGCTGCCAAGGTCGTCGGCGCGCTGCTCGCGCTGACCGGCGTTGCGATCGAGCTCGGCGGCGGCAATCCGCTCGCGCTCGTCGCTGGCGGGATCGGTCGAGGCGAAGTCGCGATCTTTGGCTGCGTGATCGGCTGGGCGGCCTATACGCTGATCGCAAAAAAGATCACCGGTCTTAGCGCGCTCGCCGTTACGACGTACGCCGCGATGACGGGGACGCTGATGCTTGCTGTCCTCGTCATCGTGCGCGGCGATCCGCTGATTCCGCATACGACGCCGCGCGTCTGGCTTGCGCTCGTCTACATGGGCGTGCTCGGCACGGCGCTCGCATTCGTCTGGTTCCTCGAGGGCGTGAAAACGCTCGGTCCCGCACGCGCGGCGATCTTCGTCAACCTCGTGCCGGTGGCCGCGATCACGCTCGGCGTGCTCCTGCTCGGCGAGCGATTGACGCCCGCAATGCTCATCGGCGCCGCGCTGGTCATCTCCGGCGTATGGATCATCAATCGGCCCACGCATGTGATCGGCACGACGCCGCTGCCGCATCCTCACTTCTGATGCTTCTCAATCCCGAACAGCAGCTCGTGCAGGATACGATGCGCGCGTTCGCGCAAGCGGAGCTCGCCCCGCACGCCGCGCGATGGGACCGCGAGCACACGTTTCCGCGCGAAGCGCTGCAGGGACTCGGAGACCTGGCCGCGCTCGGCATGATCGTTCCCGAGCAATGGGGAGGCGCCGGGATGGATTACCTGTCGCTCGCCGTCGCGCTCGAGGAAATCGCGGCGGGCGATGGCGCGACGTCGACGATCGTGAGCGTCCAGAACAGCGTCGTCTGCGGACCGATCGTCAATTTCGGCGGCGATGCGCAGAAGGAGCAATACCTGCCGTCGCTCGCGCGCGGCGAAACGATCGGTTGCTTTTGTCTCAGCGAGCCACAGACGGGCTCCGACGCGAGCGCGATCTCCACGCGCGCTTCTCGTCGTGGCGATCATTACGTCCTCGACGGCGTCAAGCAGTTCATCACGTCCGGGGCGAACGCCGATGTCGCCATCGTGTTCGCGGTGACCGACCGCAGCGCCGGCAAGAAGGGCATCTCGGCGTTCATCGTCGAGACGAACACCCCCGGATATCGCGTTTCGCGCATCGAAGAGAAGTTGGGCCAGCGCGCCTCCGACACCGCGCAGATCGCGTTCGAGAACTGCGAAGTGCCGGCGACGAACCTGCTCGGCCGCGAAGGCGACGGCTACAGGATCGCGCTTTCGAACCTCGAAGGCGGCCGCATCGGCATTGCCGCGCAAGCCGTCGGCATGGCGCGTGCGGCGTTCGAAGCAGCGCTTGCCTACGCTCGCGAGCGGCGGGCATTCGACAAGCCGATCGTCGAGCACCAGGCGGTCAGCTTCCGGTTGGCGGACATGGCAACGCAGATCGAAGTCGCGCGCCAGATGACATGGCACGCGGCGACCTTGCGCGACGCGGGCGAGCCGTGCCTCAAGGAGGCGTCGATGGCGAAGCTCTTCGCATCCGAAATGGCCGAGCGCGTGTGCTCGGCGGCGCTTCAAATCCACGGTGGCTACGGCTATGTGACCGACTTTCCCGTCGAGCGTATCTATCGCGACGTGCGCGTCTGCCAGATCTACGAAGGGACGAGCGACATCCAGCGGCTCGTGATCGGCCGGGAGCTGTTGCGGTGAGCGGCGACGAGTCGATCGCGATAGGAGCGCGCGCTTCGCGTCGCGTGATGTTCGACGCCGATGCGATTCGCGACTTCGCGACCATTTGCGGCGACGAGAACCCGTTGCATCACGACGCTCACGCGGCTGCCGCGAGCGAATTCGGAACGCTGATTGCGAGCGGGCCGCACGTCGTGGCGCTGATGATGGGCCTCGACGCGACGTTCCTGTCGAAGGGGCGGCAGGCGCTCGGGCTCGGCTTCGAGTTCCGCTTCGTCAAGGCGGTGCGCGCCGGCACGCGGCTCACGCTCGAATGGAAAGTCAGCGCAATCCAGCCCAAGCCTTCGCTTCGCGGCGACATCGTGAGCGTCGAAGGGCGGGCGGTCGACGACGAAGGCATTGTGTATGTCACCGCGACAGGGCGAAATCTCGTCAGGCTGATTCCTGATCCCCGAGAATGAATTTCCTGCTGTACTGCTTCGCGCAATCCGGCAACGCATACAAGGCGGCGCTGATGCTCGAGCTCGCGGGCGCCGACTGGTCGCCGCGTTTCGTCGATTATTTCGGCGGCGAGACGCGCACGCCCGAGTATCGCGAGATCAACGTGATGGGCGAGGTGCCGGTGCTCGAGCATCGCGGCGCGCGCATGGCGCAATCGGGCGTGATTCTCGATTACCTCGCCGAGCAGCTCGATCGCTATGGACCGAATGGGAACGACGAGCGTCGCGAGGTGCTGCGCTGGCTCCTCTTCGACAATCACAAGCTCACGAGCTACACGGCGACCTACCGGTTCCTGCGCACGTTCGTGAAGGATGCGAACGCGGCGGTGCTCGCCGAATTCCGCAGGCGCTCCGAGGCGGCATGGGCCGTGCTGAACACGCATCTCGCGCATCGCCGCTACGTCGTCGACGATCGACTGACGATCGCCAACCTGTCGCTTTGCGGCTATCTGTTCTTCGACGACGAAATCGGCGTCGACTGGAATGGCTATCCGAACATTCGCGACTGGCTTTCGCGCATCCGCGCCGAGCCGCGATGGAAGCATCCGTACGCACTCATGCCCGCGCATCCCTTGCCTGCGCCGGTGTAGTTATGCCGACGATCGAATCGAAACTCTCGCCGCGCGACGCGACGTTCGTACGCAACCGCGATGCGATGCGCGCACTCGTTGCCGATTTGCGCGAGAAGATCGCCGCAATCGAGTCGGGAGGAGGCGAAGCGCCGCGCGAGCGGCACGTTTCGCGCGGGAAGCTGTTGCCGCGCGAGCGCGTGCGAACGCTCCTCGACCCCGGAAGCCCGTTTCTGGAGCTCTCGCAATTCGCGGCATACGAGATGTACGGCGACACGATCGCCGCGGCGGGCATCATCACCGGCATCGGCCGCATCGAAGGGCGCGAATGCGTGATCGTCTGCAACGATGCGACCGTCAAGGGCGGCACGTACTTCCCGATGACCGTCAAGAAGCATCTGCGCGCACAGGAAATCGCGCGACAAAACCGCCTGCCGTGCATCTATCTCGTCGACTCGGGCGGCGCGAACCTGCCGAACCATACCGACGTCTTCCCGGACAAGGAGCACTTCGGCCGCATCTTCTACAACCAGGCGACGATGTCCGCCGAAGGCATCGCGCAGATCGCCGTCGTCATGGGCTCGTGCACCGCGGGTGGCGCTTACGTACCCTCGATGTGCGACGAGTCGATCATCGTCAAGAACCAGGCGACGATCTTTCTCGCGGGGCCGCCGCTCGTGAAAGCCGCAACCGGCGAGATCGTCAGCGCCGAGGAATTGGGCGGCGCCGACGTTCATACGCGCGTGTCGGGCGTCGCCGACCATTTCGCGCAGGACGACCATCATGCCCTCGCCATCGCGCGTCGCATGGTCGCGAACCTGAATCTCGTCAAGCACGCGACGCTCGAGACGCGCGAGCCGATCGCGCCGCGTTATCCGGCCGAGGAGATCTACGGCATCATCAATGCCGACATCCGCAAGCCGTACGACGTGCGCGAGGTGATTGCGCGCATCGTCGACGACTCGGCGCTCGACGAGTTCAAGGCGCGCTATGGAACGACGCTCGTCACCGGCTTCGCGCGTCTATGGGGCTATCCGATCGGCATCATCGCGAACAACGGCGTGCTCTATTCGGAATCGGCGCTCAAGGGCACGCACTTCATCGAGCTCTGCGCGCAACGCCGCATTCCGCTCGTCTTCCTGCAGAACATCACCGGCTTCATGGTCGGCAAGAAGTACGAATCGGGCGGCATCGCCAAGGACGGTGCGAAGATGGTGACGGCGGTTTCGTGCGCGAACGTGCCGAAATTCACCGTGATCATCGGCGGCAGCTATGGCGCGGGCAACTACGGCATGTGCGGCCGCGCGTTCAATCCGCGCTTCCTGTGGATGTGGCCCAACGCGCGCATCTCGGTGATGGGCGGCGAGCAGGCGGCGACCGTTCTCGCGACGGTCAAGCGCGATGGCATCGAAGCGTCGGGCGGCACGTGGAGCGCCGAGGATGAAGAAGCGTTCAAGGCGCCGATCCGCGAGCGTTACGAGCGCGAAGGCCATCCGTACTTCGCGAGCGCGCGGCTGTGGGACGACGGCATCATCGATCCCGCCGACACGCGTCGTGTGCTCGCGATGGCGATCTCCGCGTCGCAGAATGCGCCGATCGAAAAGACGTCGTTCGGCGTCTTCCGCATGTGATGGACGCACGCGTGCAAGCGGCATCCGTGCCCGGGCCGATCATCCACGACACGCCCGAGCGGCTGATGTTGCGCGAGCAGGTGCTGCGCTTCGTCGCGCGCGAGGTCGAGCCGCACGCCGATACGTGGGATCGCGATGGCAAGGTTCCGCGCGAGGTGCTGCGGCGACTTGGCGAGCTCGGTCTTCTCGGGCTCACCGTGCCGCAGGCGTACGGCGGCGCGGACCTCGATCCGGTTACCAATTTCGTGTTCGCCGAGGCGCTTTCCCATTCGACCTACGGCGGATTCATCGTCACGGTGCTCGTGCACACCGACATGGCATCGCCGCATCTCGTGCGTGCGGGCACGCCGGCGCAGAAGGAGCGCCTGCTTCCAGGCATCGTTCGCGGCGATTTGCTTACTGCGATTGCAGTTACCGAATCGAACGCCGGCTCCGACGTCGCGCGCATTCGCACGACCGCGAAGCGCGACGGCGATGCGTTCGTGCTCGATGGCAGCAAGCTGTTCATCACGAACGGCGTGAACGCGGATGTCTATTTCGTCGCTGCGCGAACGGGTCCGCTCGACACCGGATCGCGCGGCATCTCGATGTTCATCGTCGAGAAGGGAACACGCGGATTGTCGGTAGGACAGGTGCTCGACAAGGCCGGCTGGCGCTCGTCCGACACCGCGGAGCTGGTGTTCGATGGCTGTCGCATCCCCGCGGACAACTTGCTCGGCGTCGAGAACGGCGGCTTTCGCGCGCTGATGCAGAACTTCCAGCGCGAGCGGCTCGCGCTCGCCGCGATGGCGCTCGGCAACGCGTCGTCGTCTCTTTCCCTTGCGCTCGATCATGTGAAGTCGCGGGAGGCATTCGGTGCGCCGCTATGGCAGCGCGAGTCGATTCGCCAGAAGCTCGCGCTGCTCGACGGTCGCAGGCAGGCCGTTCGCGCGTTCGCCTATCACTGTGCGTGGCTCGATTCGCAGCAACACGATTGCGTGCGCGAGATATCGCAATTGAAGGCGCTCGCGGGCGAGCTGGCCAACGATGTCGCCTACGCGTGCCAGCAATGTTTCGGCGGCGTCGGCTATATTCGCGACACGGCGATCGAGCGGCTGTGGCGCGACGCACGAATCCTGTCGATCGGCGGCGGCGCCACCGAAGTCATGCTCGAGGAGGCCGCGAAGCGGCTCTAGCAAAGACGATGGACACTCCCTGCGACGTGTCGGTCCGCGATGCCGTTGCGACGGTGACGCTCAATCGTCCCGAGATTCACAACGCGTTCGACGAGACGCTGATCGCGAGCCTGACTGCGGCGTTCGTTTCGCTCGACGACAACGAGGACGTGCGCGTCGTCGTCCTTGCGAGCGCGGGCAAGAGCTTCTGTGCAGGCGCCGACTTGAACTGGATGAAGCGGATGGCGCAGTTCGGCCGCGAGGACAATCTCGCCGATGCCAACGCGCTTGCCGCAATGCTGCGCGCGCTCCATGCGTTGTCGAAACCGACGATCGCGCGCGTCACCGGCTCGGCATACGGCGGCGGCGTGGGATTGATCGCGGCCTGCGACATCGCGCTCGGCGTGCCGGGCGCGACCTTCGCGCTGTCCGAGGCGAGGCTCGGCCTCATCCCGGCGACGATCGGACCTTATGTGATCGAGGCGATCGGCGCACGCCACGCGCGGCGCTATTTCCTGACCGCGGAGCGTTTTGGCGGCGCGGAAGCGCATCGGATCGGTTTGTTGCACGAAGTAATGGAAGCCGATGCGATCGATGTCCGCATTTCCGCGTTGATCGACACGCTGAAGGCGGCGAGTCCCGCGGCGCAGCTCGAATGCAAGGCGCTGATCCGCGGTGTGGCGCATCGGCCGATCGACGACGACGTGATTGCCGGCACCGCGGAGCACATTGCCGCGGTTCGCGCCTCGCCCGAGGGGCGCGAAGGCATTGCTGCGTTTCTTGCCAAACGCAAACCCGGTTGGGCGCCATGAGGCCCTCCGATCCCTGAATGCTGAATCCTCGATCCTCGCTCCCATCATGGACGCATGGAACCATCTCGACACATGGCAACTGGCCGCGATCGCGGCGACGCTTGGTTTCGCGAGCGGCATCAGGCTCTACCTCGTGCTCTTCGTCATCGGCCTCGCCGGCCATCTGGGGTTCGTTGACTTGCCGGCGGGATTGCAGGTGCTCGCGCATCCGCTCGTGCTTGCGGCATCGGGCTTCATGTGTGCCGTCGAGTTCTTCGCCGACAAGGTGCCGGGCGTCGACACGCTGTGGGACGCCGTGCACACGCTGATCCGCATCCCGGCCGGCGCCGCGCTCGCGGCTGCAGTGTTCGGCGATTCGTCGTCGGCGATGATGATCGCGGCGGCAATTCTCGGCGGCACGCTCGCCGCGGGCAGTCACATCACGAAGGCGGGAGGACGCGCGCTCATCAACACGTCGCCCGAGCCGTTCTCCAACTGGGCTGCGTCGTTGAGCGAGGATATGGCCATCGGCGGCTTGCTCGTCCTCGCGATCGCGTATCCACTCGTGGCGGCGCTCGTCGTCGTCTGCTTCATCCTGCTCGCGATATGGCTGCTGCCGAAGCTGTGGCGCGCCGGTCGGCGCATC
>DATFCW010000127.1:0-2722 GCA_035252665.1 Casimicrobiaceae bacterium | reverse complement strand
CGCTCGAGGTTATGTCGCCAAGCGACCTACTGGCGACCGCGCGCGTCACGATTCCGCATGAGCGGCTTTAAGGCCATCATCGCCGAGGACGAGGCGAACCTGCGCGAGGAGTTGCGCGACACGCTCGGCGTCGTGTGGCCGGAGCTTGCGATCGTCGCCGAAGCCGAGGACGGCGACGCCGCGCTTCGTGCGCTCGACGAGCACGCGCCGCAGGTCATGTTTCTCGACATCCAGATGCCGGGTGCGGACGGACTCGAGATCGCAAGGCGCGCGGGCAGCCGCGCGCACGTCGTGTTCGTGACTGCGTACGACAAGTACGCGATTGCCGCATTCGAGGCGGGCGCGATCGACTACGTACTGAAACCGATCACCGCATCACGGCTCGAGCAGACGGTGCGTCGGCTGAAGGCGCGCGTGCGCGAAGCGCCGGCTGACCTCGCGTCGTTGCTGCATCTCCTGGAAACGCATCTCGCGCCCAAGCGCGAGTACATGCGCTACATCACGGCGGTCCAGAGCGGCGAAATCCGGCTCATCACCGTCGACGAGATCTGCTATTTCCAAGCCGACAACAAATACACGCGGGTGGTATCCGCCGATGGCGAGTCGCTGATCCGGCGCGGCATCGGCGATCTCTTGCACGCCGTCGATCCCGCGCGTTTTTGGCAGATTCACCGCAGCACGATCGTCAACATCGACGCCGTGTCGGGCGTCTCGCGCGACTTTCGTGGCTACCTGCGCGTCAAGCTCAAGGCGCGCAAGGAAACGCTTGCCGTGAGCGAGCGTTTCGCGCACCGTTTTCGGCAAATGTGAGCGGCGTCGGCACGGCAGTCACGTAACCCCCGCGGGCTTCTGCGCGTGTCCAATGCGCGCGGCAAGCATCGCGGGATCGAGGTCGTCGTACACCTCGAACGGCTGGCGGATCCACGGGCTGTCGGGGAGATGCTCGACATAATAGTCGGGCTTGAACGTCGAGCAGCCTTTCCACCACAGCACCGCGGTGCGCAACTCGACGATGTGAGGAAAACGACGCGGCAGTTCGGCGAACACCGCTGCCAGCGTGTGGCCTGAATCGACCATGTCGTCGACGAGCAACACGCGGTCGCCAAGGCGAGGTTTGGTCATCGTCATGTGCTCGGCGATGACGAGGTCGCCGCGCAGCGTGCCGCCTTCGGACGTGTACGAATGTGTTGACAGGATCGCGAGCGGCTGATCGAAAATGCGCGACAGCACGTCGCCGACGCGTAAGCCCCCGCGCGCGATGCAGATGATCTGATCGAAGCGAAAGCCCGATTCGTACACGGCGAGCGCGAGACGCTCGACCAGCAGGTTGTAGCGCGGCCAGTCGACCTCGAGGAACATTGGAGTGCCCTCCGCGCATCGCGCTTCGGGGCCGATTCGCGCTTGGGGCGGCCCGGAGCGCTCATGGCGCGAACGGATGGCGGACGAGGATCGTCTCGTCGCGATCGGCGCCCGTCGACACCATCGCGATCGGCATGGCGGTCAGCTGCTCGATCCGCGACAAGTAGCTACGCGCATTGTCGGGCAACGCGGAGAACGATTTCGCGCCGAACGTGCTTTCGCTCCAACCGGGCAGCGTCTCGTACACCGGCTCGCAGCGCGCAACGGCGTCGGCGCCGCTCGGAATGAGATCGACGCGCTCGCCGTCGACCCGATAGTGGGTGCAGATGCGAATCTCGCGCACGCCGTCGAGCACGTCGAGCTTCGTGATGCACTGACCGTTGACCCCGGACAGCTCGAACGAGCGACGAAGCGCGGGAACGTCGAGCCAGCCACAGCGGCGCGGGCGGCCGGTCACCGAGCCGAACTCATTGCCGCGTTTGGCGAGCAACGCACCGACCTCGTCGGTAAGCTCGGTGGGGAAGGGTCCGGTGCCGACGCGCGTCGTGTACGCCTTCACGATGCCGAGCACGTAATCGATCATGTTCGGCCCGATGCCGGCGCCCGTGCCGACCGCGCCCGCGACGCAGTTGGAGCTCGTTACGTAAGGGTAGGTGCCATGATCGACGTCGAGGAGCGAGCCCTGCGCACCTTCGAACAGGAGCGATTCGCCGCGCGTGCGCGCGCGCTGGATCGCGGCCGCGACGTCGCCGACCATCGGCGCGATCTTCTCGCCGAGCGATAGCGTTTCGTCGCGCGTCTTCGCGAAATCAATGGGCGCGCAGTTGTGGTAATGCACGAGCGTGAAGTTGTGCAGGTCGAGCAGATGCGCGAGCTTCTCGGAAAAGCGCGCGGGCTCGAGGAGGTCCTGCACGCGAAGCGCGCGCCGCGCGACCTTGTCCTCGTACGCCGGTCCGATGCCGCGCCCGGTCGTGCCGATCTTCAGCGTGTCGCCGAGCGATGCCTCGCGGGCCTGATCGAGCGCGACATGGATCGGCAGCACGAGCGGACATGCGGGCGAGATCGTCAGGCGGGAGCGCACGTCGACGCCGGCGCGCTCGAGCTCGTCGATCTCCTGCATCAGTGCGGAAGGCGACAGCACGACGCCGTTGCCGATCAGGATCGCCACGCCTTTGCGCAGAACACCGGACGGAATGAGCCGCAGCACCGTCTTGCGCCCGCCGATGACGAGCGTGTGCCCGGCGTTGTGCCCCCCTTGGAAGCGCACGACGCCCTGCGCGCTCTGCGTCAGCCAGTCGACGACCTTACCCTTGCCTTCATCGCCCCATTGGGCGCCGACGACGACGACGTTGCGCCCGGGGTC
>DATFCW010000126.1:0-9737 GCA_035252665.1 Casimicrobiaceae bacterium | reverse complement strand
GATGTGCCCGGAATCGCATCGGCAGGCACCGTCAGCGGCACGAGATGCAGCACTTCGCCCTCGTAGCCGTAATTCATCAGCGGTCCCGCCGGCAGCGCGCGTGGCGCAGGCCATTCGATGTCGCCAGCCCGATAGCCTGGCGGCAACCGCCACTGGAGCGTCGTCGGCAACCCCGATTCGCCCGGGTTTCGCCAGTAGGTGTGCCAGCCGGGATCGATCGCCAGCCGAAGCGCGAGTGTCGTCGTCGTGCCGGGCATCAGCGCGGTCTGATCGGCGACGAGCTCGGCGGTGACGTGTCCGGTCCGCACCTCCGCGGCGTGCGCCGATTCGACACCAACCATCGCGCCGAGAAGCGCGACCATCAGCAGCCGAAATGGGTGCCAGAGATGCATTTTTAATTGGTGCCAGAGATGTATTTCGAATTAGTGCCAGAGATGCATTTTTAATTGATCTCTGGCACCGATTTCGATCATTGTGCCACCGACGGCTCGAGCATTCGTCGCCGGTATAATCAAATACTTACGCATCAACAGCGCGAACGCGCCGCGCATTCCCGAGATGACCCAGCCGTTTGCGCCCGCCGACATCGAACGCACCGCCCAGGCCGCCTGGAAGGAGGCCGACGTCTATCGGGCGGTCGAGAACGATCCCCGCTTTCGCCGCGGCAAGTACTACTGCGTCTCGATGCTGCCCTACCCGTCCGGCAAGCTGCACATGGGGCACGTGCGCAACTACACGATCAACGACGTGATGTACCGCCATCTTCGTATGCGCGGCTACAACGTCCTGATGCCCATGGCCTGGGACGCGTTCGGCCTGCCCGCCGAGAACGCCGCGATGAAGAGCGGCGAAGCGCCCGCGAAATGGACCTACGACAACATCGCGTACATGAAGAAGCAGTTGCAGGCGATGGGCTTCGCGATCGACTGGTCGCGCGAGTTCGCCACGTGCGATCCCGAATATTACCGCTGGAACCAGTGGTTCTTCCTGCGCATGCGCGAGGCGGGCATCGCGTATCGGAAGAACGGCGTCGTCAACTGGGACCCGGTCGACCAGACGGTGCTCGCCAACGAGCAGGTGATCGATGGACGCGGCTGGCGCTCAGGCGCGCCCGTCGAGAAGCGCGAGATTCCGATGTACTACCTGCGCATCACCGAATATGCGCAGGAGTTGCTCGACGAGCTCGACCGCATGCCGGGATGGCCGGAGCGTGTCAAGACGATGCAGGCGAACTGGATCGGCCGCAGCGACGGCGTGCGCTTCGCCTTCACGCACGACATCCGCGACGATTCCGGCGCGTTGATCGGCGATGGCCGGCTGTACGTTTTCACGACGCGTGCCGACACGATCATGGGCGTCACGTTCTGCGCCGTCGCCGCCGAGCACCCGCTCGCAACGCATGCCGCGCGAAGCAATCCCGCGCTCGCGCAATTCATCGACGAATGCAAGCACGGCAGCGTGATGGAGGCCGACCTCGCAACGATGGAAAAGAAGGGTATGCGCACCGGCCTCTCGGTCACGCATCCGCTGACCGGCGCGCCGGTCGATGTCTGGGTCGGCAACTACGTGCTGATGGGCTACGGCGAAGGCGCCGTGATGGGCGTGCCCGCGCACGACGAGCGCGACTTCGCGTTCGCGAAGAAATACGACCTGCCGATACGACAGGTGGTCGCGCCTGCCGAGGGCTCGTCGCTGCCAAAGTTCACCGCGGACCATTGGCAATCGTGGTACGACGACAAGACGATCGGCGTGTGCGTCAACTCGGGCAAATACGACGGACTCGCGTATGGCGCCGCCGTCGACGCGATCGCGCAGGATCTCGCGAAAAAGGGTCTCGGCGAGAAGCGCACGACGTGGCGCCTTCGCGACTGGGGGATCTCGCGCCAGCGCTACTGGGGAACGCCGATCCCGATCATCCATTGCGAAAGTTGCGGCGAAGTCCCCGTCCCCGAGGAAGACCTGCCGGTCGTGCTACCCGAGGACTGCGTCCCAGATGGCACCGGCAATCCGCTGAACAAGCGCGAGGACTTCTTGAATGTTCCGTGTCCGCGCTGCAACGCGCCCGCGCGGCGTGAGACCGACACGATGGACACGTTCGTCGACTCGTCGTGGTACTTCATGCGCTACACGTCACCGGGTGCGGCCGCGATGATCGACGCGCGCGACCGCTACTGGATGCCGATGGACCAGTACATCGGCGGCATCACGCACGCGATCCTTCATCTGCTCTACGCGCGCTTCTGGACGAAGGTGATGCGCGACTTCGACATGGTCGCCTACGACGAGCCGTTCACGCGCCTGCTGACACAGGGAATGGTGCTCGCGCATGCGTTCTTCCGTCGCAACGACAAGGGTGGTATCGACTACATCCCGCCATCGGACGTCGAGATCGTGCGAAACGACCAAGGCGCGATCGCCGGCGGCGTGTCGAAGCTCGACGGGCAGCCGGTCGAATACGGCGGTTTGGGCACGATGTCGAAGTCGAAGCTCAACGGCGTCGATCCGCAGGACATGATCGAGCGCTACGGCGCCGACGCGGCGCGCCTCTTCGTGATGTTCGCGAGCCCACCCGAGCAGACGATCGAATGGTCGGACACCGGTGTCGAAGGCGCGCATCGCTTCCTTCGGCGGCTCTGGAATCATGCGCAGGCCAAGCGCGACATCGTCGCGGCGACGCGGGAAGGTTTCGATTGGCGAAAGGCGTCCGAGGAAGTGCGCAACGGCCGCCGCGAAATCCATCTTGCGCTTTCGCAAGCGAACTACGACTACGAACGCATCCAGTACAACACGGTCGTATCGGCCGGCATGAAGATGCTGAACACGCTCGAGGATGCTCCGGCCCATGGCGACGACGCTGCGGCGCTCGCACGCGAAGGTTTGTCGATCGTGCTTCGCGTCCTCTACCCCGTCGTTCCGCACACGGCCTGGGTGCTGTGGCGCCATCTAGGCTTTGTCGATCAATACGGCGATCTCGTCGATGCGCCATGGCCGACGGTCGACGACAAGGCGCTCGCGCGCGACGAGATCGAGCTCGTGCTGCAGGTCAACGGCAAGCTTCGCGGCAAGCTTGTCGTACCCGCAAGCGCGGATCGCGGCGCCATCGAAGCGGCCGCCAAGGACGCGCCCGAGGTCGCGCGACATGGCGGTGGTGCGCCAGTGCGCAAGGTCGTTGTGGTGCCCGGGCGGTTGGTGAATGTGGTCGTCTAGGCGTCAGGATTCGGGGGCCATGGGCATGAGGAGGGCCGCGATAAGGCGCGGCGCCACTCGGCGCGCATTGCTGTTCTTCCCGCTCGTTGCGCTGGCCGTCGCCGGCTGCGGCTTCCACCTGCGCGGCGAGGCGAAGTACACGTTCAGCACGATCTACGTCAATGCGCCGAGCGCGCCTTCGATGGCCGCCGAGATGCGACGCGCGCTCGACGCCACGGGCAGCGCAAAAGTCGTCACCGATGCGAAGCAGGCGCAGGTGATCCTCGACATCCCGACGATTTCCGACGACAAGGAAGTGCTGTCGCTTTCGGGCGCGGGC
Source organism: Casimicrobiaceae bacterium (assembly GCA_035252665.1). Lineage (GTDB taxonomy): Bacteria > Pseudomonadota > Gammaproteobacteria > Burkholderiales > Casimicrobiaceae > VBCG01. Next base: position 6,211 of record DATFCW010000126.1, on the reverse strand, counting down.
GCCGTCGAGGAGTACCTGCTCGTCAAGCGGGTGAGCTTCCGCCTGCACGACGCCGATGGAAGGGACTGGCTGCCTGCGGGCGACATCCAGCTTCGGCGCAGTTACACGTTCAGCCAGAGCGAGGTGCTCGCGCGTGGCGCGCAGGAAGAGCGGCTGCTGAAGGAGATGCAGACCGACGCGGTGCAGCAGTTGATCCGCAGGCTCCAGGCGGCGAAGAAACCCGCGTAGCGCGGTCGCACGTCCAACTTCTTCCATGCAGTTGCGTCCCCGCGATCTCGACGCGCATCTTGCGCGCACGCTTGCGCCGCTCTACGTCGTTCACGGCGACGAGCCGCTCTTCGCGATCGAGGCCGCGGATGCGATCCGCGCGGCGGCGCGACGCGCGGGCTGCGACGAGCGCGAGATGTTCATCGTCGAGCAGCACTTCAAATGGGATGCGTTCGTCGCGGCGAACGCCAACCTCGGCCTGTTCGCGCAGCGGAAACTGATTGACGTGCGGATTCCTTCGGGCAAGCCCGGCACCGAAGGCGCCGCGGCGCTGGAACGGCATGCGCGCAATCTGCCCGACGATAACGTGACACTCGTCTCGCTGCCGCGCGTCGATCGCGCGACGCAGTCATCGGCGTGGTTCACCGCGCTTGCCGAATGCGGCGTCGCGATCGGCGTTGCGCCGCTCGATCGTGCTGCGCTTCCGGCGTGGATCACCGAGCGCCTGTCGCGCAACCGCCAGCGCGTCTCGAGCGAGACGCTTGCGTTTCTCGCCGATCGTTGCGAGGGAAACCTGCTCGCCGCGCGCCAGGAGATCGAGAAGCTCGCGCTGCTGCTGCCCGCCGGCGAGCTCGATCACGACGCGGTCGAGCGCGCGGTCGCCGACGTCGCGCGCTACGACATTCAGGAGCTGTCGTGCGCCTGGCTTAACGGCGACGCCGCGCGCGCGCTTCGCATTCTCGATACGCTGCAAAGCGAAGGCGAGCCGATCACGCTCGTCGGATGGCAGTTGGGCGAGGACCTGCACGCGCTTGCCGCGTTGCAGGAAGCGATGGCGCACGGGCAAGCGCTTTCGACGGCGATCCGCAACGTGCGCGTATGGGGAAAGCGCCAACCGGCGCTCGAGCGCGCGACGCGGCGCGTGGACGCGTCGCGGACCTTGCCGCTGATCGCCTCGCTCGCGAAGCTCGACGCGCTCGCGAAGGGCATCGGCGAGGACGACCCGTGGGATGCCGCTGCCGCGATCGCGCTCGGTCTTTGCGCCGGGCCTTCCCTCCCCGCCCGCCGCTCGTTACCCTAGCGCCTTCCGCGGCGCCGGCGCTCGACCGGCTAGCGAAACGGGGGAGATTGCCATGTACCGGAAAATCATGGTCGCGTTCGACGGCTCGCCGGAGAGTCGGCTCGCGGTCGACGAGTGCTCGCATCTGATGCAGGTCTCGGGCCGCGAGATCCATCTCGTCTGCGTGCTGCACGATCCGTCGCCGTATCTGCTCGCCGGCGAATTCGTGCCGGAGCCGGCGCTCGCGATCGATCGCTCGCGGATGCAGGCGGACCTCGATGAAGCGGCGGCGCGGTTGACCGCGCGCGGCTTCTCGGTGACGACGCACCTGCAGGATGGCGAGCCGGTCGACGTGATCTCGCGAATGGTCGATGCGCTCGGCATCGATCTCGTCATCGTCGGGCACCGGCGAAGCAAGCGGTTTGCGCTGCGCTGGTGGCGCGGATCGGTCGACGCGATGCTCGTCGAGCGCGTGCATTGCAGCATCCTCGTCGCGGGAGATCGGCCGCCAGCGAGCTCGTAACGCGAACTCGACATGAATTTCCGCGACATGCTGCTCGCGGGCATGGTCTCGGTGATCTGGGGCCTGAGCTTCGTTGCATCGCGGATCGCGCTCGACGACTTCTCACCGGCGCAACTCACGCTGATCCGCTTCCTGATCGCGTGTCTGCCGGTGCTTTTCGTCCCGCGTCCGCGCCTGCCATGGCGCACGCTGCTCCTGACCGGGGCGACGATCTTCGCCGGTCAGTTCCTGCTGCTGTTCTTCGCGTTCGCCGCCGGCATGCCGCCGGGCCTTGCATCGGTGACGCAGCAGATGCAGGCCTTCTTCACCGTGCTGCTCGCCGCGGTTTTCCTGCATGACATTCCGACGCGCAAGGAATGTCTCGGCATGGCGACCGCGTTCGCGGGTCTCGTGTTCATCGCAGCGACGATCGGCGGCAACCTGCCGCCGCTGGCGCTCGGTCTGGCGCTCGGCGCGGCGATGAGCTGGGCGATCGGCAACGTGATCGTCAAGCGCCATCCGGGCGTGCCGATGCTCGCGCTCGTCGTCTGGTGCAGTCTCGTCCCGCCCGTGCCTGCGCTTGCGCTTTCGATCCTGGTCGACCGCGATCCCTCGCTGTTGCACGCCGTTGCGCACGCATCCGCGCTCGGTCTCGGCGCGGCGGTGTATCTCGGGGCGGTCGCGACGATCGTCGCCTACGCGATCTGGGGTCGTCTGCTGCAGCGCCATTCGACGGCCGTCGTTGCGCCGTTCGCGTTGATCGCACCGTGCTCGGGCATCGTGGCCTCGAAGATGGTGTTCGGCGAGATGTTCACGCCGACGCGTCTTTGCGGCATGGCGCTGATCCTTGCCGGACTCGCGGTGACCGCGCTTCCGTTCGGTCGCGTGCGGCGCTACGTGTTGAGCCGATAACCGGCGATCGCTTCGAGCGTCGCGAGCGCCGCGATCGCGGCCGTTTCCGATCGCAGCACGCGATTGGCGAGGCGAACCCGCGTTGCGCCTCGCGTGGTCGCGCTTCGCACTTCTTCATGCGTGAATCCGCCTTCCGGACCGACGACGATCGCGTCCGGTGGCGATTCGCGCGCGAACGCCGCGAGCGATCGCGGTGCATCCCTATCGAGGATCGCCGTGGTCGCTGGCGAACACGACGCGAGCCAATCGCCGAACGTCACGATGTCGCGAATGTCGGGCACGCGATTGCGACCACACTGCTCGCAGGCGGAAATCGCGATCTGGCGCCAGTGCGCGATGCGCTTGACGGCTCGCTCGGCGGGAATTGCCTGGCTGCGCCCGGCGACGATCGGCACGATCGCAACCGCGCCTAGCTCGACGGCCTTGCGCACGACGAAGTCGATCATCTCGGCCGCGATCAGCGATTGCACGAGCGTCACCGGATGCGCGCTTTCGCGCTCGACCGGGTCGTGCCGATCGATGCGAACGATCACGTCGTGGGCGTCGATGCGCTCGATTGCTCCGACAAATTCGCCGCCGCTTCCCGTGAACAACGTCAATGCGTCGCCGGCGCGCATGCGCAGCGCGAGCGCGACATGCCGTGCGGCGTTCGCCGACAGACGATACTCGCTATGCGGGGACAGCGAATGAACGTCGTCACCGACGAAGATGTGTGGCGGCATCGACCAACGACGGAATTGTGGCGATGCTACGATTCTCCCACGCGCATGCATCGCACTTCGAAGGAGACGCCATGCCGACTCCATCCGCCAGTCCGGTCACGCTCGGCTGGCCCGCCGCGTATTTCGACCTTCCGGGCATCGACGGCCACCGGCACACGCTCGACTCGGCGCGCGGGCCGAAGGGGTTGCTCGTGATGTTCCTCGCGAATCACTGCCCGTACGTGCGCGCCGTCGCCGCCAAGATCGTCCGCGACACCAATGCGCTCGCCGCGCTCGGCATCGGCAGCATCGCGATCATGAGCAACGACGCGACGCGCTATCCCGACGACTCGTTCGACAACATGAAGCGCTTCGCCGCCGAGCACGGCTTCAACTTTCCCTACGTCGTCGACGAATCGCAGGACGTCGCGCGCGCCTACGATGCCGTGTGCACGCCGGAGTTCTTCGGCTTCGACGCGAATCTCACGCTCGCGTATCGCGGACGGCTCGACGCTTCCGGTCGCTCGCCCGATCCGAATGCGCGACGCGAGCTCTACGAGGCGATGGCGCAGGTCGCGCGCACCGGCCATGCGCCGGTCGAGCAGACGCCGGCGATCGGTTGCTCGATCAAGTGGAGGGCGGAGAGCTGACCGACCGCTTGATGACGCAAAAGTAAGATGTTGTCTTACTACGATGTCGAGGACCACCGTTTCCAGCAAGGGGCAGATCGTATTGCCCGCTGACATTCGGCGACAGGATCGCGTCGAGGCGGGCCAGGAATTCGATGTCGAGCGCATTGGCCGAGGTGACTACAGGCTCGTGCGGCGGCGGGCGCACCCGAACGAGGGTCTCATCGACTGGCTGACGGCCTGTCCGGAGAAGGGTTACTTCACCCCGATCGACTCGGAATCCACCGACACGCTGTGACGTATCTCGTCGATGCCAATGTGTTGAGCGAGGCCACCAAGCCTGCACCGGATCCCAAAGTCGTCGAGTGGTTGCGCGGAAACGAGGCTGAACTTGTGGTTGATCCGATCATCCTTGGAGAAATCCGCTTCGGCATCGATATCATGCCTGCCGGCAGGCGACGCCGCCGTCTGGAGAGCTGGTTCAGCGAAGGCATTGCAATGATCGCGTGCGTCGATTGGGATGCATCAACCGGCCTTCGGTGGGCGAAGCTTCTCGCCAAACTGCGTCGATCGGGCGAGTCGCTACCGATCAAGGACAGCTTGATCGCCGCGACCGCGCTTCTTCACGACTTTGTCGTTGTCACCCGAAACGTTCGCGATTTCCGCAAGACGGGCGTAGAGATCCTCGATCCGTTCGGTTGAGGAAAACGGTCAAGGTCGGAAACCGCCGATCAAGCAGGCGCCCGCGATCGGATGCTCGATCAAGTGCAGGGCGTGAGGCGGCCGCTTCGTCGGGACCAGCAACGCGAGAGCTCGGACGGCCCGAGCCCTCGTCGTTTTGAAAAGTTCAGCGCAATCCGCGTTACAACCCGGCGCACTCGCCGATCTTGTTCCCGCCGACGGCATTCACCGTCCCGCCGCTGTCGCCGATCTGCGCGGGTGGCGAGTTGTGCATACAGACGAGATTTCCGGCGATCGTATTAGTCACGATCTCGGTCGAGTCGGGCGTGCCTTCGTCGCCCAGGCGCGTTCCCGTCGTGCCGATCACCGTCACGTTGCCGCCGATCGTATTGCGGATGATGCCGAACCATGCGCCCTGCCAGCCGTGCACCATGACGTTGCCGTCGATCACGTTGTCCTTGATCGGAAAGACGAGGCCGTTCGGATCGACACGCGAAATGTCGCCGCCGCCATTCGCGACGACATTGCCGTGAATCGTGGTGAAGTCGAGATACATCGTCAGCGCCTGGGTCGCGACGACGTTCCCGTTCACCGTGACGGCGCCGAGCCACGGGGTGGGATCGAAGCCGCAATCGTGATAGCCGAAGCTGCAACCGAGGCCCAGCGTCGCGTCCTGTCCGACGTGGATGTTGCCGTTGACGACGAGTCGCGTCCCGAAATACGCGGCGTCGAGGTACGCATTGGGCTTGATTGCCACATTGCCATTGATCGTCACGTCACCGTTGACCACGCAGTCGCCGGTAACGGTGAGTCCGTTGTACACGCCCGGTGCCAGCACACCGCCCGAGCATGTATTGCCCTCGGGCGGCGCCGCAAACGAAGGCGACGCACCGAGCGCGAGCATGAGCAGCCCGGAGGCGCCAATAGCGATTTTTGTTGGCTTCATGATGTTTCCTCGTTGTTGATCGAATGTCAAAGAATCTGCGCGATGCCAGCGCGCCGCGCTGACCGACTGTCGCGCGTTGCTGCACATAGCGCAAGTCCTTTTTTTTACCGACGACGGCTATGCGGAAACCCGGGAACCGACGGCGACGCGAACGACGCGTTCATAGCACCACCGCTATCGCAGAAACGCGCGCAACGCGTCCAGCACCTCATCGGGTCGTTCGGTCATCATCGAATGACCGGTCTTTGGCAATGAAACGCTTCGAGCATCCGCCAGTGCACCGATCAGCGCCTTCGCATTGCGCGGGGGCGCCATGATGTCGCGCTCGCCGGTGACGACGAGCGTCGGACAGCGCACGTTCGCCGCCGACGCGACGCCGTTCTGGTAGACGTTGCAGGCGACGAGATCGATCGACAAAACCCCTGCGCGCGCGCGCTCCATCAGCCGCATCGCGTTGCCGAGCATCCACACGCCAGGCAGCCGATTGCCGCCGAGCTGGCCTTCGGCCGAGAACGACCAGCCGTTGATCAGCTCGTAGGCGACGTGGTCGTTGCGTGCGGCGGCCGCGAGCAA
>DATFCW010000125.1:0-10018 GCA_035252665.1 Casimicrobiaceae bacterium | reverse complement strand
AACGCTGTAAACGAACACAGACGAGGCCGATACCGGCGACGTCACTACTTCCGCTTTCTCACTCATCTCCACCTCCGATTCGGTTGCCATGCAAGCGCATTGTAACTTCTTGGGATACATATGTCAATCGTAGCTTGATAGCGCTCCAACCAATCGATCGTTTCCCGCGCGGGTATCTCCGTCAATGCAATGGCCAATGGCGAGCGGTTCAACAGTCAACAGTCGCGCGCGACTGTTGTTCATGGCTGCTGCCGTTTGTCACCTGCTGGTTGACGTAGATCACCCATTATGAGATACTCGATCAAATTCACTTTCGGAACTCGGAGAGGACGCGATGCGAGGCTGGACGAGTAAGAGGGCGCTAGAGACGGCGCGCCGGGCAACCGGCGAGACGTTCGCTGAACGGCTCATGCGGCTCAAGGGGAGCGAGTCGTATCACGAGCTTGCCCGCAAGATGCAAGCGGCGGGGCTAAATGTGACGGCGCAAGGCCTTCACAAATGGATGAACGGTGGCGGAATCACCGCTGAAAACCTGCAAGACATCGCCCGATACTTCGGCGTTTCTCCCGCGTATCTCTACTTCGGCGAGCCTAGCGAATCAAACGAGGTGAACGATGACGACGGCCTCTCGCGCGAGGCGCGCCTCGTTGCCAAAGCATGGTCCCTTCTCCCCGAGCGATTCGCGGTTCCGCTTGCGCTCGATACGTTCAAGCTGTTCGAGGCACTCATTGACAAGGACGACCAACGGCCACTGCACGTCGAAGTGAAGCAGGCCCTCGAAAGACTGACGAAGGGATCGTGATGCAACCGCTGCTCAACGCTTGGGATGTCGGGAGGCTGCTCGGAATCAACGCAGAGTCCGTGAAGGTGATGGCGCGCAGCGGCGAGCTTCGGGGCGTGAAGGTCAGGCGAAAGTGGCGGTTCACGCACGAGGACGTTCAGCAGTTCGTGAGTGACAGACAACGGAAGCGGAGTGACAATGCCGACGTGGAGTGTGAAGTGCCCCGCGCAGACAAGGAGCAGAGATGTCTCTCTTCAAGCGCGGTGAAATCTGGTGGGTTGACTTCAAGGTCAACGGAAAGCGAACTCGCGTTTCTACTGGAACGCGGGATCGCAAGCAGGCGCAGGAACTCCACGACTCATTGAAGGCGAGGGCATGGCGGGAGGAGAAGCTGGACGCTCCACCCTCTCACACATGGGAGGACGCCGCTGTGCGATGGCTTCGTGAGAAGGCGGATAAGAAGGATCACGACAACGACTGCCGGAAGATCGCGTGGTTCACCACGCACCTCAAAGGTAAGCCGTTGACCGAGATCACGTCTGACCTGATCGTTGAGATCGTGGAGAAGCACCTTGCCGACCGCAAGGGGTCGACGCGCAACAGGTTCTATGCGTTGATCTGCGCGATCATGCGCCGGGCGGTGACTAAGTGGAAATGGCTGGACGCGCACCACCTGCTGTTTATCGAGCACCACAAGGAAGAGGCGCGCGAGCGGTTCCTAGAACCCGACGAACTGTTGCGGCTGTTGAAGGAGTTACCCGAGCACCTGCGGAGCATCGCAGCGTGCGCGGTGGCAACCGGGCTGCGCATGTCGAAGGTGGTTGGGATGCAGTGGAAGTGGGTCAACCTCGCGGAACGGACGGTGACGATCCCCGGCGCGCTGATGAAGAACGGCCGGCCGATCGTCGTCCCCCTGAACGACTTGGCCTACGCTGTGATCGAGCGGCAGGTGGGCGCGCACCCGGAGCATGTTTTCGTGTTCAAGGGCAAGCCCATCAGGGCGGCGTCGAACACGGCTTGGTACAAGGCGCTCAAGCGGGCCGGGTTGGAGGGCTTTACCTTCCACGGGCTGCGCCACACATGGGCCTCGTACATGGCCCAGAACGGCGCCAGTGAGCGTGAGTTGATGGAGTTGGGGGGTTGGCTTACCCCGGCGATGGCGCGGCGCTACGGGCACCTGCGGGTCAAGCATCTGGTGCCAGCGGCCGGGATCATCGACCGCGTTGTGTCGGTGGATCGGTTGCTGTCCGTGGCGCAGGCGTAAGCCAGCGTCACAATTTCCACCACAACGACCGGAGTTTCGTGAGGTAAGCTGTTGAAATGTTGGGGTGGCGGATGGGAATCGAACCCACAACGACTGGAATCACAATCCAGGACTCTACCGTTGAGCTACCGCCACCATTGAAGGCGATGCATGACAAGGCAAATCGCGTCGCAGCGCGATTATACCGTGCGCGGTCGACACGCTCAGTGCTGCGCGCCCATCATCGTGTTGGGCAGCCACGTCGCAATCTCGGGAACCGCGCACAGGATCACGATCGCGAGCACCATGCAAAGCACATAGGGAATCGTGCCCCACATCACACGCGTGACCGGCACGTCGGGCGCGATGGAGCTCACGATGTAGATGTTGAGGCCGACCGGCGGATGGATGAGCCCGATCTCCATGTTGATCGTCAGGATCACGCCGAACCACACGGGGTCGAAGCCTGCGGCCTTGATGATCGGGTAGATGATCGGCGACGTCATCAGAATGATCGCCGCCGGTGGAATGAAGAACCCGCAGACGAGCAGGAACACGTTGATGAGCGCCATCAGCACCCAGCGATTGACGTGCATATCGGCGATCGCCTGGGCGAGCGTCTGCGTCAGGTAAAGCGACGTCAGCATGTAGCCGAATACCGCCGCAGCGGCGATGATCATCAGGATCATCACCGACTCGCGCGTCGTGTCGCGCAGAATCGTCCACCATTCGCCCGCGCCCCACATCCGGTAGATGACGATCGCGAGCAGCACGCACAGCGCCGCACCGACGCCGGCCGCTTCCGACGGCGTCGCGACGCCGCCGTAGAGCGCGTACATCACCGCGATGATGATGACGATGAACGGCGCGATCTTCGGGATCGACGCGAACTTCTCTTTCCACGAGTAGCGGAAGTTAGGCGCGTGTGCGCGGAATCCACGCTTCCATACGATGAACAGCGTCCACAGCATGAAGAGCCCGGTCAGCATCAGCCCGGGCAGAACGCCGGCGATGAAAAGCCGACCGATCGACGTCTCGGTGGCGATGCCATAAAGGATCAGCGTGATCGACGGCGGAATGAGGATGCCGAGCGTGCCGCCCGCGCAGATCGATCCGGTCGCGATGTCGGACGGATAACCGCGCCGTCGCATCTCCGGAATGCCCATCTTCCCGATCGCCGCGCAGCACGCGGGCGACGAACCGGTCAACGCGGCGAAGATCGCGCAGGCCCCGAGATTCGCGAGCACCAGGCCGCCCGGCAATCGATAGAGCCAGCGGTCGAGCGCTTCGTACAGATCCTTGCCCGCGGGCGACGAACCGATTGCGGCGCCCATCATGACGAACATCGGAATCGAGACAAGCGTGAAGTCGTTGAGCCCCGAGAAGAATGTCTCGGCGACGACGTGCAGTGCATCCAGGCCCTGGAAGATCGCGATGAAGATGATCGACAAAAGCCCGAGGCCGAACGCGACAGGCGCGCCCGAAAGCAGCACGAGCAGCGTGACGACGAGGACGATGATGCCTTGGGTCGAGGCGGTCATTGGCCCGGCCGCGCGAACGACGCAGCTCTCACGATCCGCCCCCGCCCACGCGCGCCGCCTCGTCAAGCTCAGGCGGCGAGGCGACCAATTCCCGTGAATCGCCTTCTGCGCCGTGCTGCGCATGATCCACGATTCCAAACGGCGGCGCGCGTCGCGTCACGAGCGCGTGGAACTCGGCCGCATACTGCAACGTCAGCACCCACAGCCCGATCGGCATGGACGCGTACGGAATCCACAGCCGCACGCGCCACATCGTGTTGGAAAGCCAGTGCTGGCGCCACGCCTCGAGCCAGTACTGCGTCGTCAGGATCGCGAGGATGACGCAGAACGCGATGGCTGCGAGCATCGAGAAGATCGCCAGCCAGTAGCGGCGTCGCGGACGCAGATGGAGCGGCAGCACGTCGACGTTCACATGCCCGCGCAGCATCAATACGTACGGGCTGCCGATGAACGTCGCGGCGACGAGGCTGTACGTGACGAAATCCGTCTGCCAGATCGTGTTCTCGTTCAGCACGAAACGCACGAACACCATCTCGCAAACCACGGCGACCCCGATCGCGATCAGCGCCGCGGCGAAATAGCCGCACAGCCGCGAGACGAGCCGGATGCCGCGAGCGAAGCGTTCCATGGCGGAAAGCGCGCCGGATGAAAGCGAATCCGTCGACGGCGCGCTTATGATCAAGGAAGCGTTACTTGACGCTCAATGCCTCGTCGATCAGCTTCTTGCCGTCCGGAACGTCTTTCGCGAACTCGACATACGAGCTCTTCTTCGCGACCTCGAGCCAGTCGTTGAATTCCTTGTCCGAGAGCGACTTCACCTCGACGCCGTGGTCCTTGTACGCCTTGATCGTCTGCGCGTCGACGGCTTCGGCCTTGCCCTCGTAGTACTGCTGCGCCTTCTTCCCCGCCGCGATTACGGCGTCCTGCTGCTTCTTGTCGAGCTTGGCGAACGTCTTTTTCGACATGAGCACCGGCTCGTACATGAACCAGATGGCGTTCTCGCCGGGCGCCGTCATGCATTTCGCCTGTTCGTAAAGACGAAACGACAGGAAGCTCCCCATGCTGGTGTCGGTCGCATCGGCGACGCCCGTCTGGAATGCGTTGTAGATCTCGTTCGAAGGGATCGATACGATCGACGCACCCGCCGATTGCCACATCTGTGCGAACGTGGGGCCGGCTGCACGCATCTTGAGGCCCTTCACGTCCCCGGGCTCGAGAATGCAGTTCCTTTTCGATACCATGCCGCCACCGAACCACGCGTCGGACAGCACGATGACGCCGGCCTGCTCGATGTGCGCGCGAATGTCCTTCATGAACTGCGAATCATTCAAGCGCTTCGCGCGATCGTAGCTTCGAACGAGGCCGGGCATCAGCGTCGCGCTGAATGCGCGTACCTGCCCGCTCGCGTAATCGAGCGGGAAGAGCGTCATGTCGAGCTGGCCGTTCACCATGGCGTTCCACTGCTGCTCGGGCTTGAACAACGACGCACCGGGGTAGACCTGGATCTCGACGCCGACGTTGGCCGCCTTCACGTCGCGCGCGATCATCTGCACCATGTCGTCGCGCACGTCGCCCTTGCCGCCGGGAAACTGATGCGATGCGCGAAGCACCAGCGGCGCCGCGACAAGCGATCCGCTCGCAAGCGCGATCGCCAGCGTGCCGAGGATGAATCGGATTGGTTTCATCGTGCCTTCCTCCCGAGGTTCGTTCATCGATCGGCCATGCAAGCTTCCCCTGACCGATTCGTCTTGCGCTTCGGATGACCGAATTCGCGCGCCGGCCATTGTAATTACAAGGGCCGGCTAACGCTATGGAGGCAAAACGCGCTACATCGGCCGATTCAACCGGGCAGCGCGATGCCCCGGCCAAAACCGAGGCACCGCGCACTCACCGCTATTGAAGGAGCGTTTGCGCCTGCGCCGACTGTACGTAGGTCGCGACGTCCTCCTGCAGCAGCAGCCGCTGATCGGCGAGCGCCTGCGCGGCTGCCTGCACCTTGCTCACGTAGTCCGCCTTGCTGCTGTAGCGCTCGGCGAGCGAAGGCCGCGGGTCGCCTGATGCCACACGATCGCCGGCCGTCTTGGCGAACGGAATCGTCGACCCCGACGAGATGCAACCTTCGCCGGGCGTATGGTTCGTCGTACGGAAGTTCCACCCCATGTACGTCGCGAGCGGCGCGACGATTTCCGGCGCGCGAATTCCCGCGATGTCGTTGCCGTCGGCGTCGGTCTTGGGCACCAGCACCGTGTACTTGCGCGAGACATCGGCAACGGGGACCGCATTGCTGTAGTCGGTCACCGAGATCTCGTTGTAGATACCGCCCCCATACGGAACGCCGATCGACGTCAGGTCAGGGAAGCCCACGGCGTTCTGATCGGTTGGCAGGGCAAGCGTTCCCGCGTTCACCGATGGCCACTGCGACGGCGGCGGCATGATGCCTTTGCCCACCCAGTCGACCAGCACGGGAGCGAGCGCGCGATCGAACGTGCTCTCGACGACGGCGCTCGTCTTGTACACGCACACCGGATTCGTCGCGATCGCCGCGACGCCGGCGCCGCCACCGTGATTCGCGTCCGGGACGACGTAAAGCCGCACGTTGTCGGGAATCACCAGGTCGTGCCCGGCGCCATCGGTCGACACGAGCGAATCGCGTGCGCCCCATTCCTCGAAGCCGCCGTCGAGCTGGACGATCTTCGGGCACGTGCTGGTCGCGAGGCACTTCTTCATGATCCCGTCCGTCACGCCGGTCAGCGGATCGCGAATCACGTTATAGGCAAACGGAAACTGGTCGCCCGGTTGCCAGTGATCCTCGTGCTCCTTGGACCAGCGGCCGGGTTGCGAGAAGCGAAAGTCCGTATACGTCTTCCGCGATCCGGGAATGATCGGGAACATGCCGTTGAAAACCGCGTGGCCGCGCGTATCGTCGTTGAAACCGCGCCACAGGAAATCGCGCGTGAAGCGGCCCGACTGCGAGATGCCCTCCATCACGGCGACCTCGAAGTTCGAATCGCCGCCGCCATGGCACTTGCCGTGGCCGCCGTTCAGACAGGGCGCGTGCTGGAAGTCATTCAGCGGATTCGGGTTGCCTTGCGCATCGTGCTGATCGAACTTGAGGAAAGTGATGAGGTCGCGAACGGCGGCGAAGCCGATGCCCATCACCGTCGGATCCTTCGCCTGGTAGACGAACGTGAAGATCGTTCCGAGATCCGATCCTGCCGGCATCTTGAACTGGATCTGCGTGCCGTTGTTGACGAACGACCAGTCGGACGATGCGATCGGCGTGGACGGTGAATTGAACGTCATGCCCGCGGGCGTCTTCCACGTCGGCCGCCAATTGAAAAGCACCTGCGACTTGTCGAGACTTGCCGCCGGATAGCTGAGGCTCACGAGCAGATTGCCGTTCGCGTCGGGTGAGACGCCCATGTAATCGGGAATGATCTCGTCGCGATTGCTGCCGGTGATCGACGAGCCGTCGGGATTGGTCGCGACGGGGAAATCCGTCCCGACCGTGCCGGTGTCGCCATGACCGGTCTGCGCGACGTTGCCCTGCCATCCGCTCCACACCATCGTGTAGCCGAGCCGAAGCAGCAGTCCGTTGCCAGGCTGTCCGGTCGCGAGATTCGAGCCTGCACCATTGAACGTGCCGGCCGCGAGCTTGTTGCCGCGGTTCACGACATCATAGAAGAGCACGCGCTTCGCGTTGTCGACGCTCTTCGGACGCAGGATGACGAAATCGGTGCTGTAGTCGACCATTCCGCTTGCATCGCGCGGCGCGAGCGTGATGTCGACGATACCGGCGTTGGCGGGATCGGTCGGATCGAGCTTGCCGTGGACGATGCCGGCAATCACCGTGTATTGGCCGACATCGCCAAACGATGCGCCGCCATAGGCATCGTAGGTAGCGGTGATCTCGAGCCGGTCGACATAACCGGCATTCCCTCCGGCAGCGGCGACGGCGACGGGAGCGCCGAGCGTGGCAAGCACGAGCCAGCGACAGACGGGTAGCATGGTTCCTCCTCGTTGCAAATGAATCACGAAGGACCGAATACCCCACCGTTGCCGCGACAGGCCGCGCCCTCCCGTTGGATTTTTTTGTTTGCGAGTACTCGGTGCCGTTCGACACGCGCGCGTGTCGAGCCACTATGCAACCGCGATTGGCGCGCGAAGTCAACATAGTAGAAAGCCGCCGGCGCCATCGCGCACGGCGGCTTCCTGTTGGGCCGAGTGGCGCCCGCGTAAGCGAACGGTCCTGCGTTAATTGCAGTGCGGCACGTTCGGATACATTGGTTCGTGACCTTGCGGACCCGGCACGCCTGCGGCAAGTCCCGCGTCGATCAGCCGCTTCACCTCGGCCTGCGTGTCTTCGCAGAGGAAGAGCCGATTCTTCACGAGGTCATCGACCGCGTTGACGACCGCGCTGCGATACTGGCCGAACGATTGATAGCGCTCCTGTACGGATGGCCGCGGATCGCCGCTCGCGAGGCGTTGCGCCTTCGTGCTCGCGAACGGTATGTACTGTCCCGATCCTTCGCACCCGTCGTTGGCCCAGACGCCGGAGCGCAGCGCCCAACCCGTGTATGTCGCCAGCGGAACCGTCAACTCCGGGAGCCGAATGCCCGCGATCTCGTTGCCGTCGCTATCCCACTGAGGCACGTACGTCTTGTAGATCGCGCCAAGTGCCGGGTTGTGTTCGTACGGACCGGCGAACATCGGCGGCACCGGCGGGTTGATCGTCGGAACGAACGTCTGACTCGTCAGCGTGCCAGCGGCATCCGGGTAGAAGTTCGGACCGTAATTGAGCCGATAACGCGTCGTCTGCAAGCCGGTGTATGTGACGAATGGAATGTTCACGTAATGAAAATCTGTCAGCGCCGGATCGGGCACCGGCACCAGCGTTCCGTCGGCGAGCGTCGGCACGCGCGACGCCGGTGGCTCAGTGCCGTTCGTCGACCATTGGTCGAGGTCGATCCACAAAGCGCGCTGGACCTGCGCCGAATCTAGAGGATTGAGGAACTGCTGACAACTTCCCTTCGACGCCGGATTGCCCGCGCCGCCGTGCTGCTTGCTCGATAGCAGATAAAGCCGGGCTTCGGGCTGATCGGGCAGATCGTACGAGCCCGTAGGATCGGTATGGAACAGCGACGCCGATTTCACCCAGTACTCGTTCGATGAATAGAACTCCATCGCGAGCGGGCACGTGTTCGTCTGCTCGCAACGTTTGTAGCGGCCATCGGTCTGCCCGGAGATCGGATCGAACGTCGTCGGGTTGGCGAACGGGAACAAGCCTTCCTCGTAGAGCTCGTCCTGCCGGTTGCGGGTCGTGCGCGACGTTTGCGACCAGCGGTAGTTCATGTTGAGCCCGTCAGCCGCCGCGATCCATTGCAACATGCCGTCGAACACCTTGCGGTTGCTTTCGTCCTCGTTGAAACCCCAATACGTGAAATCGTTCAGGAACCGTCCCGGCTGCGACGAGATCTCGGTGTAAATGCGCTGGATGTCGCCCGCGAGCGGGTTCGGCGTACCCACGTCGTCCTGTGTCGCGTTACGCAGGAACGAATTGAAATCGCGCACCACCGCCATGCCCATTCCGTTCGGCGTCGGGTTCTTGGCGATGTACGTGAATTCGTAGATATCGTTGGCCGTGAAGTTGACCGTCTGCCCGCTGCCGTTCACGAGGTGGATGTGCGTTCCATTGGCGTCGTACGCCCACCCGTTCGCCGGCACCACTTGCGGGGTATCGTCGAGGTGAATGCGGTGCGTCAGCGTGGCCGACGTGGCATCCTGGCTGAGCGTTGCCGCCGGATAGGTGAGCGCGTACGAGTTGCCGCTCGTGACGATGTACTCGTAGCCCGGGCCGGTGATCGTCGAGCCACCGGGATTCGTCAGCACCGGGAAGTGCGCGCTTGCGACGAAATTCTTCGGATTCGTCGGATCGGCGAGATCGTTCTCCCAACCGCTGAACACCATCGTGTAGCCACGCGGCCACAAGAACGAGGTCGCAAGCGCGACCGGGTCGGTGATCGTGTTGCCAGGGTCGTTGCCGCCCGGGCTGCGATTGAGCGTCTGGAACGTCTTGCCGCCGCGATTGGGCGGCTCGTACATCACCCGATGCGCGCCCTTGGAGAGATCGAGTGGCTTCAGGATGTAGAAATTGTGCGTGTACTCGACGTGGCCGTTCGCGTTCGTCGGCGCGAGCCTGATGTCCGTGATGACGGCATTCTTGGGATCGTCCGGATCGATTTCGCCTTGCGCATAGCCGGTGATCACTTCGTACTGGCCCACGCCGGGGAACGAAAAGCCCCCGAAGGCGATGTTGCGGGTTTGAATGTGAATCTGCGTCGTGCGCGCGTGCGCCGGGAGCGACGCGACGCCACTCGCGAGCGCCGCCGCGATCGCCACGTAAATCAGTTTGCGTGCGTGGCAATCCGGGACGGACCGTCGCTGGTTACACGG
>DATFCW010000124.1:0-5586 GCA_035252665.1 Casimicrobiaceae bacterium | reverse complement strand
GCGCCGTTCGATTGCACTAGAGGTCCGTTCCCCGGCTTCGCGCCGGAGGCCCTTGCGCCGCGAGGCTTGCTTCCGTTCCCGGCCTCCTTCGCCACATCCTCGCTCGTCTGGATCCGCGCACCGTCCTTCAGGCGATCGCCGCCCTCGGTGACGACTTTTTCGCCGACATTCAGGCCCTTCGTGATCTCGACATCGTCGACGCCGGCAACGCCCGCCGTCACATTGCGCAGGCTCACCGTGCGATCGTCGTTGACGACATAGACGAAATCGCCGTTGGGTCCGTGGCGAAGCGCGATGACGGGCACGACGACCGCCGCATCGATCGTGCGCAGCAACAGGCTCACGTTGACGAACTGATTCGGAAACAGCACGCCGCTCGCATTTCCGAAGCGTGCCTTCGCCTTGACGGTGCCCGTCTGCACATCGATCTGGTTGTCGAGCGTCAGAAACTCGCCGTCGTCGAGCTTTCGAGTGCGGCTCGCGTCCCATGCCGATACCGGAAGCTTCGCCTGCGCCGCAACCTGTGTCTTGATGTCGGGCACGCGCTCCTGCGGAATCGAAAACTGGACGTCGATTGGCGAGATCTGCGTGATCGTCGCGACGCCGGTCGTGTTGCCCGCAGCGATGTAGTTGCCGACGTCGATCGGACGCAGGCCCACGCGGCCCGCGATCGGCGCAACGACGCGCGACCATTGCAGGTTCAGGCGCGCGCTGTTCTCATTGGCGCGATCGACGCCCACGGTGCCGATGAGTTGCTTGACGAGTGCATCCTGCGTGTCGACGGTTTGGCGCGCAATCGAGTCCTGCTTGAGCAGGACCTGGTAGCGCTCGAGTTGAACGCGTGCGGCGTTGAGCTGCGCCTCGTCACGAACGCGCGCGGCAGTTGCCTGATCGAGCGTCAACTGGAACGGCCGCGGGTCGATCGTCGCGAGCACCTGCCCCTTCTGCACCATCTGCCCTTCGGTATAAGGCACGCTGCTGATCACGCCGGACACCTGTGGCGAAACCGTCGCGACGGCGATCGGCGTTACCGTGCCGAGCGCATCGATGTAAACGGGAATGTTGGCGTGGCGCGCCGTTGCGACCCCGACGGTACTGGGCGGCGCACCGCGCGCTGCGCCGCCTCGCCCGCCGCGGAATGCCGACGTGTCGGGGGGGCCGCCGGTCGCGGAGACCGGCGATGGTCGATGCGTCAGATACCAGGCGAGCGCGATGATCGCGGCGAGCACGATCAACGCGATCACGGTGCCGACGCGCCGGCCTCGCCGGGAGACAGTGAGCGCGGGCGCGTTATTCGATTCGGGTCGTTTCGGCGACGGAGGATCTTCCATTCGAGTTTCAGTGTGGACGCCGCGCGGATTCATCATCGTGGCGTCGCATCGGCGCGGGCGCCTTCACGACGCGCGAGCGCGGGCGGACACGAAGTATGAACCAGCAAACGATGTCGAAGCCCTCGGGAAACGCGATGTCGACGTCATGAGGTGCGCCGTTCGGAGCCGCCCGGTCGCTTCGCTGGCTACTTCGGAAAGCGAGCGCTCGCTTTCTTTGTTTTGCAAGCGCTTGCTTGCCCGCAACCGGCCAGCCGGCTCAGGCTCTTGCCGATCACGTCAGACGGCGATGGGCGCGAATAGGTTCTGCGCACGCCGATGCGCGGCGTGCGACGGAGGGACGAAATTGCAAGGAATCGTTGCAGCGCGACCACAAGATCGCGCGCGAAACCCGCGTCAGCAGCGTTCGACGCTGTGATCGAGCGGCGTGGGCGCAAGCTTCGCAGGACGTGCGACGGCCGTCGTCGGCAACGCGATCGGCGTACCGCGCTCGACGGGGTGTCCCGCGGCAATCCATGCATCGATCCCACCCGACAGCGGACGAACCCGACGATAGCCTTTGCCGAGCAGGATTTGCGCGCCGCGACGCGCCGAAGCCTCGTTGGGGCAGGCGCAATAGAGAATGATGTCGCGATCGTTCGGAAAATCATCAAGACGCGCGATCGCATCGAGATCGAGTCGCACGGCGCCAGGAATGCGCGGACGTGCGTCGTGCGCAAGCGACGAGCCGACGTCGATGATGAATGGCCTCGGCTCGCGCGCGTTACGCTCGCGCAATTCGTCGATCGACATCATCGCTGAAGCAAGCAGGCGCGCCATCCGGTAACGTTGGAACGCGCGGACCGTCGCGTACAGAACCACCGCAGCCCCGACGGCGAACGCGGCAACGGTTGCGTGCGACATCATCCATGCGATCGCGAAATCGATCTGCGAGGCGAAGAGCGCGCCCGCACCGATCGCCGCGCCAGCCCAGAGCGCAGCGCTTGCTGCCGAAGCGACGATGAACGCGCTCACCCGCATCGAAAGCGCGCCCGCGATCGGCGGGGCGACGGTCGAGAAGCCGGGAACGAACTTCGACACGACAACCGAGTAGAAGCCCCAGCGCTCGAAGATGCCTTCGGTCTGGCGCACGCACGTATCGGGCGAAAGCGAGATGCGGCACAGGAAGCGCAGGACCGGGTAGCCGTAGCGTCGCCCGGCCCAGAACCACAGCAGATCGGCGATCAGCGACGCGAGAACGGCGAGACCGAATGCGGCGATGCCGCTGATTCGACCCGACATCGATAGCGCGCCCGCGAGCATCATCGTCGGCACCGCGGGAATCGGCAGTCCGAGTTGCTGGAGGAGGACGTTCAATGCGACGAAGGGGACGCCGAAATGGGCGAGCTCGTTTGCGATCGCATCCATTGTTGTCGATGGTCGGTGCGCGAGAAGCGTCTAAGATGGGAGCGTGAGCGGCCTTTCCCAAGCCCTGCTCACCAGGGGGCAGAGGCAATGAGTCGTCTCTGACCCCACTTTGGTTACGGGAGCGGCTCGCAATCATGTAGCCATCCATCTTGGAAGGACAAGGGACATGGATAACCAACCGTTATCCCCGTCGGTGTCGCCTGCCGGCGACTTCGAGGGAACGGCCCCGCCGCCGCGCCTCCTGCCGGCAGGCGATGGCGCCGCATGGTGGGGCGAAAGCTGGCGCATCTTCTGCGCCGCGCCGCTCGCATGGATCGGCATCTTCGTCGTGTTTGTCGTGCTGTCATGGCTGATCATGAAGATTCCGATCATCGGCAGCCCGGCGCACGCGGTGCTGACGCCGGTATTCGCCGGCGGCGTGATGCTCGGCTGTCATGCGCTCGCGGGCGGCAGGCCGCTTTCGGTCGCGCATCTGTTCGAAGGTTTCCGCGGCGATCACGTCGCGCCGCTTCTGACGCTCGGACTTCTCTGGCTCGCCATGCTGATCGGAGTGGCGGTGCTGGTCGTCGGCACGGCGTTCCTCGCGCTCGGCATCGCGGGCGTAGCGGCGCTGGTCAACTTTGCGTCATCGCCGATCGACTATTACTTCACGCTGACGACGGCCGGCCTGTGGATCGCGATCATCGCGCTCATCGCCCTGACGCTCCTGTTTCTCGCCGCGATGGCGTACTGGTTCGCGCCGGCGCTCGTCGTGCTGAACGGAGAGCCGCCACTTTCGGCGCTTTCGAAGAGCTTTGCCGCGTCGTGGCGAAACTTCGGCGCGTTCCTGCTCTACGGCCTGATCTACATCGGCCTCGCGATCGCGGCGACGATTCCGCTGATGCTCGGCTGGTTCGTGCTCGGGCCGATGCTGGTCGGCAGTTGCTATGCGGGGTGGAGGACGATTTTCGGGAAGTAAGGAACCAACGGGGACGACGAGTAACTGAAGGAATTAGGGGGAGCAGCAGTCAGGAGACACGAATGGACGCAAGACACCGGAAAATCCCCGACTCGACGAGCAGCGCATCGCAGCGGGCGCAGAAAGACCACTTTCTGCAGCTCATGTTCTCTCGTGCGAGTCGCGCGAGCCGCGAGTCGCTCGGCGATCCGCGCCCGCGCTCGGGAGCCTACACGCCACTGCCGAATTCGCGAGCAGGCGCCGGGGGGCGCTACGAGTTGCCAATCCCCGGAGCGGGAGGGCCGGCACGGCTCGATTCGCCGGCAACCGAGGTGATGACCGATCTGAAGCGGGTCAGCGCCGTGACGATCGACCGTTACGCCTCGATCGTCGAGGCGAATCGCATGATGGTCGCGCGCGGCGTGCGGGCGTTGTTCGTCGCCGATGAGACTCGGCAGGTGCTCGGGATCATCACCGCCACCGACGTCCTCGGCGAGAGGCCGATGCAATTCGCGCAGGCGCGAGGGGTTCGCTACGACGAGATCGCGGTGCGCGACATCATGACGCCCGCCGAGCGACTGGAGGTCCTGCAGCTAAGCGACGTCCTCATCGCACGGGTGGGGGACATCGTCGCCACGCTGCGCGCGGCGGGCCGGCAGCATGCGCTGGTCGTCGATCCGGCCGCGGAGCCGGCGACCGCGCGCACGATCTGCGGGATGTTCTCGCTGACACAGATCGGGCGCCGCCTGGGCATTCCGGTGCAGCAGGTCCACGACATCGCCCGGACATTCGCCGAGATCGAGGCACTGATAGCATCGGAGTGATGTCGCCCGACGATGGCGTCCACGCGCGGTACGCCAGTGGTACGCGCGAGCGGATCGCCATCGACGCAAACTCGAAACTCGCCACCTACGGACGCCTCCGGGTGTCCGTTTCTCGAGATGGGGACCTCGCGATCACGAGCTCGATCGTTTCGCCGAACACGACCGCAAGCACATCGGAGCGCTCGCGCAGACCGGTTTGCTCGACGTCGAGGTTTTCGAACGACGCGCGAAAGAAGCGCTCGATTACTACGTTGGCCACCCGACGGCGCCGCGCGCGAATCGGCGTGAAGCGTTGAAGATCGTGCGCGCCTGCTCGAAGACGTCGAAGGCGTCTCGTCGTACGCGACTCCCGGTTTAGTGCGCCCTCTCCCAGTTCGGTCCTTGCCCGACGTCGACCTTGAGCGGCACGCGCAACGTCGCCACCGACGTCATCAGCGCGGGCAGCTCGCGCACGAGCCGCGGCACTTCGTCGTCGGGCGCTTCCAGCACGAGCTCGTCGTGCACCTGCAGGATCAGCCGCGTGCGCATCTTTTCTCGATCGAGATGCGCGAGCACCACGATCATCGCGAGCTTGATCAAATCGGCGGCGGTGCCCTGCATCGGCGCATTGATCGCCGCGCGCTCGGCGCCCGCGCGACGGGGCCCGCTCGCCGCGCGGATGTCGGCTAGAAAAAGGCGGCGACCGAACACCGTCTCGACGTAGCCCTGAGCGCGTGCGAGCTCCCGCGTGCGCTGCATGTAATCGGCGACCCCGGGATAGCGCATGAAATAGCGGTCGATGAACTGCTGCGCGGCGGCCCGCTCGATGTTGAGCTGCGTCGCGAGGCCGAACGCGCTCATCCCGTAGATCAGCCCGAAATTCACCGCCTTGATGTAACGGCGCTGATCGGCGGACACGTCTTCCGGCGCGACGCCGAAAATCTCGGCGGCGGTGACGCGATGAATGTCGGCGTCGCCGTGGAACGCGGCGAGCAGCGCCGGATCCTCGGACAGATGCGCCATGATCCGAAGCTCGACTTGCGAATAGTCGGCCGAGACGATCGTGTGCCCCGGCGCGGCGACGAACGCTTCGCGAATGCGGCGCCCTTCG
>DATFCW010000123.1:0-2206 GCA_035252665.1 Casimicrobiaceae bacterium | reverse complement strand
CATGCATGGCTGCGCGCGCAAGGCGGTCCGCGATGTGCGGATGTGCTCGCGCCGCTCACTTGGCTGCCCGACGAGGATGCACGCCGGCAGGTTCGGTGGGACGCACCCGCGCGCTTGTTCGGATTTCGATAAATCGCGAGTGCGAAGTTGTTTATCGCAGAGAACGACGCGCGGTCGCGGCATCGCCTGAACCGCGATCATCGATTGCGGGGACGCGTGTAGCGCGCAATCAGCTCGCGCGCGGCGCGCGATCGTGGATCGCGTGGATTCTCACCGGTCGATCGAAGCCCTTCAGCGCAACCTCGCCCAGGTCCTCGAACGCGAGCCCCTTCCCGAGGCAAAGTTCGGCGACGGCGTTCGAGACCAGGCTCTGCGCGGGCTTCGCATGCGAGCAAAGCCGCGCGGCGAGTTGCACTGTCGATCCGAACAAGTCGCTGTGGTTTTCGACGGGTTCGCCTGCGGCGGCCCCGATGCGCACCTTGACCACGACTTCAGCGGCGACCGGCTCGCGTTGCGCGAGGCTTTGCTGAATGCGCGTCGCGCAGCGCACGGCCGATGCCGTCGAGAGAAACGACGCCATGATGCCGTCCCCGGTGTGCTTCACTTCGCGTCCGCCGAAGGCGCGAAGCGCATCGCGCACGACCGTGTCGTGCACGTCGAGCAACGCCATCGCGGCTTCGTCGCCCAGGCGTTGCGTCAATGCGGTGGAGTCGACGATGTCGGTGAAGAGCACCGTGCGAATTCCCGGATCGCGGTCGTTCGCTTCGCCGCCCGGGATCAGCGCCGCACCGGCCGCATTGACCCCCGTCCCACCGAGGAAACCATCGGCGATGTCCGGCTCGACCTCGACGATTCTCGACGCGACGAGACCGTGCGCTTCCTTGTGAACGCTCGCCGCGGCGTCGGCGCTCGGTGCGCTGCACAGGCAGAAAATTTTGCCGCGCGCCTCGTTGAACCAGTACTTGTGGTACTCGACGCCGTATTTCTGCTGCGTCTTCATGTCCGCGAGGTGTGCCTTCGCGACGTCCTCGGCGGTGGCGCCGCTTACTTCGTGGATGTCCACGTACATCGGCATGTCGACCTCCCCAGACTTCTCGGCAACGCCGTTTCGGTTGCGACCTATGCTTCCGGCCGGCGCCGCGCTAGGTGTGTCGTGTTTGGGTCACGTTCATCGTGATTCTCGCCGGCGTGCGCAGCGTCTGGTAGACGACGCAATAACGCTCGGTGAGGCGCATCAACGTTGCAAGCTGCTCGTCCGGCGCGTCGGTTTCGAGATCGAACGCGAGCCGAATGTCCTGGAATCCCACCGGGACGTCCTTCGCAACGCCAAGCGTGCCGCGAAAATCGAGATCGCCTTCCGCACGAACGCTGCCGCTTCGAATCGGCACGCCGATCGCGGTGGCGACAGCGTTGAGCGTGACGCCGGCGCACGCGACGAGCGCCTGCAGCAGCATGTCGCCGGAGCAAAACGCAAGCCCATCGCCGCCGGTGGCCGGATGCAGTCCCGCCTTCGCGAGCGCCGCGCCGGTTTGGACGTCGCAACTGATGCCTTGCCCGAGCTCGCCCTCGGCCGACAGCGTGACGAGCGCGCGTTTCGGCTCTGCCTTGTAGCGCTCCTTGATCGGTGCCTGGAGCGCCAGAAGCTCGCTTCTTTGCATCATCGTTTCGGTCGCCCGCGGCGCACGACGCATCCCTTGCGCCGCGGCATCGGTCACGGTGCGAACGCTACACGCTGTCCGTGCAAACTGCAAACGCCGCGACCGCTGCACGCGGACGACTTTGCATCGATCGCTGCCCTCTCGCTGCACTGCGGAACTTCGTCGCAATCGATCGGGTCGCATCTCCTCGCCGGCATCGCCGGCATATCGCGACGCATGAGATCACGCAAAGGGAATCGGCAATGGAACGCAATCGGCAACAGCAAGGGAGCGGGCAATCGAGTCAGGGCCGTGGCATGTCGCAGTGGCACGGCGGCGGGTCGCAGAGCGGCAGGCAGCAGTCGCAACAGGGCGCCGCACAGCCGCTCGGCACGCGGCAGCTTCAGAGCATGGCGGAAGTGGCGGTGCGCGGCACGGCACTTTTGTGGGACGTGCAAATGGAGACCGCGCGCAATCTGTGGCGCACGCAGGCGCGAACGGCCGCGATGTTCGGCGTTCCCGACTGCTCGCAATTCTTTCATTTCGAAGACGATCGTGCGCGGCGCCTC
>DATFCW010000122.1:0-3512 GCA_035252665.1 Casimicrobiaceae bacterium | reverse complement strand
AACACCTTGATGTGGCGTTTGGCGAGCGCGATCACCTCGTCGTGCGCGTGCGATAGCGCGTCGAGCGAGTCGAGCCATGCCTCGCGTGGCAGTCCGGCCGGGGGTACGAGCTGATCAGGGGCGGGCGAGGAAGCCATGGCGGTGCCAATCGTAAAGCAAATCGAGCGCATCGGCGGGAAGCGTTGCGCAGGCAGAAGCCGCGAGCGCGCGCGTGTTCGCGAGCGTGCGCAAAGCATCGACACCCGAATCGGGCATCGGCGCGTCGTCCCCGTTGATGTACAAGCGCGCGTCATCGTAGAGCAGTTGCGTCCGGCGATCGAGTCGCACGCCTTCGCGCGCGACGCGGCGACGAAACTGCACGCGGGTCGTTCGTGGCGGTGGGTCGAAGACGACGCCGTACTTTGGCTCTGTCAGATAGCACCCCAGGAAACGCGCAACATCGGCACGATTCCAGCGAATCTTCGACAACGCCCATGTCACGCGCCGCTCCATCGCGCTGTCGATTAGCGCCGGTGAATCGGATTCCCGACGATCCGGATCGGCGTAGCGCCCCGGAAGCGCGAGCGCATCGCGCAGATGATCGAGAAACGCTTCGCCCAGTTCCTGATACGCGGGCGCGCGAAAGCCGATCGAATACGTCATGCAGTGATCGATGGCGGCACCGTCGTGCGTGACATCGGGCGGTAGGTAAAGCATGTCGCCGGGTGCGAGCGTTGCGTCGTGCGCCGGAGCGAAATGGGCGAGGATTCGAAGCGGCGCGCCACGCACGAGGCGAAGATCATGCTGCTTGCCATAACGCCAGCGCCGGCGTCCGAGCGCCTGCAGCAGAAACACGTCGTACGAATCGTAGTGCGGACCGACGCCGCCGCCGGGCGCGGCGAAGCTCACCATCAGGTCGTCGAGGCGCGCGTAGGGAATGAAGGAAAATTGGCGAAGCAGCGCATCGGCGCGATCGTTCACGAGATTGACATCGTGCACGAGCAGCGTCCAGTTCCGCGCCGGCAGGCGCGCGAGCGCCGCGCGCGAGAACGGCCCGTCGTCCTGCGTGTAGCGGCCGCGCACGCGACGCACGAGCCGTGAACGAACGTCGTCGCGCCGCGCGAGCGCGAACAGCTCGTCTCGCGAAAGGACCGGTGTCAGTCCCGGGCATGCCTCGCGAACGAGCAACGCTTCCTTCTGCCAATGGCGCGCGAGGAATGCACGTACGGTGTTGCCACCGAGCAGTCGCCGATCCATGCAAACGAGTATAGCGATGAAGCCCATGCATGATCTGCGCCCGTTGGATCGTCGAGGATCGTCTTGCGGAGCGTACAATGAAGCGGCGTTGCGAGTCCCGCGCGCTTCCACCTCTTCCCCGCTCATGAATGTTTTCGCCAATACGGTGGTCACGCTGTCGTTCAAGCTCTTTGATTCGAGCAATCAGTTGATCGAGGAAACCGACGAGCCGGTTGCGTACCTGCATGGCGGGCACTCGGGGATTTTCCCGAAGGTCGAGCAGGCGCTCGCGGACAAGAAGGTCGGCGATACCGTTTCCGTCACGCTGGAGCCGCACGACGCATTCGGCGACTACGATACCGAGCTCATGCGCATCGAGCCGGTCGACAAGCTTCCGCCCGACGTCAAGGTCGGCGGTCACCTCGTCGCCGACGAGGATGGCGAGGAACGCGTGTGGCGCATCACCGACATCGCGGAAGGCAAGGCGGTGCTCGACGCCAATCACGAGCTCGCGGGACAGCGGCTGCGCTTCGACTGCAAGGTGCTCGACATCCGGCCGGCAACGCAGGAAGAGATCACGCACGGCCACGTCCATGGCGCGCACGGCCATCATCATTGAAATGATCCATTACGACACGCACCCGTCGGGCCGCCATTTCCTGCAGATTCCCGGGCCGACCAACGTGCCCGATCGCGTGCTGCGCGCGATCGATCATCCGACGATCGACCATCGCGGTCCCGAATTCGCGCAACTCGGACTTTCGATCCTCGGACGCATCGGCTCGATCTTCAGGACGCGCGAGCCGGTCGTCATCTACGCGGCTTCGGGCACGGGCGCGTGGGAAGCGGCGCTCGTGAACACGATGTCGCCCGGCGATCGCGTGCTGATGGCGGAGACAGGCCACTTCGCGTTGCTGTGGAAGCGCCTCGCCGAACGGCTCGGTCTCGTGGCCGAATTCCTGCCGGGCGACTGGCGCCACGGCGCTCGTCCGGAGGCCATATATTCGCGGCTCGCCGACGATCGCGCCCATGCGATCAAGGCGGTGTGCGTCGTCCACAACGAAACGTCGACCGGCGTCGTGAGCAACATTCCCGGCGTGCGCGACGCGATCGATCGCGCGCATCATCCGGCGCTATTGATGGTCGATACGATCTCGTCGCTCGGGTCGATCGACTATCGCCACGATGAATGGAGCGTCGACGTGACGATTGCCGGGTCGCAAAAGGGCCTCATGCTTCCGCCGGGACTGTCGTTCAACGCCGTGAGCGCCAAGGCGCGTGCGGCCGCGAAGCACGCGAAGCTGCCACGCGCCTACTGGGGCTGGGAGGAGATCATCGCGGCGAACAAGGGCGGCTACTGGCCGTGGACGCCGGCGACGAACCTCCTCTACGGGCTCGATGCCGCACTCGACCAGTTGCTCGACGAACGCCTTGCCAGGGTGTTCGCGCGCCACGCTCGTCACGGGCACGCGACACGTGAAGCGGTGCGCGCATGGGGACTCGAGATCCTCTGTGCGAATCCGGACGAATACAGCAATTCGCTCACGGCGGTCGTGATGCCGGACGGCTACGACGCCGACGCGTTTCGCCGCGTCGTGCTCGAGCGCTTCGACATGTCGCTCGGCACCGGATTGTCGAAGCTTGCGGGACGCGTCTTTCGTATCGGCCACCTCGGCGATTTCAACGATCTGATGCTGATGGGAACGCTCGCCGGCGTCGAAATGGGACTTCGCATTGCCGGCGTTCCGCATCGCGACGGCGGCGTCGACGCGGCGATGGCGGCGCTCGCGGATACAAAACGCGCAGACGAAGCGGCGAGCCAGGACATCGCGGCCCAGCCCGCGTAGCGCCACGCAGGCGATGCCCCTCGACGCGCAACTCGCGAGGCTCATTCGTCGCAATCTCGCGCTTGCCGCAGCACGTCGTTGTTTCAATCAACTATCGACTCGCGCCCGAGCATCGATTTCCTGCAGCGCTCGACGATGCGTGTTCGGCTACTACATGGGCGTGCATGCACGCCGACGAACTCCGGGCCGCGCGCGGGCCCGTTGTCGTGTCGGTGTGAAAGCGCCGGCGGAAATCTCGCCGCAGTGACATGCCTTCGGCTGCGCGCCGATCCAAATGTTCGGATTCGCCGGCAGGTGCTGCTGCAGCCGGTCGTCGACTTCACGATGTCTGCGCCATCGATGCAACTCGCACCGACCGAGTGCCTCGTGCCGCGCGAGGATCTCGACTGGTATTACCGCACCTATTACGGCAGCTCGCGAAGCCGCGAGAATGCCGACGTTTCGCCCCTT
>DATFCW010000121.1:0-5525 GCA_035252665.1 Casimicrobiaceae bacterium | reverse complement strand
CGCGTCTCGACGATCGAGTCGACCGGGCAGCTCTCCTCGCAGAAGCCGCAGAAAATGCATTTCGTCAGGTCGACGTCGTAGCGCGTCGTTCGACGGGTGCCGTCCGCGCGCTGATCCGATTCGATCGTGATCGCGAGCGCGGGGCACACTGCCTCGCACAGCTTGCACGCAATGCACCGCTCCTCGCCGTTCGGATAGCGCCGAAGTGCATGCAGGCCCCGGAAGCGCGGGCTCATCGGCGTCTTCTCCTCGGGATACTGCACGGTGATCTTGCGCGAGAACATGTAGCGGCCGGTCAGCGCAAGGCCCTTGAAGAGCTCGAGCAGGAACCACGTGTCGAGGAGCTGGCGGATGCGGCGGACGATGTTCATGAGACGGTCAATGGAACATCGCCGCGTAGCGCGTCTGATTCATTGCGCCCAAAAAGACGATCCAGACGAGCGTGACCGGGATGAAGACCTTCCAGCCAAGCCGCATGATCTGATCGTAGCGGTAGCGCGGAAACGTTGCGCGAACCCACAGGAAGATCAGCAGCACGAACGCAACCTTCAAGGCGATCCATAGGAAGCCGTCGCCGAGCGGATGCGCGCCGAGAATCGAGACATCGTTCAGGATAGGAAACGGCGACAGCCAACCGCCGAGGAACATGATCGAGCAGAGCGTCGCGATCAGGATCATGTTCATGTATTCGGCGAGGAAGAAGATCGCGAACGTGATGCCCGAATATTCGACGTGGAATCCCGCGACGATTTCCGATTCGCCTTCGGCAACGTCGAAGGGATGACGATTGGTCTCCGCGATACCGGAGACGAGATAGACGACGAAAAGCGGCAGCAGCGGCCAGACGTACCAATACGCCGCGCCGCCTTCCTGTCCCGCGACGATGTCGCCCAGGTTGAGGCTGTTCGCCACCATCAGCACGCCGACGAGCGCGAAGCCCATCGCGATCTCGTAGGAGACGATCTGCGCCGCCGAACGCAGGCAACCCAGGAACGCGTACTTGGAGTTCGACGCCCATCCGGCGAGGATCACGCCGTACACGCCGATCGAGCTCATCGCGAGGATGTAGAGAAGTCCCGCGTTGATGTTCGACAGCACGAGCGTCGGCGTGAACGGGATCACCGCCCACGCCGCGAGCGCAGGTGCGAGCGCAAGCATCGGCGCGACGAAAAACAGCGTGCGGCTCGCACCCGACGGAACCACGATCTCCTTGAAGAGCATTTTCAGCACGTCTGCGAACGGCTGCAGCAAACCCAGCGGACCCACGCGGTTCGGACCGATGCGCACCTGCATCCAGCCGATCACCTTGCGCTCGGCGTACGTGAGATAAGCGACGGCGATGATCAACGGCACCGCGATCACGATCACCTTGACGAGCGTCCACACCGGTATCCACCATGGACCCATCGCATGTTGCACCGGAGCAAGCAAGTCACTCATGCTCGCTCCACGCTGACCGGTCCCGACAACCCCTCGAGCCCGCATGTCGACGGATGCGCTGCCGCGATGCGCACGACACCCGGCGGCACGCCAGGATCGACCTGCGTTGCGAGCACGGCCTCACCACGTCCCTGCCGCACCTTGATCTGCGCGCCTTCGTCGATGCCGAGCTGATCGAGCAGCGTGCGATGGACACGCGCCTTCGGCGCTCGCGCATCCGCCGTCTCCTGCAACGGGGGCGCCCGACGAACCAGCGGATCGGCAAAATAGATCGGGACGTCGGCAACGCGCTCGATGCTGCCGTTCGCGCGCACCGGTCTCGCAATCTCCATGCGCGACGTGTTGGCGAGGCGCGACGTAAGCTCGCCCGCGTCGGCGAGCACGCCATCCCGAACCTGCTCCGACGTCGCCACGTCGAAGCGCGGCAGCTCCAGCATCGCACCGAGCATCCGCAGGACTTTCCACGCCGGGCGCGCGTCGACCATCGGCTGCGCCACGGCGTGAAACGACTGCACGCGCCCTTCGCAATTGACGTAGGTGCCCGACGTTTCGGTGAACGGTGCAACGGGCAGCAGCACGTCGGCGTAGCGCGTCGCCGTGCGAAATGGCGAAAGGACGACGACGAGATCGGCTTTTTCGAGCGCCGCGCGCGCGGCGACCGGATTCGCGAAGTCGAATTCGGGCTCGGCGTGCATCACGACATATGCCTTGCGTGATTCACCGCCCGCGCCGAGCATGGCCTGCGCATTCAAGCCGCCCGATTGCGGCAATGCGCGCGCGAGATAACCGCCGACGCTGTTCGCGGCTTCGGTGCATACGCCGAGCGTTGCCCCGGTGATCGACGCGAGCACCTGCGCGAGCGCGACGATTTGCGACGCTTCCGGATGTTGCATCGCGTAGTTGCCGAGCAGGATCGCGCGACGATCGCCGCTCTGAAGACTCTGGGCAATGGCGTCGGCAGCGGGATCGCGATCGACATCCCGAAGCGCCGCCGGCACGTCCTTCCCAGCGCCCTGTGCCGCGGCGACGACCACTCGCGCAAGCATCGTCGGAAGCTCCGACGGCGGCACGATGGCGCGATGCGCGATCGGCATCAGCCAATCGTCGTCGACCGAATGAAGCGACGACACCTGCGCGCCCTTCTTCGCGGCCTGGCGAAGGCGCAGCGCGAGCATCGGCTGATCCTTGCGGAGGAAGCTGCCGATGACGAATGCGCGATCGAGCTTGCCCACGTCGGCGATCGGCATGCCGAGCCATGGAACGCCGTCACGCATCGCATCGTCGCGAAAATCGGTTTGCCGCAAGCGGAAGTCGATGTTGTCGCTACCCAAGCCACGGACGAGACGCGCGGCCAGCGCCATCTCCTCGAGCGTCGAATGTGGCGACACCAGCGCACCGATCGAAGAACCCCCGTGCTTGGTCGCGATCTCGCGCAAGCCCTTCGCGACGAACTCGAGCGCGGTCTGCCAGTTGACCGGCTTCCACTCGCCGCCCTGCTTCAGCATCGGCTGCGTCAAACGCTCTTCGCTGTTCAGCGCTTCGTACGAAAAGCGGTCCTTGTCCGAGAGCCAGCATTCGTTGACCGCTTCGTTCTCGAGCGGCAGCACGCGCATCACGCGGTTGTTCTTGACCTGCACGATCAGGTTGCTGCCGTGCCCGTCGTGCGGAGAGATGCTCTTGCGTCGCGAGAGCTCCCACGTGCGCGCGGTGAAACGGAACGGCTTCGATGTGAGCGCCCCAACCGGGCATATGTCGATCATGTTCCCCGACAGCTCGGATTCGATCGTGCGGCCGACGAACGTCTGGATCTCGGCATGCTCGCTGCGTCCCGCCATGCCGAGCTCCATGATGCCGCCGATCTCGATGCCGAAGCGGACGCAGCGCGTGCACTGGATGCAGCGCGTCATCTCCTCCGCGGCGACCAAGGGCCCGAACTGCTTGTGGAAAACGACGCGCTTCTTCTCGCGATAACGAGACGCGGACGCGCCATAACCGACCGCGAGATCCTGAAGCTGGCACTCGCCGCCCTGATCGCAGATGGGACAGTCGAGCGGATGGTTGATGAGCAGGAACTCCATGACGCCCTGCTGCGCCTTGATCGCCTGCTCGGAATGCGTGAACACCTTCATGCCATCGGTGACCGGCGTCGCGCATGCCGGCACCGGCTTCGGCGCCTTCTCGACCTGCACGAGGCACATCCGGCAGTTCGCGGCGATCGAGAGCTTCTTGTGATAGCAGAAGTAAGGGATGTAGATGCCGAGCTTGTTCGCGGCATCCATCACCGTGCTGCCGTGCGGAACCTGCGCCGCGCGGCCGTCGACCTCGACGCTCAGCAGCGGATGTGATCCCCCCACGCTTGCGGCTTTCGCCGCTGCGCTGCCCCCCGAGGGGGCGGAACTCGCGCCTTGGGGCGGCCCTGCGACGCTCGTTGGCTTGCCGTCAGACATACGTTGGCACGAGGCACCGCTTGTGCTCGATGTGGTGCTCGAACTCGCTTCGGAAATGCTTGATGAAGCTTTTCACCGGCAATGCCGCCGCATCGCCGAGCGCGCAGATCGTGCGGCCGGCGATGTTATCGGAGACGCTCGTCAATACGTCCAGGTCCTCGGGCCTGCCGTTGCCGTGCTCGACGCGGTCGACCATCCGCCAAAGCCATCCGGTCCCTTCGCGGCACGGCGTGCATTGACCGCACGATTCCTCATAGTAGAAATACGACAAGCGCAGGAGGCTCTTCACCATGCAGCGCGTGTCGTTCAGCACGATTACGGCGCCCGAGCCGAGCATCGATCCTGCCTTGGCGATCGCGTCGTAATCCATCGTGAGGCCCATCATCGTCTCGCCTGGCAAGACGGGCGCAGACGAGCCGCCGGGAATCACCGCCTTCAACGCTCCGCCGCGCATGCCGCCCGCCATGTCGAGCAGCGTCGAAAACGGCGTGCCGAGCTTGACCTCGTAGTTGCCGGGACGCTGCACGTCGCCCGACACCGAGAAGATCTTCGTGCCGCCATTATTCGGGATGCCGAGATCGAGGAACCACTGCGCGCCGTGGCGGATGATCCACGGCACCGCGGCGAACGTCTCGGTG
This sequence comes from Casimicrobiaceae bacterium, assembly GCA_035252665.1. Taxonomy (GTDB): domain Bacteria; phylum Pseudomonadota; class Gammaproteobacteria; order Burkholderiales; family Casimicrobiaceae; genus VBCG01. The sequence goes on along the minus strand of DATFCW010000121.1, from coordinate 1,000 downwards.
TTGTTGATCGTCGTCGGCTTGCCGTAAAGACCGTAGCTCGCCGGGAATGGCGGCTTGAAGCGCGGCATTCCCTTCTTGCCCTCGAGCGATTCGAGCAGCGCCGTTTCCTCGCCGCAGATGTACGCGCCGTAACCGTGAACGTTGAAGAGGTGAAAGCTGAAGCCGCTGCCGAGGACGTCGTCGCCGAGGAAGCCTGCTTCGTACGCTTCGGCGATCGCCTCCTCGCAACGCTCGTAGACGTCCCAGATCTCGCCATGCACGTAGTTGTAGCCGCGCACGCAACCCATCGCGTACGCGGCGATCGCCATTCCCTCGAACAGCGAATGCGGGTTGTAGCGCAGGATGTCGCGATCCTTGAACGTCCCGGGCTCGCCCTCGTCGGAATTGCACACAAGGTACTTGTCGCCGGGAAACTGCCGCGGCATGAAGCTCCACTTGAGGCCGGTGGGAAATCCGGCGCCGCCGCGTCCGCGCAGCGCCGACTTCTTCACTTCCGCGACGATCTGCTCGGGCGGCGTCTTCTCGGCAAGGATTTTCTTCAGCGCCTCGTAACCGCCGCGGTTGACGTACTCGTCCAGGCGCCAGTTGCCCCCGGTGAGTCCCGCGAGCAGCACCGCATCGGGACCGTAGTCGAGAAATTCCGACGGCGCGTTCATTGCCGTTGGGCTCCCTCGCCGCGGTTGTGATCCCCCCACGCTTGCGGCTTCGCCGCTGCGCTGCCCCCCGAGGCGGAGCTCGCGGCTCGGGACGGCCCTTCGCCGCGATCGGCCGCCGCCGACAATTCATCGAGCAGCCGGTCGAGCGCCGGCGGATTCATGAAGCCTTCCATCTTCTTGTTGTTGACGAGCAGCACCGGCGCGTCGCCGCAGGCGCCGAAGCACTCGCCTTCCTTGAGCGTCACGCGGCCATCCGGCGTGGTCTCGTTGAACTCGATGCCGAGCTTCTGCTTCAGGTGCTCCGCGGCCTGGCGCGCGCCCTGCAGCGCGCACGGCAGGTTCGT
>DATFCW010000120.1:0-9211 GCA_035252665.1 Casimicrobiaceae bacterium | reverse complement strand
CGCTATCTCGCGCGAGCGCGGTGTCCACCTGCCAGAACATCGTCTCTTCTCGACGTCGAAGCGCCGCGAGCAGGTGTCCAGCGTCGGGTTCGCCTTCGGTCATGCCAGCGTAGAGGAGCGATTCACCGAGACACGTCAACGTCGCCTTTACCTCGACGAAGTTCTCCGCCGAGAGCGCGGCGGTCAGCTCGCGCGCACGTGACCAAACGAGCGCCGCGGCGTCAACGAGGCGCGCGCGCTCCGCCTCCGCGCTCTCGCCGTCGACGCGGCGAAGCCGCGCTCGCAGCTCCGCCACCACGGGGTTGCTCGCCGCGGGTGCCAGCAGTTCGTCCAGGTCGGCGTATCCTCCGCCGGGTAGCATATCCACGTCGTAGCCGAAGAAGCGCAAGCGGGGCGTGCTGGCCGGGCGCGACTCGCTGATCACGCGAAGCGCATGTGCGAAGCGGCGTTCCTCCGCGCGATAAGCGTCGACCGCGACCTGGTTGCGCGCCGCGAACATGCTCTTCGCGGGAGGCTTTCGGTCGGTGCGCAGGTCGCCGCGATAGCCGTAAAGCGCGACGCGATCCAACCACCGCTCGTCGCCAGTCTCGATGTAGCGGTCGATGCGCTGCGCGTCGGAGCGCCCCATCTCCATGCCGACGAGGCGGAAACCACGCGCGAACAGGTGACGGATGATCGAGAGGCGATAGGCGTACTTTTCGTGGATGAAGTGATCGGGCTCGCCAACGAGCACGACTTGCCGGTCGGCCAGCTTTCCGTCGAGGCGCGCGAGCGCTTCGCCGGCGTCGTCGAGGGACGAGAGGCGCAACGCGCTTCGCCGCAACCACCCCTCGAGCGGATCGGTCACTGGTGCAGGCTGCGACGCCGCGTTGGTCCGCGCGCTCGCGCAGCCCGCGGCGACCGAGATTGCCAATGCGAGCGCCGTCAAAGCCGGCCAGTAGGCCCCCCGAATTGGTCCAACCGCCACGTCCAGCGAGGTATGCCATCTGCGTGGACATGTCAACAACGAGGCAATGACGCCTGCATGCATCCGCAGCGAAGCGTCGACTTTCGCTGCCCTCGACTGTGACGCGAGAGATTTGCTCGTCAAAGGCAAGTAGGAGAAGGATGATGGTGCCGTGCTGGTCCAGTTCGTAGCGTTCGCCGCGCAGCTCACATGCTCGACCGTGAGCCAAGACTGTCCGAAGGGACAGATGTGCGTCGCGGAGTGGAACAAGCACAAGAAGGTTTGTCCCCAGCGCGGTCAATGCGAGCCGCGACCCAGCGCGGCCGAGATCGAGCTGTGGCTACCCATTCCCGATGGCGATCGTATCGTCTGCGGAAAGGGAATGCTTCGACCGGATACGTCGCACAACCCGTGTGTCGCGAGCACGCGATTCTCGTTCGATCTGATTTCGTCCTCGTTCGATCCACCGCACATTGTCGTCGCCAGTGCGGATGGAGTCGCCTACGCGCGCGGTGGCTGCCCGACGACGGATCTCAACTACCAGAACGCTGGAGACGACTGCAATGATGGTTGGGGAAACTACGTGCGAGTCCAGCACGACCCATCGCTGTACACGCAATACGCGCATCTATCTGCGATTCTGGTCCACGACGGGCAACGAATAGTCCGAGGCCAACCAATAGGGATTGAAGGCAACACAGGACAGGCGGGTTCAAAGCACATCCACTGGAGCGCGCACCGAGGCGATGCCCGCCGCGGCGGCCCCTCGATCCCGATGGCGCAAATCAGATTGAAGACGGGTATCGTCTCAGCCGATGATCTCGTCTGCGGAGACTGGAGCCACGGTGCTCCGATCACAGACAGCATGCGCCTCGTGTCGGGAACCCCGCTCGTTCATGAGCAAGAGCAGTTCGGATTCGATGCCAAAGTACCGACCTCAATGACTCAGGCAAAGGCGGAAAAGAAGAGCGGCTGCTCGATCGATCCTGGCGAGCGTCCCACCGCACCGGTGCTCTTGTTCGTGTTCGCGGCGCTCGCGTTTGCGCGCATCCGAGGTCACTGAACAGTCCTCGACGGTAGCGCTGGCCCCCTGCGACAATCTGCCGCAGGAACTCCCGGCTCCGAATCCGATATAGAAGCGCGCGCGACCGCCAAGTTTATTGCTCACAGGTAGCGATACTCGCGCTGCGGCAAAATGCCGCACAACGCCTGTTCAGGTTGACAGAGTCGCCGACGAAGTTGAGCCGACTCCGCGACGTTCCGGAAGGCGCCGTTCCCGAGACTCCAGCCCAGCCTCTCCGCGACGCCACCGCGACGAAGCACCCATCCGTCCGGTAGGCGGCGACTCTTCAGCGCGATGCGAGCGGCGTGCCGTCGAACCGACAGCACGGCACGAGCGCGAGTGCAGCGGTGCGCTCGCAGAATCGCAGCCGGGCCGCCCGCGCGCTCGCAGTCGCGGCGCAAGCGCCGGTGTAGCGCCGGACAAGCGGCGGCTGCCGCATCTTACGAGCGGCGCTGCCGCGGCGATCGAGCGCGCGTCGCGCGCCGGCGCAGCAACTCTCGAGCACCGCGAGAGCAAGTTCCGAGACGTCTCGGAAATCCACGCGGCTAACCCGCTGAAAACGCGCGCGTCAAGCCGCGCGCACGGGGCAAAAGGACGTCGACGCCCCCTTCTGGCGGAGGAGAAGACCCGATGCGTGACGCGAAGGACGCCGCGATCTTCGAGCTGGCCTTCATGGTGGATGCGTACGAAAAAGGCTTCCACGACGGAACCAACCCGAAGCGTGCGCGCCAGCGTCGCGTGCTCGAGCCGTCCATGCTGAAGTACGAGCCGCACCGCAAGCGAGGCTACGAAGACGGGCGTCGCGCTGCGGAACAGGCCGTGCGCGCGTACCGCGAACGGCTCGAACACGAGCAAACCTTACCGCGTGAACCCCGATGATCACGAAGACGATTGGAAGCGTCTCGCTTGCGGGCGAGAACGCTTTCGTGAACATCGGCACGTACGAGAGAAACGCACGCAAGTTGGCAGTGGTCATCGAGGGCGCTGACAGCGATCTAATCGAAGTGCTTTCGGTCAATACCGCAGACGACCTCGGCGACGGCGAGTTCGTCGTCGCCGTGCATCACTTCGACGAGGAGAGCCTCCATACCTTGTTCTCGACCGGGCTGTTCATCGACACGGGACGGCACACATCCTTCGGCTTTGTAAACGACGCACCAATCTGGAAACTCGCAAAGCCGGAAGGTCTTGAGGAACCGTGCGATGCCAGCGGAGATGAATAGCAAGAGAGACGGCGGCGTAGGTCAAGGTTGGAACGCTGTATCGATGATCTGCTGCACGAGTGAGTGTTCGCGGCCGAGTATTGGATAGTTCTTCTGCAACTGCGTCACGCGAGTTCTGAACTCGGCGACCACATCGGACCGGACCTGCTTCATCGCGAGCAGCGTCTGTGCCAGGAGTAGACGTGCCACGACGCTCTGTGGATTTCCAACGCAGAGCTGCACGTTACTGTCGAGGATATCGCGCTCGCCGTGCAGGGAGTTCGGCTCGTCTCCACTGCAACGGACCGCGAGCAGTTGCTCGAGCCGCGCGACGTAGCCCCCTAGACCGCTACCTTCCGGTGGATGATAGAACGGCGGCACCGACTGCCCACCCACCTCTGCGTGCTCGGCCAGGAGCCTTCTCGTACGCAGGGCGAGCTCCAATAGCATCGTTTCGGGCGTCGCCGACGGAAACGACAAATCTATCTCGGCGAGGCACGTTGCATCGGCTGCGCGAATGAGCCGCAGCTGCGCGACCCACGGCTCGTTACGCGTCTTGAGGTGAATGTTCACGACGTAGGCATTTGCTTTCGTGCTCTCGCGCGCATGAACGGACGCGTCCTCGATGGGCCATGCGACGCCTCCGAGCACGAATCCGACGCCATCGATCCGGGGGATCATCGTCCATGCGCGCGCCGTCGTCGTCAGCTCGATCTGTTCGGTGAGGAACAGCGGCAGGGCGCGGCTTAGGCGGCCGGCGACATTTGGCATCTGTAGGTGTGGCTTGTCCCCCGCGTCGAGTACCTCGGCCGAGCTCCCGAGGATGCAAACCAGCGGCGCGGTCTCTGGCTTGCTGGGCACGAGCTTCGAGACCAGCGACGATGGCTTCATCCAGATGGGCCCGTCGAATAGCCGCATCGATACCGACAGAGGCGCCGACGGCGTTGGAGTCGAAGCGACGCGCGCCTTGGCGATCGCCGTATCCCAAAACGAGAGTACGTCCTTCCAGTCAGGCCGCCTCTGCGCGTGAAGTTTCTCCAAGATCACACGCGCGCGTTCTAGATGCCCGAGATCGACGTGCGCTTTGATGAGGTTGTTGCCAACGGGGAGGCCGTGCGCCTCGACAATAAAGCGCGGCTCCGTGAGCTCGACCAGTTCAGCGAGCATGCCGGCGTTTCCGAGATCGCCGCTTACCTGCATGAGCGCATCGGTCGGCACCGGCGTCGGCGCGCGGTCGAGCATCTCGCCATAGAGATCAAGCGCGCGCTTCTTGTCGCCAATCTGAAGCGCCTCGCGCGCGAGCCACAGTTGCGCGAGCCAGCTTTTCGGAATCGCGGCGATCTGGCGCATCGCCTCCTTCGCCGCGGGCTCACCGCGACGCTCTCGAATGCGCGCAACGTAGAGCCGCAGCTCATTGTCCTGGTTCGGGTCGACCTCGAGCGCGTGCCATAGGAGTCGGTCGGCTTCCTCCTCCTGGCCGCGCTCCATGTAGACCTTGGCGACGTTGGTGAGGAGGACGCCGGCCTCGCCGTGCTCCTTCATGTAATCGCGCAGGACGTGCTCCGCATCGTCTAGCCGGCCGTTCTTCATGAGCACGATGCCGTGAATGCAGACGCCGCGCTCCGGCATCGGATCGGTCTTGTGCAGGTGCTCGGCGGCTTCGGCGACGTCCGCGCTGAAGCCGAGGCCTAGCGCGTCGACGATCAAATTGTAGAGGACCTGAGCGTTATCCCAATTCGCCTTGAGTGCGCCCGGCAGCACGCTCGTGCGCCAGTGTTCTTTTTGGATGAACGCCTCACGCCCGTATGCATCAAACACGCGTACGAAGTTTGGGTCTCCGCGAAGCTCCTCTGCTGGGCGCGATCCAGCATCTGGAGGCACTGCAGCGGGCGATGGCCCCGCAGACGATCCCTTCTTCTTTCCAAACCACTTGTCGAATAGTCCCATCGCCCATTCACCTCATTTCGGCGCCAATTGGAAGTTCACCGTGTAGTCGTAGATCACGAACGGCACAGGGCGCCCATCTTTGTCTAGCGCGGGCGTGAACACGCATCGCTGTTCCAACGCCTCTTGCGCGGCTTCATCGAAGCCTAGCCCGATCGGACGTTTGGACAGGCTGCGCGCGACTCGACCCTGATCATCGAGAAGCACGTACAGGTGGACCACGGCGGTCTCGCGCCTCTCGAGTGCCTGCGGCGGATACTCGGTAGCGAGCGCGCACGCCTCGTTGTTGATGAGCGGCATCTCCTTCATTCCCACGGCGAAATGCATGCGAAAGACGACCTCGCGTTCTTGTTCGGCGCGACTACACGAAACAAATCGCTTCGCAACGTCGACGGCGACGTTATCCGTCGGATCGCCGATGCCGCTCTCGACCGACGCGGCCGTGACGCCACCTTCCGCATTCACCGTAACGCGGACCTGCACGGTACCCGGCCCATTCGCCTTCAACGCCAAGCCGTATAATTCAATCGAATCGGTACACCAGTCGCGTCGCTTGGGCGACGATGTTTCGGGGGACGACTCTGCTGGCTCGGTGGGCGCGGCTGTCGACTCAGTCGCAACCGCGCGTGCGACCGCGTTCGACGTATTTCCCGAAACGAGCTGTCGACAAAGAACGCGCGCTCTGGATTCCGGATCGAAACCACGACCGTGCCCGTTGACGAAAATCGTGCGCGTCATCGCACCGGTTCGCGCGTCGACGAGTGTCAGGGTTAGGTCGCCGAGTTCGTTCACCTCCGCGAATTGACCTCCCGTGCAGACGACGAACGCGTCGGCGCCCGTGCGACGCGCGTAGGCTTCATAGAAGCGCGGTAACCGGTTCTCGCGCGCCGATGGGCTGAAAACGTCCGGGTGCGCGATGACGCGCTTGCCAGCGTCGCTTAGCCCAAGCTCGCATCCACTTGCTGCGAACGAATACGCATTGGTTAGCTTCCGCCAGCCGCACAAGATCGCAATCGTCGAAAAGTCATGAGAAGCGCCGGGTAAGTCAACGACGTGAGTCGTCGCGCAGCCGCTGGCGAGCACGAGCATCGAGAGCGCCCGTTTCATTCGTCGTGCTCCCGCACTAGCGCGCGGCATGCAAGACGGCCGGCATCGTAGGGATCGATGCCATCGTCGGATTCGAGCGTTGCCTTCGCGAAGCTCTTGCCTGTGCGGGCAGACCAGAACCCGATGACGAACTTTCCGACGCGTAGCGATCTCGGCAGGATCGTGATCGTGCCGTTGATGAGCGCATCGGCCCCGCTGAGCTCTGCGAGCGCTTGGATTTGCTCCGGCCTACCTCCAATCGGCTCCGAATCCGATATGGAAGAGCGTGCGACCTTCAAGACGTAACGGGCCTCGACGGGAACTCGACCGGCTTCGATGATCGATTCGAGGCAACCGCGGTAGACGGGCTCAAATTGACTGGAATCCATCCGCGCGCCCGAGCGGTCACTAGCAAAATTCGCAATCCCGATTCGGCGCGGTGACGGGTCGCGCGAGTAAGGTGCTCGCGAGTACCGCACGGTCGCGCAACCGCCAACGAGCAAGAACAGTAGGACGCCGCGTGCCCAGCTCAGGCGGCTTCGTCGACGCCAGCAGAGGCGAATCCGACACCGACAAGAGTTTAGTGAGATGTGCTTGTTCAAGTGTACCGTCACTTGGTTGGTTGCTCTTCGCTCGCGGCCTTGAGGACGAACGGCTAGGAGACGATCACAATCCCGCCGCCCTTCGGCCTTCCCATTGTTCCCGCTGAGTCCAGCGATACTACACTCCCCCGCCTTCCAATCGACAGCGCCCATTCCGCAAAGAGCCCGCCGTCGCCCGCCTAGCACGCCAGGGGGGGCGCGCGCAGGCGGGCGACGAGCGGGCGAACTTCAGTCGAGACGCCTTGCGATCACCTTGCGTATGATTCGATCAACGAGCGCGCGCTCGCTGGATGCGAGCGCTCGTGAAAGCCCCTGCTGTCGATCGGCCAATCGATCGAGATGTGCTTCCGCCTCTGCGATCCGATCTTCTGCGTCCTCGAGCGCGACCGTCAGCCCATTGAGGTCCTCGGTACATTTACCGAGCGACCACGAGCGCGCGAGCATACCCGTCGCGATCACGCCGAGAACACCGCCGAGGACAAGCAGCATCGCGTCGTGCAAGGTCACGTTCCGAGCTTGCTCCGGTAAGCGCCGCCGCCGAGCATCGCACGCCGTCGCCACAGACGCCGCGCAACCGCTCGCCAACGCGCGGCGCGCCGACGTTCGATTCGCACGCGCCGCACGAGAAGCCCGATGCCGACTCCAACGAACACGCCCAGGACTCCGCCCACCAGGAAGAGCGGCTCTAGCTCGATTGCGCTCGGCCCTGCACCTCCAGTTGGGACGTTGGTGAAGAACGCGTAATAGGCGCCTACGAGGAGCAGCGTGAAGACGACGATTGCCATTCGCCGTTTCCGGCTGAGCCACAGTGTCGCCTCGCGGGCGGCTCGGGGTCTCCACTTTGACACTGCTCTCGTCACTGGATGTCACTCGGCAAGACAGCGGGCCGCGCTCGCCACGCCGCAATCAGGACGACGAATCCGCAAATCACGAACGGCCACCGCGATTGATGGGCATGAACGTGGCGCTTCGCCACCAAAAGGGGCGGTTTGCCACCAGGAAATGGCACTCGTATGGGATCGCCGTGACAACTGACGCCCTCCACGGATGTGCAAGGCGTTGCGCCAAAGACGTCCGGAGGACCGCCACCTGGCCCACCGTTGGATCCCTGATCCGCCGCGGCCGACGCCGACATGATCAGCAGAGCGACGGCGAACGTTGAATGCATAATCATTCTCCGATCCTCATCGCCGCTACAGGGTGGTCCCGTCGCCCTCGTCACTGGACGGCAGCGCGTGTGAACAGTCGGCTTCGCACAGGCCGAATGTGGCCTTGCGTCCATCTGGAGACTTCAGCTTGGCGCAGACTCGAGCCCAACTCGCTCCACACAATATTGGATCACAGTCGAATGGACTCGCGCACGGCGATCCAACACGGCCCCCGATCGGAGTCTTGTTTCGAAAAAGGGCGAACAGCGGCTTACCCTGGGAGCGCGCGGCCGGGCGAATCCAATCAGCGCCAGCTTCACACGCGAGCTTTTGGATCTCGTCGACGTCGTAAACGTCGCCGTCACCATCGAGTCGTATCCAACCAATATGCTCAATACGCTCATAGCCGGCCAACTCAGCGCGCGAGGCGGCAAGACCCAGGAGGCCGACCGCGCAGAGCTTTGGTCGCGGTTCGTATTTCTTGCTGACCTCGAGCGTGGCCTTCGCGCGGTGAGTGTTCGCCTGCGGAGCTCGACGGTCTTCCTTTCGCCAATAATGCAGATTGACGAGCGCGATTGCGACCAGCGGTGCAGCCCATGCGATCCATTTGACAACGGATGCCTTCATTGAACCCGCCTCACTCTTTTCACGGAACATTGGGAGCGTCGTACGGCGCATCGCAAATCTCTTCCGCTCGCGCGATGAGCTCGCGCTCCTGCTCTCGTGCAGCGGGCGACATCGCATCGACAGCATTCGCGACAGGGTTCCTACAGAGGTCTTTTCGTGCTGCGACCGGGTCGGCGATGACGGTTTTCAGATACGCGACGGGCGCATCGTGCGCGCACCCGTCAATGTACTGCGCGACTTTAACGGCGACGCTCTTGTCGAGCGAGGTTGGAATGGACTTGTAGTGCGGAATTCGTCGGTCCTGATTCATGCACTCTGAGACAGCGCACGGGTCGTCGCCGTGGCCTTTTCGGGCTCCGGCGATGCACGCGAGCGCGCTGTCCAGCTCAGCTAGGCTGACCTGCGCACACAGACTTTGGAAAGGAACACTCGCCTTCGTTGGACAGCATGTCGGAACGAGCGTGTCAGCGAGTATGGGGCTGTCCGCTGCGAATTTGACTGCGGCCCGCAGGGCACCCTCGCATTCCTGCAAGCTTGGTCGCCGAGCGGTATTGATCGCTATGCGTTCTCCATAATTGATCGCAATGAGCTCG
>DATFCW010000119.1:0-7950 GCA_035252665.1 Casimicrobiaceae bacterium | reverse complement strand
CCGCAGACACGGCCGCAGAACGAGGCGGCCGCGAACAGCGTGAATCTGAAGGTGAGCATGCCTGAAGCTCGCGCAAATTGATCCAGGCTCTCGGTTTCTGCTAAACTAGCGGGTTCCTTGCCTCACTTCCGAACTTTGGGGGAGGCCGACCGCGGACGAAGCGTCCACAGCTCGTCCGCCAACGACCGAAAGGAGAATCCGCTCTCATGCGCCACTATGAGATCGTGTTCATCGTGCATCCCGATCAGAGCGAGCAGGTGCCCGCGATGATCGAGCGCTACCGCACGATGGTCACCGGCCCCGGCGGCCGCATCCACCGGCTCGAAGACTGGGGAAGGCGCCAACTTGCCTACCCGATCCAGAAGGTTCACAAAGCGCACTACGTGCTGATGAACATCGAATGCGGACTCGAGACGCTCACCGAGCTCGAGCACGCGTTCAAGTTCAACGACGCGGTGCTTCGCCACCTCGTCATCGCGATGAACGAAGCGGTGACGACGCCGTCTCCGATGATGAAGGAGGAGAAGGCTCGCTCGCTCCTGCACAAGGATGCGCGCGAGGGTGAGCGCGCGGAGAAGCCGGCGACGGAAAGTGCTGTGCAGTCCGCGCCCGCAACGGCCTGATCGCGCGGCTGCGTGCCGGGTGTCAACCGGATTACGCTCGACGCGACGCTTTCGGCCCGCGATGAACTCCGCTATACGCCCTCCGGCATACCGGCCATCGAATGCACGCTCGACCATCGTTCGGAGCAGCATGAAGCGGGAGGGCAGCGCAGGGTCGAGTACGAGTTGCACGCCGTGGCGTTCGGCGATGTCGCGCTCGAACTTCGCGATTGCTCGATCGGATCGGCATTGCGCGTCGAAGGCTTCATTGCACGCCGCTACCGCAGCGGAACGAGCGTCGCGCTGCATCTGACGCGGTTCGAGCGGATCGTTACGACGAAAGGAATCTGAAAAAATGCCACGTCCCATGGGAAGAGGCAAAGGCAAGTTCAAGAAGGACGGCAAACGGCGCGAGCGCGGCAACAACCTGTTCAAGCGCAAGAAGTTCTGTCGCTTCACGGCCGAGAACGTGAAGCAGATCGATTACAAGGACATCGACGTCCTCAAGGATTTCGTGCAGGAGAACGGGAAGATCATGCCCGCGCGGATCACCGGCACGAAGGCGCGCTACCAGCGCCAGCTCGGCACGGCGATCAAGCGCGCGCGCTTTCTCGCGCTGCTGTCGTACACCGATCTGCACTAGGATGAACATCCCCCCACGCTCGCTCCGCTCGCTGCCCCCCGGGGGGCTGGTCAGTTTCTCGGGGCAGCCCATCGAAACTGACGAGGCGTAAAGCGATGCAAATCATCCTGCTCGAGAAAATCGCGAACGTCGGCAACCTGGGCGACGTCGTCAAGGTGCGCGACGGCTACGCGCGAAATTTCCTTATCCCGCACGGCAAGGCGAAACGTGCGACGCCCGAGAATCTTCAGGCCATCGAGGCACGGCGCGTCGAGCTCGAGAAGGCCGCCGCGGAGAAGCTCGTCACGGCGCAGGCCCAAGGCGAGAAGCTCGAAGGTTCGACGCTGCGGATCGTGCAGAAGGCGGGCGTCGACGGGCGCCTCTTCGGCTCCGTCACCAACGCCGATATCGTCGACGCGCTGAAGGCACAGGGCGTCGAGATCGAGAAATCGATGGTGAGGATGCCGAGCGGTCCGCTCAAGCATGTCGGCGAGCATCCCGTATCGATCGTGCTTCATACCGACGTCGTCGCGCATGTCAACGTCAACGTCGTGGGCGAGACGATCACTGCCTGAAGGTGAGGTAGCTCGCCTGTAACAACCGTGTAGCGCGGCTATTCCCAAGGCCGCGATGAACGTCGATGCGAAGGGGCCGAACGGCCCTTTCGTCGTATGTGCGCCGCCGTTTTGCGCGGGTAGAATCGTGCGTTTTCTTCGCCATCGCCGCTCACGTGCCCGACGACCTTCCGCTCGACTCCCTGAAGCTTCCGCCGCATTCGGTGGAAGCCGAGCAGTCGGTGCTCGGTGGCCTCATGCTCGACAACGAGGCGGTCGACAGGATTGGCGATGCCATTGGGGCCGATGATTTCTACAGCGACGCGCATCGCGTCATCTACCGGCACATCCTGCAGCTCGTCGGCGAAGGCAAGCCCGCCGATGTGGTCACGGTGTCGGAGGCGCTTGCCTCGACCCAGAAGCTCGATTACGTCGGCGGCCTCGCGTACCTCGGCGCACTCGCGCAGAACGTGCCGACCGCCGCGAACATCCGCCATTACGCAAACATCGTTCGCGAGCGCTCGATCCTTCGTCAGCTCGCCGCAACGGCAACCGACATCGCCGAATCCGCGTTCAATCCGCTTGGTCGCAGCGCCAAGACGGTGCTCGACGAGGCCGAGGCGAAGGTGCTGCACATCGCAGAACAGGGGTCGCGAGGCGCGCAGAACTTTCTGCCGATTGGCAAGCTGCTTGGCAACGTCGTCGAGCGCATCGAGGAGCTCTACAACCGCGACAATCCGTCGGACGTCACCGGTGTGCCAACTGGTTATTCCGATCTGGACAAGATGACGGCCGGCTTTCAGCCGGGGGATTTGATTGTCATCGCGGGCCGACCGTCGATGGGGAAATCCAGCCTCGCGCTCAACATCGGCGAGCACGTCGCCCTTAACACCGGGATGCCCGTCGCCGTGTTCTCGATGGAAATGGGCGCGTCGCAACTCGCGCTGCGCCTCATCGGCTCGGTGGGAAAGCTCGATCAGCACAAGCTTCGCACCGGTCGCTTGGCCGCCGACGATTGGGACAAGCTGTCGAACGCGCTCGGTCGATTGAACGAGGCGCCGATACTGATCGACGAGACACCGGCGCTGAACGCGATCGAAGTGCGCTCACGCGCGCGTCGCCTGTTGAGGCAATACGGCAAGCTCGGACTCGTCGTCGTCGACTATCTGCAACTCATGCAGGCAACGACGCAGGGCGAGAATCGGGCGACCGAGATCTCCGAGATTTCGCGCGCGATGAAGTCGCTCGCGAAGGAACTTTCGGTGCCCGTCGTCGCGCTGTCACAGCTCAATCGCTCGCTCGAGCAGCGGCCGAACAAGCGACCGGTGATGTCGGATCTTCGTGAATGCGTTGTCGGCGGGACGCTCGTAAATCTCGCGGATGGCAGCCGCGCGCCGATTGGAGCGCTCGTCGGTTCGCAGCCTGATGTTGTCGCGGTTGCTGCCAATCAGCGACTGATGTCCGCGCCGTCGGACCTCGTCTGGTCGAAGGGCATCAAGCCCGTTTTCGATCTTGCGCTTGCGGGCGGCCAATCGCTCCGCGCCACACGGCAGCACCGTTTGCTGGCCGAACACGGCTGGCGAACGATCGGTGAATTGACCCGCGGCGACAGCGTCGCCGTCGCTCGATCGCCGAAGGCGGATTCCACTATCCACTGGGATCGGGTCGTCCGCATAGAGCCTGCCGGGAGCGAGGAAGTGTTCGATCTCACGGTCCCTGGTCCCGCATGCTGGCTCGCGGACGGCATCGTGAGCCACAACTCGGGCGCAATCGAGCAGGACGCCGACGTGATCATCTTCATCTACCGCGACGAGGTCTACAACTCCGAATCGCAGGACAAGGGCACCGCCGAGATCATCATCGGCAAGCAGCGCAATGGTCCAACAGGCACCGTGCGGCTTACCTTCCTCGGCGAATACACGCGCTTCGAGAATCACGCGACGGCCGGCGGCTACTGAGCCGCGCTTGTCGGCATTGCGGGTGGTTCAATGTGCGAGCCAGTGCGGCTCGTTCAACGCCCGAACCAGTGCGTGACGTTCTTCCAGGCGAACGACAGCGGATCGCGGCCCCAGAACAGCGTGCCATCGTAGTAGTAGCCGTCGTACGTCCTGCCGGCAATCAACTCCGGATTGCCGTCATTCAGCGCATCGGCGAAGCGCTGCTCGGTGGTTTGCGGAGGCGGCGCCCGCTTGTCGGGGTCGCGAACGCCTTCGACCTCGATTCGCTGGAAGAACACCGGATACTTCTCGGCGAGCTCCTTGTCGTGCGCTGCCTGCTTTTGCAGCGGCGCCGCCGAGAGCGGCGATTGCTTGCCTTCGGGTAGCGGCCGCGAAATCTGCCACTGCTCGGCAGACGAAAGCGACGACACGAAAACGAGAAACGAAGCGAGCGACGCCGCGAGCACGCGGCGCGCGAAGGGACATCGGACGGGCTGCATCGCGGCGTATTTTACTCGTCCAGGCACGCCTGTTTCATACTGTCCGACCACGCGCCAAGCGGTGGCAACGGCATGCTTGTTCGGCACGGCGATCGCGGATTACAAGGCTTCCGCCGCGTGATCCGCAAGCCGTGAGCGCTCGCCGCGCTGCAACGTGACGTGGCCCGAATGCGACCATCCCTTGAAGCGGTCGACGACGTAGGTGAGACCGGAGCTGCCTTCCGTGAGATACGGCGTGTCGATCTGGGCGATGTTGCCGAGACATACGACTTTGGTTCCGGGGCCCGCGCGCGTGATCAGCGTCTTCATCTGCTTCGGCGTCAGGTTCTGCGCCTCGTCGATGATCAGGAATTTGTTGATGAACGTGCGGCCGCGCATGAAGTTGAGACTCTTGACTTTGATCCGCGAACGGATCAGGTCGCGCGTCGCCGCGCGGCCCCATTCGCCCGTCTCGTCGTCGGTCTTGTTCAGCACGTCGAGGTTGTCCTCGAGCGCGCCCATCCAGGGGTTCATCTTCTCCTCTTCCGTGCCCGGCAGGAAGCCGATGTCCTCGCCGACCGGCACCGTCACGCGCGTCATGATGATCTCCGAGTACACCTTGAACTCGAGCGTGAGCATCAGTCCTGCCGCAAGCGTCAGCAGCGTCTTGCCCGTCCCCGCCTGCCCAAGGAGCGTCACGAAGTCGATGTCGGGATTCATGAGCAGGTTGAACGCGAAATTCTGCTCGCGATTGCGCGCGACGATGCCCCAGACGTTGTTCTTCTGGTGCGTGTAGTCCTTCACCGTCGAGAGCACGGCGCTCTTGCCCGCGATCTCGCGGACCATCGCATGAAAAGCCGCCTCGCCCGGCCGCTCGAGATACAGGAACTCGTTCACGTGCAGCGAGGGCACGAGCGGTCCCGAGAAGCGGTAGTAAGTATGGCCGCCCTGCTGCCATGACTCCATCCCCTTGCCGTGCCGATCCCAGAAGTCGGGCGGCAATTCGCGCACACCCGAGTAAAGGAGCTCGGTATCCTCGAGCACCTTGTCGTTGAAGTAATCCTCGGCGGCGAAACCGAGCGCGCGCGCCTTGATCCGCATGTTGATGTCTTTCGACACGAGGATCACGCTGCGCTTCGGCATTTGCCGCGTGAGATGCATCACGACGGCGATGATCTGATTGTCGGCCTTGCCGTTCGCCAGCGCCGCGGGCAGGTCGGTTGTGATCATCTCGGACTGCAGGAACAGGCGGCCCGTCGCGGCGCCGCTCGATTTCTCGTCGAGCCGGATGCCGTTGGTGATGCCTTCGGCGCCCGGCGCCGCATACGTCGTCACCAGCTCGTCGAGAAACCGCGACGCCTGGCGTGCATTGCGCGCGACCTCGGTCATTCCCTTCTTGTGCGCGTCGAGCTCCTCGAGCGTCAGCATCGGCAGGTAGATGTCGTGCTCCTCGAACCGAAAGAGGCTCGTCGGATCGTGCATCAGCACGTTGGTGTCGAGCACGGACAGCTTGGAGGAGGCGGGGGACCCGGCACGGGCCGGCTTGCGGGTGGGGAGGAGATGAAGCGTGGAGGGAGCGGGGCGCAGCTTGCGTTCGACCATGGGCCTCCTGGGAACAATCATCGGGAATGCGAATGCAATCCCCGCGAGTTAATGTAGGCCCGATCGCGGGGCGGCACAAGAGCGCGCGACGCAGGTGGTCGCGGCGCCCGCCATTTGTGGTGGAAAGGGGACAGCGCGCCTATAACGTCTTCACGAACTCGAGCACTTGCTCCGCGTGACCCGGCACCTTGACGCCGCGCCATTCCTTCGCGAGCTTGCCCGCGCCATCGATGACGAAAGTGCTCCGCTCGATGCCTCGCACCTTCTTGCCGTACATGTTCTTCATCTTGATCACGCCAAACTGGTTGCACAGCGCTTCGTCGGCATCGGACAGGAGCGGAAACGGGAAGCCCATCTTGCTCTTGAAGTTCTCGTGCGATTTGAGAGAGTCGCGCGAAACGCCGGCGACAACAGCGCCGAGCTTCGCGAACTTCGGATAGAGCTCACGGAACTGCATGCCCTCGGTCGTGCATCCGGGCGTGTTGTCCTTCGGATAGAAATAGAGCACGACCGGGTGGCCGGCGTGATCGGAAAGCCTGAACGTCCCGTCGGTGGAAGCTGCCTCAAAGTTCTTGACCTTCGCCATCCGCGTCTCCCAGGAATTCGTTGCCTTGCATGAACACCATGCCCGTTCGTCCGTCGATCGTCCCAAGCCCCGTTTCGCAGCGCGGCAGCGAAAGCGGCTCGACGCCATCGCGCAACTGATTGACCGGGCCGAGCGACCATCCCTGCGCCCTCCATCCGCTCAACAATTGATCGAACACGCCCGCGAGCCGGGCGCCTTCGAGCTCGGCGTGCAGCGTGAATACGTGACCCGTCGGTGACGGCTCGCGCGTGCGTTCGAGCAGATGCGCGGCGACATTCTCCTCCGTGATGCCATCGATGCCGATCAGCTCGTCCAACGTCGGCAGCGTCGTCGGAAACTGCGGGCAGCGGATCAGCTCGCCGCGCCACACCGGCAGATGCGGAAAGCGCCCGCGGCCATCGGAGCAGTAGGCGAAGCCCAGCTCCTGCGTGAGCCGCAATGCGTGCACGCTCGTCTGCCAGCCGGCCGCGCCGTGCGTCGCTGGCGATTCCTCGAAGATGTCGGCATAACGTTCACATGCGCGCTGCATCTCGCGCCGCGTCCACGCGGCGTCCGCATGCGCGACGCCATCTTGCCAGCGAATGTGATCCCAGCAATGAATGCCGGTTTCGTGGCCCTCGTCGCGCACCCGTCGAAGGACGTTCGCCGCGCGCCGGCCGATGTCGGGCGCCGGCAGCAGCGTTCCGTAGAGGAGCGTGCGCATGCCGTAGTGCCGAACGACCGACGTGCGCCGAACCTTGCCGACGAAGCCTTTACGAAAGACGCGCCGGATCGCGCGGCCGGTGTGGTCAGGCCCGAGCGAGAACAGGAACGTCGCCCGAACGCCGTGCTTCTTCAGGCGCTCGAGCAGCCGCGGCACGCCTTCGCGCGTTCCACGGAGCGTGTCGACGTCGATTTTGAGGCCTAAAAGCATCGAGCGGAGTCAGATTGGAAAAGCGGAACGAGGGGCGGGGGGGGCGAGAGGGGCCAATCGAACGCTTCATCGAAACTACTCTCATCCCTCGCCCGCATCCCGCTTTTTGCTCCCTTATTCCACCAACGCCCTTGCCTGCGCCACATCCCCGCGATACGCGTCGAAGATTCGCCGCAGCGCCTCATCCATGACCACCTTTGGCGTCCAATCGAGATCGGCGCGCGTGTTGTCGATCTTCGGCACGCGGTTCTGCACGTCCTGGTAGCCGCTGCCGTAGTAGTCGCCCGCCGTCGTGT
This sequence comes from Casimicrobiaceae bacterium, assembly GCA_035252665.1. Classification (GTDB taxonomy): domain Bacteria; phylum Pseudomonadota; class Gammaproteobacteria; order Burkholderiales; family Casimicrobiaceae; genus VBCG01. The sequence continues at coordinate 359 of DATFCW010000119.1, read as the reverse complement.
CTACGATCTTCACCGCGGCTGCGCTTTCCCGGTACTCCGGATACTGCGCGGCAAGCGCCAGCATCTTGTGCGCGAGCTCGCGCACCGAAAAGTTGTTCCGCGGATTGCCGATGTTGTAGATCTTCCGCGTCGCGATGCCGTTGCGATTCTGGATGATCTTCATCAGCGCCGCGATGCCATCGTCGATATACGTGAAAGCGCGCTTCTGCGTTCCGCCATCGACGAGCTTGATCGGCTCGCCGCGCACGATGTGGCCGAGGAACTGCGTGATGACGCGCGAGCTTCCTTCCTTCGCGGTATTGATCGAGTCGAGTCCGGCGCCGATCCAGTTGAACGGCCGGAACAGCGTGTAGTCGAGG
>DATFCW010000118.1:0-2904 GCA_035252665.1 Casimicrobiaceae bacterium | reverse complement strand
CCGCCGTTGCCACCGCATTCGAACGCGCCTTCGCCGTACGGAGCGTCGAAAACCGTTCCGCCGCCGCCACCATTGGCGAAACCGCTCCCCCAGCCGCGCGAGCCGCCCCCGCCAGAACCGCCGCCTACGTACTGGCCGGCGCCGTTCTGCAGGTAGAGGTCCACCCCGCCGCCCGATCCGCCCAAGCCACCGCCGCCGGCGCCCCCCGGCGTGTCGCCGCCGCTCTTGTCGCCTCCGTTCCCGCCGACTGCGCCATTGTTGTCGAACGTGCTATTGAAAACCGCGAGCCCGCCGCTCTGGAGATAAATGGCCCCTCCTGCGCCGAGTCCCCCTCCGCCACCGCCGTAGCCGCCGTCGCCTCCCTGCGCAAGAAAGCCGGTGACGCGGACGTCGTGCAGCTCGAGATGCCCGCCGCTATTCACCGAGAACAGGCGCATGCCGACCGGGAGACTTAAGACGTCGAACGTGATGTTGCACGGCCAGTAGGCGTGCTGTATCGGGTCCGGTGCACCGAGCTGCAACGTCGCGCCGTATCCCTGGATCGTGATCCGCGACGTGATCATCGGCGTTGCTGCCGGCCCCATGACGTTGTCGGCATCCTGGATCCAGCACGTCATCGAAAGCGTCGCTTTGCTTGGCAGGACGATCACGTCGTCCCCCGTGCCCGCGGTGCATTGCGTAGCGACGTATTCGGTCGAGTCGTACCCGTAGCTGTTGTTGTTGTGGTACCCGACGATCGCGACGCTTTGATGCAGGCGCGACGCCCAGATCGCCTCCTGCAGCGAGCACCCGCCGCTGCCGCTAATCTTCTGCTGCGTCGACGTGACGAAGATCGTCGCTGCCGCTGCATCGCGAGCCGCGAACGACGACATGAACGCGGAACCGACGATCAACAGCACGCCGGCCAGCCGATGCAGACATGTCCCCCTCATTGCGCTCTCCTGTCTTTCGTTACGCTGTTCGTGCGCGTGATTCACCGTGATCGATCGGAAGGCCGGATGTCGCCTTGCGCTCGCGCGCCGCGCGCGCCGTCGCTTTGAAACACCGCGCCGATCGACGTCGGCGCCGTAGCGGAGACCGGGCCGTATTCGGGCGGGAAGAGCGACGCGAGCAAGACGTAGACGAGCGGAAGCAACCCGAGCAAAGCGACTGCGACGATGCGGCGCCAACGCCGGTCGTGCGGTTCGTGCGTCTTCATGACGTCGGCACTTGCTCGAGTTGGAAGGTGTGCAGCCCTGCCGCCGCGCAATCGCGCGGCCAGCCTTCGGGCCTCACCTGTTAAATCGAAAACGGTCGGGAAATGCGGACAGGCCGGCCGACAGACGGCGACCTGACTGCGAGCGGTGCCGCTACTTGTCGAGCGCGCCAGCCGAGGCGAACCGCTCGGCAAGCTTCGTATCCGCGTGGTCGGGGCCGAGCGTCGGTCGCAGTTGCGCGGCCGCCGCGGCAAACGCGCGTTGCGCCTCGTCGCGCTTGCCGTTCGCAGCCTGGGCCTTGGCGAGCGCGAGGTACGTGCGCCCAAGCAGCGTGGATGGGCGTGCGGGCGTGATCGATCGCGTCACGAGTCCGAGCGCTTTCGATGCATCCGCTTCCGCATCGCCCGCACGGCCCATGTCCAGCTCGAGTTTGGACCTGCGCACGAGCGCGACCGGAAGCGCGAGCGGATTGCCGGAGCTCCTCGCGGTCAGCTCGTCCACGGCGCGATTCGCGAGCTCGATCGCCTTCGCATCGTCGTGGCGTCCGGCGGCGATGAGCGAGCGCTCCGACAAGGCGAGCGCGAAGTAGAAGTGCTCGGGCGGCAATGTCTTGCGCAAGCGCGGCGTCACCTCGTCGAGCGCCTGCTCCGCGCCGTCGAAATCGCCACGATTGCGGCGAATCACGGCCTGCATCGTGAGCGCCATGTTGGTGACGAGCTCGTTGTCCTCGCGCTTCGCGTCCGCATAGGCACGATCGATGTAGCGCGCCGCCTCGTCGTTGCGATCGAGGTCGGACAGAACGCGCGCATAGTTGGTGAGCAGCATCGGCGACACGCCGGCGCCCGCATCGTCATCGCGGCTGATGTCGATCGCCTTGTGCAAAAGCGCCTCCGCGCGCACCGGCTGCCCCATCTGCCCGAGCGTAACGCCCCAGTTGTTGAGAAGGGTCCCGGCCTGCTGCGTGTCGTTGCGGCCGAGATTCTCGAGGCTTTCATAGGCGTGACCAAACGCCTCGTCGGCCTTTGCGAGGTCCCCCGAGACGCGGTAGGACTCGGCGAGCTCGATCGCTGCGCGAAGCTCGACCGACTTCGAGCGATACGGAAGCGTTGCGATCAGCCGCTGCGCGGCTTCCGCGCGTTCCACGCCAAGGCGCGCTTCGCCGATCGCGCGCGCTGCGTCGCTTCCCGTGAGCAGGCAACTGATGCGATCGAAGAGATATTGCGGCTCGTTCGGCAATGCCGCCATCGCTTCGTTGAAGACGCGTAGCGACTCGTCGCGATCGCCCTCCTGCCGCGCGAGCGCCTTCGAAAGATTGCACGCCGCGCGCGCATGCTCGAGCGGCTCGCCCGTTTCGCGCGACACCCGATAGGCCTCGAGCAGCAAACGACGCGCGTCGGCGTCATCGTCCATCGCAAGGTACTGTCCGCCCATCGCGACCAGCATGTCGGTGCGCATCTCGTCGGGTGCTGCGCGCAGGACGATGCGTTCCGCGCGCGACATGAGCTCGCCGGACGTGAACGCCTTGCCCGACGGGGCAATGCCGTAGAGCAGGAAGCCGCTGAAATCGTCGAGCGCTGCGGCGCGTGCAAGCTGTCGCAGCGCGAAATCGCGCTGCGTGGTCGCGCGATGCGCCTGCACGATCGTTCCCACGAGGCCGGCGAGCGTCGCGACGATCGCGAGCGACGAAAGCATCACCGGGATGCGGTTT
>DATFCW010000117.1:0-2672 GCA_035252665.1 Casimicrobiaceae bacterium | reverse complement strand
ATCACGTGACGCCCGAGGCGATCAATTTCATGGCGCGCTTCGGCCGGGGGCTCGTCTGCATGCCGATCACCGAAGCCCGCGCGCGGCAGCTCAATCTCGCGCCGATGACGCCGGTGAACCGCTCGGTGCACGGAACGAACTTCACCGTGTCGATCGAAGCCGCGCACGGCGTGACGACGGGCATTTCGGCAGCCGATCGCGCGCATACGATTCGCGTCGCGTCGGCACCGCATGCGACGCCCGACGATATCGTCCATCCGGGACATGTCTTTCCGCTGATCGCGCAGCCAGGCGGTGTGCTCGCGCGCGCGGGACACACCGAAGCGTGCTGCGATCTCGCGCAGCTCGCGGGCCTGTCGTCGTCCGCCGTGCTGTGCGAAATCATGAACGATGACGGCACGATGGCGAGGCTGCCCGATCTAGAGCGTTTCGCGGCGACGCACGGCCTTCGCATCGGCGCAATCGCCGATCTCATTCATCATCGCAGCCGTACCGAGCGCTTGGTCGAGCGCGTCGCCGAGCGGCCGCTTTCGACGCCGGTCGGTACGTTTCGCCTCGTCGTCTATCGCGACAAGCTGACCGACGCGACGCACCTCGCGCTGTCGCGCGGACCGATCTCCCCCGACGTCGAGACGCTCGTTCGCGTGCACGAGCCGCTGTCGATCGTCGACCTGCTCGACGCGACGAGCGACTCGCATGCCTGGAGCATTCTGGAAGCGGAAAAGGCGATCGCGGAGGCCGGACGCGGCGTGATCGTTCTGTTGCACCGGCCCGAAAGCGCGCGTGAGCTTCGCGAGCGGGCGATCGCGGCCGAAACACCGCCCGCTGCGAAGTTCGATCTTCGCAACTATGGCATCGGCGCGCAGATTCTGCGCGATCTCAATGTCGGACGGATGCGACTGCTAACGCGCCCGCGGAAGATGCCCAGCATGGCGGGCTTCGGCCTCGAGATCACAGGCTACGAGGAGGCGCCGCCCGCGCGTCGCGCATCGTAATCGATCGCACGCAAGGCGCGGCAAGCGCCGCCGTCATGTCCATCGTCCGCTTGGAGCCGAACGCGCGTGGCGACGCGCTTCGCGTCGCGATCGTGCAGGCGCGCTTCAACCCGTCGATCGGCGAGGGGTTGCTTGCCGGCGCGCTCGGCGCGCTTCACGACGCCGGCGTGGGCGAGGACAGGATCACGATCGTCACCGTTCCCGGCGCACTGGAGATTCCGCTGGCATTGCAGCGTCTGGCACAGGCGCGAAGGCATGATGCGCTCGTGGCGCTCGGCGCCGTGATCCGTGGCGACACGTATCACTTCGAAATCGTCGCGAACGAGTCGGCAAGCGGCGTGTCGAGCGTCGCGCTCGAGTTCGGCGTGCCGATCGGCAACGGGATCCTCACGTGCGACACCGACGCGCAAGCCGAGGCGCGAATGGCGGCGAAGGGCGCCGACGCGGCTCTCGCCGCGCTCGAGCTCGCGAACCTGCTCGCCGCAATCGATCAGCGGTGAACGTGTCATGACCGCTCATGCCGACAGTCAGCGTGAGACGGCCGCCGGATCGAGGCGGCGTGCACGCGAGCTCGTGCTGCAGGGACTCTACGAGCGGCAGCTTTCGGGCGGATCGGACGAGACGATCGCGTCGTCGCTTCGCGGCTCGCGCGAATTCGCCTCCGCGGATGCCGGGTATTTCGACGAGCTCTGGCGCGGCGTCACGCAAAGGTATCCGGCGCTGATCGACACCATCGCGCCGAAGGTCGACCGACCCGTCGACGCACTCGCGCCGATCGAGCGCAGCCTGCTCGTGATTGGCGCGTTCGAGCTTGTGCATCGATCGGAGATTCCGTATCGCGTCGTGATCAACGAAGCCGTCGAGCTCGCGAAGCGCTACGGCGGCACCGATGGCTACAAGTTCGTCAACGGCGTGCTCGACAAGGTGGCGGCGAGCGTTCGCGCCGACGAGATCCGCGCTGCGAGCCGGCGATGAGCACGCCGGCGTCGCCGGTGCGAGGAAATGCGTCCCTCGGCGAATTTGCCTTGATCGAGCGCCATTTCGCACGTTCGCCGCGCGCGACCGACGTGCGTATCGGCGTCGGCGACGATGGCGCGATTGTTTCACCGGCCGCGGGATTGGATTACGTCATGACCGTCGACATGCTCGTCGAAGGACGTCACTTTGCGCATGACGCCGATCCGGTTCTTCTCGGCCACAAGACGCTCGCGGTGAACCTGTCCGACCTCGCCGCGATGGGGGCGAAGCCCCGTTTCGCGCTTCTCGCGGCCGCGCTGCCGTCATCCAATTCGGCGTGGATAGCGTCGTTCATGCGCGGCTTCGATGCGCTCGCAAGCCGATACGAGGTCGATCTCATCGGTGGCGATACGACGCGCGGCCCGCTCACGCTGAGCGTCACCGCGATCGGCGAGTTGCCAGCGGGAAGCGCAATCACCCGCGCAGGTGCGCGACCGGGCGACATCGTTTATGTCTCGGGTCGTCTCGGCGACGCCGCGCTCGCGCTCGCGGCCGTGAGTGGGCGCATCCAGATCGCGGATTCGGTTCTGGTGGAATTGCGGCAACGTCTCGATGCGCCCGAGCCACGCGTCGCGCTCGGACTCGGATTGCGCGGCATCGCGTCGTCGGCGCTCGACGTCTCGGACGGACTGACGGGTGACCTCGGTCACATCCTCGACG
>DATFCW010000116.1:0-2727 GCA_035252665.1 Casimicrobiaceae bacterium | reverse complement strand
ACGCGAGACATCAATTCCCACAAACCGTTCTTCAGACATGCTCTTGCGATCCCATCCTTGTTTATGCGAACTCGAGATTCCAACAACCGTTCGGGCTACGAAAGAACAGGCCCGCTCATGCGCCCCGTGCTCCGCGACGGGTTTATCAACCCCGAGGGTATTCGGGCTACATGAGCGTGTCTGAAACCGAAGATACAAGGGTAGTCAAGTGAACGAGCGAGCGTTGCCATGCCAAGGACATCGACAGGCACGAAGGAGCGCACCGAGATTCCCAGCACGATCGAGCGCTCCGACGCGCACGCTCAGCGCCTATGGAAGAAGGCGCACGACAGCGCGGTCGGAACGTACGGCGAAGGCGGGCGCGCGCATCGCGTCGCGTTTGCGGCGTTGAAGCACGAATACGAGAAGCGTGGCGATCGCTGGGTACGCAAGGCGCACAAGGGACCTTCCGACCCGCAGGCGGCGCGCGGTCCGACGACGCGGCGCGAATCGACTGACGAGCCGCGGGCACCCACCGCGGGTGGCAAGATCGCGAAGACGGCAAGCGAAGCGCGCAGGAAAGCGAAGGAAGCGCGTAGCGAATCGGCGCGTGCGCGTCGCAAGCGCACCGCGTCGAAGTCGCGCGCAAGCGTCTCTCGCCGTAGCGGCCGCAAGAAGTAACGCTTCTCAGGCGCTCCCGTAGGACTCAGGCCGACGCGCAGAGAGCCTCCAGCGCCGCCGGCGGCGACGTTGTATCGTATAAGAACGTGCGGCCGTTCGTTCCGGCCGCACCGCAGCATGGCACGAGACGGATTTTTTGGCCGACGAGAGGGTCCGACGAATGTCCCGAAATCGAGCCGAACGCCAGGCACCCGCACGAGCGCTCGAAGCTGCGCCCGCGACGCAGAAACTCATCCGCCCGATGAACGGCTCGACCGCGTGATCGATCCATGTCGTTCAACTGGCTCTCCGATGCCGAGCTCGATCCTCATCCGCCGTTCACCTGGCTCACGGCATGCTGCTTCGACTTGGCCGTGCGCGCCGTGGTGCGCAATGCGGAGCTGATTCCACCGGACTTCCGCCTCGAGCCCGGCACGCTCGTCGTCTCGAATCACCTGCGCGATTCCGACGTGCCGGTGCTGGGCGCCGCGCTATGTCGCCGGAAGGGCCTTCGGATGCTGAATCCGATTCCGTTCTGCGCCGCGCGCGAGGATCTTTTCCGGCGCGGATTCGTCGCCGATCTCTTGTCGAAGTCCAACTGGCCGCGGCCGCTCACGTGGGTCCTCGGGCGCGTGCCGCTCGAGGGACTCTTCCGAATCCTGCGCGTGCAGCCGCTGCGGCGCATCCGCGAGTTCACGTTCGGCGAGACGGTGCAGGCACTATGCGCAGTCGGCTATGGCGCTTCCGATCCGCGCGAGGTTTTTTGCGCGCGCGGCCAGCGCGAGCTCATGTTGGAGCTGGGCTTCCTGCCCGCTCGCGTTGACGAGATCGATGTCGCAGACCTCGGGCGTCGGCGGCTCGCCCACTGGGGCCTTCGAAGGCTTCGTGTGAACGTGTTGCGGGCGCTCGCCCCGGGCTTTCGCGCGACGATCTCGGGGCAGATCGGGCGCCTCGTCGAGCTCTTGTCCACCGGGCGCGTCGTCTACCTGGCACCTGAAGGCGTGACGTCGCGTAGCGGTCGCTTCGGGTGCGTGCGGGCCGGCGCGTGGGAAATTTACCGACGCTGCGCGAATCCGCCGCCGGTTCTGCCCGTTGCGCTTTCCTACGATCCCCTTTGCAGCGGACGCGTTCGCGCGGTGGTCGGCGTGGGGCAGGCGTTGCCGGCAATCGAAGCCGCTTCGCGGCGCGAGTTCGACGCGCGACTGCGGGTCGAAATCCTGCGTCTTTCCGCCGTGACCTGCAGCCATCTCGCGAGCCGCTTCATCGCGGCCGGTCCACGCGAATTCACGACGCGCACGTTCGCGCGCTGGCTCACGCATGCCGGAGGGGTTGCACGGCAGGGCGGACTCACGGTCGACCCGCTCTTGGCGCACGCGCCGCCGGTGAAGCTCGCACGGCAGCGACTCGGGTGGCTCGCGCGTCGCTCGCTGATCGCGCGCGCGGGGTCGGGCTGGCGAAATCGATGGCCACGCGACGCGCAGCCGGCATGGGGAACGCCCGCGGCGATGGTGCCGTACCTCCACAACGCGCTCGACGATCTCGCGACGCTCGAATCCGGCCTGGCAGGCAAGCTCGCTCCGTGAGGCTCGGTAAGGCCGCCGCGGTCGTCGCGCCGGTGGCGCTCGCCGGAGCCTTGTTTTTCATCGCGGTGCGTCTTGGCGATCCGGGACGCGCGCTCGCGGGCATTCGCGCGTTGCCGCTTTGGGTGCTTGCGGCCTCGCTCGGTCTCGCAATGATCTACCTCGGTCTCAAGGCGTGGCAGTTGCACCTTCTGCTCGCCAATCTCGGCATCCATCCCGATTGGCGAAAGCTCGGTCTCGCCTTCGCCGTCGGCGAGCTCGCGCTTACGCTGCCGTTCGGGATTTTCGCCCAGAACTGGGTGCTTGCGCGCACAGGACGCGCGCATTTCGGCGAAACGGCGGCAGCGACGGTCGTCATGCTGTTGGTCGAGATCGTCGTCGTGCTGCTCGTGCTTGCGATCATCGGCATTCAAGGATGGCCGACCGTGCGGCCGCTCGCGCTCGTCGCCGCAGTCGGCATGTGCCTGCTCATGGTGTACGTACTCCATTTCGAGCCCGCCGCGCGGCG
>DATFCW010000115.1:0-9465 GCA_035252665.1 Casimicrobiaceae bacterium | reverse complement strand
AGCACGTCGACGAGAAACCGCGCAGCCTCCGTGTTCGGCGGATGGGCACTGCCGAGGAAGACGCCGAAAAACCGTTGTCGGCTGTCCGGGCATCGATCCTGCGCCACGTCGCTTCGGGTCCGAAGCGCGCTGCGCACGCCGTTCTCGACGACCACGCACTCGCGTTCGCCAAACTCCTCGCAAAGCGCCCGGCGATCGTCGTTCGATACGCACACCGTGAGCATGGCACGCCGAACCATTGCGCGCTCCAGATCGCGCACCTGAGCGATCCGGCGCGCGGCGTCGCGACGCCCGCGCAAAAGCTGCGCCTTGAGCCGGCTCTCGACGTTCAGCGCCGAATAGACGACCGGCATTTCGTCGGGCAAAAAAGGGAGCAGCGGGGCGAGGTAGGGATGCTCGAAGACGACGACGCGGGCCGCTCTGCCAAGCATCCGGAAGCACAAAACGAATGGATCGTTCCGGCTGCAGAATTCGGATGCGATCACGTCGTCGATCGAGACCGATTCGCCGCGCGCCGCCGCCACTTCCGCGTCGCGATGCGCGGGCGTCTTCGGAATGCGAATTTCGAGCACGTGCGGACCGAGCCGCTGCTCCGAGCGCATCGTCTCGTTCGACAGGCAGAGGAGCACGACCTCGAATTCGCGGCCGAGCTCCAGCAACAGCTCGCGGATGCGCGCTTCGCCTCCGCCTGCGCCATCGGCAACGCTGAAGTCGTTGACGTGGAGCAGCAACGGTCGCTGCCTCGGTGATGTTTCGCGTTCCGACGCGACCATCGCCTCGATCGACATTCGGAACCGATCGGCGATCTGCTCCCAGCTGAACTGCGAATGCGCCTTCCTTGCGGCGGCCGCGGCCACCCTTTCGCGCAATGCCGGATCGTCGAGCGCTAGTCGCACCCGCGCCGCGAGCTCGTCGGCTTCGGCGATGAACGCATCGGTGCCATCGACAAGGCCAAGACCCCGTGCGCCGATGGGCGTCGTCACGACCGGCGCGCCGTTGGCCAGGTAGTCGAGCATCTTGAGGTTAGTCCCGGATCCCGAGAACATCGGGTTCAGCGCGAGCGCGCATCGCGCAAGCTCGCGCCGTTTCGCGGCGTCGTCGACGAGGCCGAGCAGGCGAACGTTTTCCGGCAATTCAAACTTGCGAAGCTTGTCGCACACCGCGCCGAAAATGCGCACCTGCACCGAGGGCATTTGCGGTGCCAGGCGCTCGACGATGAAGCGCGCGGCCTCGACATTCGGCGGGTGCGAGCTGCCCATGAAAACGAGCGTCGACGCGTCGCGTGCAACGGTCCGCGGCGGCTGCGCATCGTCGGGCTCGAATCCGTTCGGTGCGATGGCGATGCGTTCGATCGGGACCGCGAAATCCGTGGCGAGGAGAGCGCGGTCCTCGTCGCTTGTCGCGAAGAGGAGCGCGACGTTTTTCGCGAGCCTGCGCTCGAGGAACGCGATGAACTCGGCGGCTCGTGCGCCAGCCTCGCCTTCCAGAATTTCGCGTGCGAGCCGATGCTCGACGTTGTAGGCGTTGTAGACGCGCGGCTTGCCGTCGATGCCGAACATGCGATCGTAGGGCAGCGTAAACGGCGATTCGTGAATCACGATGTCCGCGTCCGCGCTGGCCGCCGCGAAACGCGCTCCATACTCGGTTTCCACCGCCGAGGCCAGGGCGACGACGTACGCGGAACATTCGGGGCCGATGCCCTTCGCATCGAGCTCCCAATGCAGACGATCGAATGTGGCCGCCTTCGGGACGCGGAGCTCGCGAAACGTCGATGAAAAGCGGACTTCCTCGAACGGATGGTCCGAATGCGTCGGCGAAATCAGCGTGACGTCGAAGTGCCGACTGAGATGCCGATAGAGGTAGTGGTATCGCTGCTCGCCACCGCTTCGCGGCGGATGAAACGCGGGAAAGAAGTTCGCGACGAGAACGCGCAAAGCGCCTACCGCTTGTACGCGATCAGCGCGTAGTCGCGCGGTCCGAACAAGCGCTCTTTGATCGCGCTCGCCAACGCGTCGGGAAGTGCGTCGAGCGCGGGAGCGGCGTCGTCCGGATGCAGCCGCATAATGTCGACCCGCTCGAAGCCGCGCGACTCGAGAATGAAGCGCAGCGGTTCCGGCGGCAAAGGCCGAACGTGCGTCGGGTCGTAGTAAAAATTGCACGCGCCGACGACAAGGTTCTCGGGGTTCGGCGTCTCGAAGATGGCGACACCGCCCGAGCGCAACACGCGCTTCGATTCGTCGAACAGCGCGAGAACACCCTCGAACGGCAGATGCTCGATCACATGGATTGCCGTAACGGCACCAAGCGACTCGGACGCACGAGCGCGCAAATGCTCGACGCCGTCACCTGCATCGGCCGACAGTCCCCGCGCTCGACAGCCGGCGACGGCAACTTCGTTCGTGTCGACGCCTGATGCTGCAAGCGCGTGATCACGCAAGAGCTCGAGCCATTCGCCGCGGCCGCAGCCGACATCGAGAATCGGCGCCTCGGCCCCGCCGGCGCCCGCTGCATCGACGAGCGGCAGATAAACCGAGAGCCGGCCCTTGATGTCCTCCCGCGTCCCGCGAAAGCGATCCTCGAACGCGACGTAAAACCCTTCCGCCATCGATGTCGCGAACGCGGATGGCGACGTTGCGACGCTCTGCGAAGGCAACGCAGCGCGCAACGCATTCGCCTCGCGCTCGACCGCTGCAACACGTGCGATCAACGCCTGCGCTCCACCGAGTTGGGCGACGACCTGCGCGAGCGCCTGGTTGCCGTCGCGCAATGCCTCGAGATTGCGGCCGGCTTTAGCGACGTCGCTCGCGACATCGGAGACGCGGTCACCGACCGCGGAGAGACGTCCCTCGATCCCCGAGGCGCGCTCGCCGATGCCGACAATCTTCGCTTCCAGCGCCTCGTCCGCCGCCTTCGCCGCATTGCCCTGCGCCTGCTGATCGACCGAAAGGCGGCGAAGTTCCGATCGGACATCCAATATCCGAGCCTGCAAATCGGTATCGCGCGAGCCGAGCGCCGAGAATCGCTCCGCCTCCGTGGCCTTCACCTGCTCGATCGCGTGCTCGATGCCGGCGACGACTTCATTGATCCGATCGCGCATCGCGGCGCGCTGCTCGAACATCGCGGCCTCGAGCATCTCGTGATTTCGTGCGATATCGGGCAGCCGCCATACATATTGCGCGATGCCCAGCAACCGCCCGAGCACCGGCACGCGTCGCGCGGTTCGCAGCGCGAAAGGAACGAAGAGACCGTCGACGCGAACGCGTGATGCCTTTCCTTCGGGCGAATACCGGATGCGCCCGAGCACTTCGACGCGCGAGAGCTGTCCCGAACGGATCTTCGCCAGGTATCGGGCTCCGCCTTCCGGATCGGGCTCGCGTCCGAGCAGTGCGCGGTATGCGTTGCGCACGAAATCGGCGTCGTGGTACGCGAGGAAATCGCCGACCCGATAGGCGTCCTTCCGTGCAAGCGGGAGCGTCAATTCACCGAGGCGGGGCAAGCGCGCATCCGGGGCGTCGGCTGCGATAGCGGGCCGCCGCTCGTATCGTCCAAGCGTTTCGTCGTCGGCATCCGGCAATCGCGCCGCGATGTCGGCGCGAATCTCGCGCATGAGCTCGTCGATGTCGAGCGGCTTGTCGATCGTCGGATCTGGGTGCATCGAACGTTTTCAGAGCTCGTCGACGATCTCGCCGCTCAGTCTGCGGAATGCGAAGAGACCGAGCAGAAGCAATGCGATCGCGACGAGCGCCGGATAGACGAGCGTCGACCAGGGTGGAACGCGATCATCGACGAAGATCGTCTGCGCGAAGCCGACGATCGGCCACATGGGGTTCCATGCGAGCGCCGCGCCGAGGAAGCCCGGCAGCGAGCGTCCCGGATAGACGATCGGCGTCAGCCAGAACCAGAACTGCAACAGCATCGACGTGGTCTGCTCGACGTCGCGGTAAAACACGTTGATCGTCCCGAGCAGCACGCCGAGTCCGAGCGCGAATGCGACGATCAGCACGAGCAGCGGAATCAGCGCCAGGATCGCGTGAATCGGAAATGCGCCGATTGCGGCGAGAAACACGAAAAAGATCGCCAGCACGACCGCGAAATTGGAGAGTCCCGAAAGCGCGACGATGATCGGCAGCGAAAGCTTCGGCAGGTTGACCTTCTTGAGCAGGTTCGCGTTGCGCACGAACACGCCGACTGAACGGTTGAGCAGATCGCTGAAGAGCTGCCACGACAGGATGCCAGCGCAGAGGTAGATGCTGTAGGCGAAGCGCGATGCATGGCCGGCCAGCGCCGGGCGCATGATGTTCGCGAAGACCAGCGTATAGATCGCGATCATCGCGAGCGGCTGCGCGACCGCCCAGAAAAAGCCGAGCTGCGTGCCGAGATAGCGCGAGACGAAATCGCGCTTGACGCTCGCGAGGATGAAGTCGCGGAATTCCCAGCATTCGCGCAACATCCCGGCCCGGAACAGCGAAGCGTTCGACATCGCGACCAAACGCATCACGACGAACGCTCGCGCACGCGGCGCAGATCGGCGTCCACCATCGTCGCGATCAGCGTCTCGAGCGACGTGCGCGGCGACCAATCGAGCTTCGCGCGTGCCTTCGCGGGATTGCCGCGCAGCACGTCCACTTCGGCGGGACGGAAGAACTGCGGATCGACGACGACGCATTGCTCGTAGTCGAGATCGACATGTGCGAACGCGATCCTGCACATCTCGCGCACCGACGTGGTGACGCCCGTCGCGACCACATAGTCGTCGGGCTTCTCCTGCTGCAGCATCAGCCACATCGCCTCGACGTAGTCGCCGGCGAATCCCCAGTCGCGCTGCGCGTCGATGTTGCCGAGGCGCAACTCCTTCGCCTTCCCGAGCTTGATCCGCGCGACGCCGTCGCTCACCTTGCGCGTGACGAACTCGATGCCGCGAAGGGGCGACTCGTGGTTGAAGAGAATGCCGCTCGACGCGTGCATGCCGAAGCTTTCGCGATAGTTGACCGTCGACCAGTGTGCGAACAGCTTGGCGACGCCGTAGGGGCTGCGCGGATAGAACGGCGTCTTCTCGTCCTGCCGGTCGGCCTGGACGAGTCCAAACATCTCGCTGCTCGACGCCTGGTAGAAGCGGATCTTCATATCGTGGATGCGGATCGCTTCGAGGACGTTGAGCGCGCCGATGCCCGTCACGCCCGCGGTCAGGATCGGCTGTCGCCACGATGTCGCGACGAAACTTTGCGCGGCAAGGTTGTACACCTCGTCCGCGGCGCTCGTCTCGAGCGCGCGCAGGATCGACGTCATGTCGACGAGATCGCCATCGATCAGCGTGACCTCCGACGCAATGCCAAGCTCCCGCAAACGCCACAGCGTGTCGGTGCTGCGGCGCGCGAGGAGCCCGTAGACGTCGTAACCCTTGCCCAGCAGGAACCTGGCGAGATACGCGCCGTCCTGACCGGTAATGCCGGTGATGAGCGCCGTGCGAGTCATGATTCGCTATTGCCGATGAGCAGTTTGTCCATCATGCATTCACCTCGTCCCACTGCCGAAGCATCGTGGTCAGCGAATCGTCGAGCGGTGTGGTCGCGCTCCACCCGGTCGCCTCGCGCATTTTCGACGGGTCGCCGCACATCCTGCGCTGCTCGGCCTTGCGAAAGCGGCCGGGCTCGCGCTCGATCGTGATCTCGACATCCGCGAGCGTCGCGAGACGTTCGAGGATCGAGCGAATCGAATGCTCAGTCCCGCTGCAGACGTTGTAAATCTCGCCGCCGGCGCCGCGCTCGAGCAACGCGAAATAGCCACGCACCACGTCGTGCACGTCGGTGAAATCGCGCGTGACCTCGATGTCGCCGACATGAACGCGTGGCTCACGCTCGCCTCGCCTGATGCACGCGATCTGGTGCGCGAAATCGGAGACGACGAACCGGTCGCTCTGCCCGCGCCCGATGTGGTTGAAGGCACGCGCAACAATGGTATCCATGCCCTCGGTCATCCACCATTGGCGACAGAGCGCTTCCGCCGCGAGCTTGCTCACCGCATACGGATTGCGCGGCGCGGGCATCCATGCTTCGGTCACGGGCAGCACGTCTTCCGGCACGCGCCCATAGACGTCGCCGGTGCTCACGTAGACGAACCGCCCTTCAAAACCCGACTGGCGCAATGCCTGCAATAGGTTGAGCGTTCCGATGAGGTTGATCGAAAGCGTGGCAGCGGGGTCGCGGAACGATTCCGGGACGAAGCTTTGCGCAGCCAGATGCACGACCGCATCCGGCACCGCGCCTGCGACGAGCTCGGCGACCGTACGGGAATCGCGAATGTCGAGCGCCGGCGGCAGCTCTACGAGCGACCATGCCGCGAGCGTCGGCTCCGAGGCCACCATTGCCGCAAGGGTCTCGCCAACGAAGCCGTGCCTTCCCGTGACGAGCAGACGCTTCACGTATCCGAGTCAAACCCGCTCGCAAAACATCGCGGCGAGCTTGTCGAAAGCGCGGAGTATAAACGTTGCGCCGCACGCCCGACACTCACCGTGAACGGGCGGCGTCGAGGTCATCTCGCCTTCGCGACGATGGCTCGATAGACAGCGAGCGTTTGCGTTGCGCACGCGTCCCAAGTAAACCGTGCCGCGCGTTCGCGGCCAAGCACCGACATCCGCGCGCGCAACGCATCGTCGCCGAGCAGGCGCTCGATCGCATCGCGCGTTTCTTCGGGCTGGTCCGGATCGATCAGGATGCCTGCATCGCCGACCACTTCGGGCAATGATGCGCGGTTGGAAACAAGCACCGGCACGCCGGAGGCCATCGCTTCGAGCGGCGGCAGGCCGAACCCTTCGTAGAGCGACGGAAACACGAACACGGCCGCGCCGGCATAAAGATCCGGCAACGCGGCATCGAGTACATGACCGAGGAACCTCACCTCGCCGCGCGCGGACATCGCCTGCAATCGCCGCGTGAGAAGTCCAGCGCGCCAGCCGCGCGCGCCGGCGACCACGAGCGGATAACGGTCGCGTAACGATCGCGGGAGCTTCGCGTACGCCGCCAAGGCGTGCACGACGTTCTTGCGCGGCTCCATCGTGCCGAGCGTCAGGATGTAGCGGCCATGCGCGAGATCGAAGCCCGACAGCGAAACACGCGTCTGCGCGGGCGTACGGGGGCGAAACGCAACCGCCACCCCGAGGGGAACGACGCTCACGCGCGACGGCGCTACGCCGAATGCCTGCTGCAATTCATGCTTCGTAAACTCGGCGTCGACGATGATCGCGTCGGCGCGCGCGATCGCCCTCGGCACGCCGCGCTCGAGCCAGCGCACGCGCTCCCGCGGATGCGTATCCGGATATCGCATCCAGGACAGATCGTGGATCGTGATCGCGACCGGTGCGTCGATCCGAAACGGCACGTAGTTGGGCTCGTGATAGACGTCGATCCCGGCCCGTCGCGCGCCACGGCGAAAAAGCCACGCGAGCTGCGCGTGACGAAGCGTCCGGCGAAACGGAACCGCGTGCTTCACAATGCCGCGCGCGACCTGCGTCGCCGATGCGCGCGATGCACCACTCGGCGGCAGCGGCATCTCGTGGCGCAATGCGCCGCCGTAGAACGCATAGAGGTCGATGTCCCCGGTGGCGGCAAGCGCCGCGGCGAGATGCACGATGTAGTTGCCGATTCCGGTCAGCGTGGAACGCAGCGGAATCGCGTTGAACGCCACGCGGATCATCGTGAAGCGCGCGCCGCGCGCGAAGCGGAAGGCTGCGATGCTAACACCGCGTCACTTCATCGCGATTGGGACGCGAGCGAGGGGTAGAATCGCCGCCATCGTCGACTACGGCGTCGCCCGGCGGACACTTGAACGCATCTCGAAATATGGCGAGCGGTCCGAGAGCGCGAAGGCCTGGCAGGCGAGCCCCGAGATGGAATTTGGCCGTACAGCGAGGGGCGAGCGAGCACACGGAGCCTTTATCTCGGCGAACGCCAATGCGAGCGCAGCGAGCGGTAGGCGAAGCGGCGTTCGCTCCAACATCCATCGGCGCGCAGCCCATTTTGAGATAGGTTCTTGCAAAGCCGCGTTCCTTGAAGGTCGCCATCGTCCACGACTGGCTCGACGCATGGCGTGGCGGCGAACGCGTGCTCGCCGAAATTCTCGCGGTCTATCCGAACGCCGATCTGTTCGCGCTCGTCGATTTTCTCGACGATGCCGATCGCCAGACCCTTCGCGGGCGCCGCGCGCATACGACCTTCCTGCAAAGGATGCCGCTTGCCCGCAGGCACTTTCGGCTTTTTCTGCCGCTCTTTCCACGCGCCGTCGAATCGCTCGACGTCGCCGCGTACGACCTCGTGATCTCGAGCTCCCACGCCGTCGCGAAAGGCGTGCGCACGCGCGCCGGGCAGGTGCACGTCTGCTATTGCTATACGCCCATGCGGTACGCCTGGGATCTGCGCGACCAGTATCTCGAGCGAACGGGGCTGGATCGCGGCCTTCGCGGTGTCGCCGCGCGGCGACTCCTCGCGCGCCTTCGCGCGTGGGATCGTGCGGCGAGCGAACGCGTCGATCACTTCATCGCCATTTCGAATTACATCGCCTCGCGCATCAGAACCTGCTACGGCCGCGAATCGACGGTGATATATCCGCCGGTGACCATTCCGCACGCGTTATCCCGAAATTCTCGCGACGACTCGTACGTGACCGTTTCCCAGCTCGTGCCTTACAAGCGCGTCGACCTGATCGTCGATGCGTTTCGAACGATGCCTGACAGGACGCTGACGATAATCGGCGAAGGACCCGAATACGCGCGCCTCGCCCGCGATGCACCGGCCAACGTCAGGTTCGTCGGTCGGATCGCGGACGACGAGCGCAACGCTTTGCTCGCCAGCGCGCGCGCATTCGTGTTCGCCGCCGAAGAGGACTTCGGCATTGCGCCGCTCGAAGCCCAGGCATTGGGCACACCGGTGATCGCGTACGCGCGCGGCGGCACCGGCGAGACGATCGTGGACATCGATCGGAACAACCCGACCGGCGTGTTGTTTGCCGAGCAATCCGCGACGTCGATCGCGGAGGCCGTGCGCCGCTTCGAGGCGTCGCAAGCGCGGATCCGGCCGGAAGCGTGCAGGGAGAACGCGCTGCGCTTCGCGCCCGAGAGGTTCAGGGCGGCGTTTGCGCAGTTCATTGCGACGCACGCCATGGGGGCCCATTGAGCGCGAAGGGCCGCCCCGAGCGCGAATTGCGCCCCCGCTGGGGGCAGCGCAGCAGCGAAGCTGCAAGCGTGGGGGCCCATTGAGGCGCAGCCTCCTCAAGGACAATGCGCAGTTCTTCGAGTGGGCGATGCGCCTGCTCGATCCGCTGCTTCTCGCGCTCGTCGGCGCGCTCGCGTTCGCCCTCTATCTCGACGATCCTCTACTACGCGAGCGCTACACCTACGCGATCGTCGGCATGAGCCTCGTCTGCGCGACCATTTTTCCGTTCGTCGGCCTCTACGCGCCGCAGCGCGGCGTCACG
>DATFCW010000114.1:0-7950 GCA_035252665.1 Casimicrobiaceae bacterium | reverse complement strand
CTCGGCCGGCTCCTGCGGATCATCGTCGTCGCGCTGCGGCACGGTCTCGACGAGCTCGCGCTCGGCCATCCGCGCCTTCGCCCGCTGCGCATCCTCGTCCGCTACGGTCTGTTCTTTCGCGACCTGTCGGCGCCGCGCGGCGTGCGCCTTCGCCGCGCACTCGAGGATCTCGGCCCGATCTTCATCAAGTTCGGGCAGATGCTGTCGACGCGCCGCGACATCCTGCCGCCCGACATCGCCGACGAGCTGGCGCTCCTGCAGGACCGCGTGCCGCCGTTTGCATCGGAACTCGTCGTGGCGACGATCGAGCGCGTGTTCGGCAAACCGATCGGCGAGGTCTTCCGCTCGTTCGACCTGACGCCGGTTGCGAGCGCATCGGTCGCGCAAGTGCATTTCGCGGAGCTGCCCGACGGCACGCCGGTCGCCGTGAAGGTGCTGCGCCCGAAGATCGGCAACGTGATCGAGCACGACCTCGCGCTGATGCGCACCGCGGCGTCGCTCGTCGAGCGCGCGTGGCGCGAAGGCCGGCGGCTTCGTCCGCGCGAAGTCGTCGCCGAGTTCGACAAGACGGTCCACGACGAGCTCGATCTCATGCGCGAGGCGGCGAACTGCGCGCAACTGCATCGCAATTTCCGGATGTCGCCGCTGCTGCGCGTGCCCGAGGTCTACTGGGACTGGACGGCGAGCGAGATCCTGGTGATGGAGCGGATGGCGGGCATCCCGATCGGGCGCATTCCCGATCTCGTCGCCGCCGGTGTGGATCTCAAGCGCCTCGCGCGCGCCGGCGTCGAGATCTTTTTCACGCAGGTGTTTCGCGACGGCTTCTTCCACGCCGACATGCATCCGGGGAACATCTTCGTCGGCATCGACGGCGCGAATCACGGCAAGTACATCGCGCTCGACTTCGGGATCATGGGAACGCTCTCGGAGCGCGACAAAGGCTACCTCGCGAAGAATTTCATCGCGTTCTTCCGGCGCGATTATCACCGCGTCGCGCTGACGCATGTCGAATCGGGATGGGTGCCGGCGAACACGCGCATCGATGAGCTCACGAGCGAGATCCGGGTCGTCTGCGAGCCGATCTTCGACCGACCGCTCAAGGAAATTTCGCTCGGCAAGGTGCTCGTGCAGCTCTTCCGTGCGTCGCGACGCTTCAATGTCGAGATCCAGCCGCAACTCGTGCTGCTGCAGAAGACGCTGCTGAACGTCGAGGGCCTCGGGCGCCAGCTCGATCCCGACCTCGATTTGTGGGTCACCGCGAAGCCGTTCCTGGAACGCTGGATGGAGGACCAAGTGGGCTTTCGGGCGCTGCGGCGAAGGCTTTTCACGGAAGCAGCGTCGCTCGTCGAGACGCTGCCCGAGATCCCGCGCCTTCTGCACGAGCGATTGTCGGCGCCGCCTGTCGCATCCGATGTTGCATTGAAGAGTCTCGCGGTCGCCGAGCGATCGCGAAACCGCTGGCTCGGCCTGATCGCGCTACTGCTCGTCGTTGTGGTCGCGCTGTTGCTGTGGCAACGATGAAATTGGTGCCAGTTCGTTACAATCCGCCGCGCAATGCACGCCCGACGAAAGGAGCCGCGCGCCGGTGGCGCTACTTGACATCCACGGTGTCACCCGGCGATTCGGCGATTTCACCGCCGTCGACAACGTAAGCCTCGCGATCGAGGGCGGCGAATTCTTCACGCTGCTCGGGCCCTCCGGCTGCGGCAAGACGACGCTTCTGCGAATGATCGCCGGCTTCGATCTGCCCGATGCCGGACGCATCCTCCTGAATGGCGAGGACCTCGCCGGAAGCCCGCCGGAGCTTCGCCCGGTGCACACGGTATTCCAGAGCTACGCGCTCTTTCCGCACATGAGCGTCGAAGGCAACGTCGCGTTCCCGCTGCAGATGGCGCGCGTGCCGGCGAGCGAGCGCAAGGCGCGCATCGAAGGCGCGCTCGAGGACGTGCGCCTCACCGGTTTCAACCGCCGCTATCCGCACGAGCTTTCGGGCGGACAGAAGCAACGTGTGGCGATCGCGCGCGCGCTCGTCACGCATCCGACGATGCTTTTGCTCGACGAGCCGCTCGCCGCGCTCGACGCGAAGCTTCGCGAGGAGCTGCAGATCGAGCTCATCAACCTTCAGAAGGAGGTCGGGATTGCGTTCGTGTACGTGACGCACGACCAGACCGAGGCGCTCGCTCTCTCGCATCGAATCGCGGTGATGAACCAGGGGCGCGTCGAGCAGGTGGACGAGCCTTCGAAGCTCTATGGGTTTCCGCGCACGCGCTTCGTCGCCGATTTCATCGGTCATTGCAACCTGCTGTCCGGGCCGGTGATGTCGAACGGCGCCGGTGTCGTGACCGTCGACGTCGACAAGCTCGGACCGGTGCGTGTGGCCGCGCATTCATCGCTTGCCCGCGGTCAGCGGGCCTCGATCGCGCTTCGTCCCGAGAAGATTCGCATGGCGGCGGGCACGGCAGCCGATGACAACCAATTCCGCGGCACGGTGCGCGATCTTCTGTACATGGGCGATGTCACTGTCTATCGCGTGGAGACCAGCGCCGGCGCCCGGATCGAGGCGCTGCTCGCGAATTCGCAAAGCGGACGCGCGAAATTCTTCGAGGTGGGCGACGAGGTCGAAATGAGCTGGCCGATCGCGGCCGGGCATTTCATCGAGGAGTGATGGCGACGACCTCTCACCCCAACTCTCTCCCCGCACGCGGGGAGAGGGTGCCGAGCGCCAGCGAGGCGGGTGAGGGGTTGCGCAAACGCCGATCGCCGCTTGCCAAGTGGCTCGTCAGCGGTCCCCCGCTTCTCTACCTGCTCGTCTTCTTCGCCGCGCCGACGCTCATCATGGTGCTCGCGTCGTTCCGAAGCCCCGGCGAGTTCGGCGGCCTGGCGCCGCTCGTCGACGAAGCCGGCAAGCTCGACCTCAACGTCGACAGCTACGTGCGCTTCGTGACCGAGCCGGTCTTCATCCGTGTGTTCGTCAAATCCGCGGGATACGCGGCGCTCACGACGCTCGTCTGTCTGCTCCTCGCCTATCCGCTCGCCACGCTCATCGCCAAGAGCCCGAAGAAGTATCGCGACCTGCTACTTCTGCTCGTCATCCTGCCGTTCTGGAGCAATTTCCTAATCCGCATCTACGCGTGGATGATCATCCTCGGACCGAACGCGGCGCTGGCGCGCACGATCAACGGCGTGCTCGCCCTCTTCGGCGCCGGACCGGTCTCGCTTCTCTTCAGCGCGTTCGCGGTCCTCGTGTGTCTCGTGTACGTGAGCCTGCCGTTCATGGTGCTGCCGCTCTACGCGAATCTGGAAAAGCACGACCAGGCGCTGCTCGACGCGGCGCAGGACCTCGGCGCCAACGCGTGGCAACGTTTCTGGCGAATCACGTTTCCGCTGTCGCTGCCGGGCGTTTACGCAGGCGCGGCGCTGGTGTTCATTCCCGCGCTCGGCATCTTCGCGATTCCCGACATCCTCGGCGGCCCCGAGGACACGCTGATCGGCAACCTCATCAAGCAGCAGTTCCTCGAAACGCGCGACTGGCCGTTCGGCAGCGTGCTCTCCATCGTGCTCACCGTCGCGGCGCTCGTGCTCGCAGGAAGCGCGGCGTGGGTGGGACGCCGAGGCGCCCGCTATGCGTAGGCACTCCGCCGGGCTTTGGGCCACCGCGATCTTCGCGTACGCGTTCCTCTACGTGCCGCTTCTGATCGTGATCGTGTATTCATTCAATGACTCACGCCTCAATGCCGAGTGGGTCGGCTTCACGCTCGACTGGTATCGCACGCTCGTCCACGACGACCAGATGCTGACCGCCGCCGGCAACTCGCTCATCATCGGTGCCGTGGCGAGCCTCGTATCGACGGTGCTCGGCACGATGGCGGGCCTGGCGATGCATCGCCAGCGGCTGCGCCTGCTGCCCATCCTGATCGTCGCGCCAATCGCGATTCCCTAGATCCTGATGGGCGTGTCGCTCTTGATCTTCTTCGTGCTGCTGAACTTCACGCTCGGGCTCGTGTCGGTGGCACTGGCGCACATCGCGTTCTGCATCGGCTTCGTTGCGATCGTCGTGCGGGCGCGCCTAGCCGGCATGGACGAGACGCTCACCGAAGCTGCGCGCGACCTCGGTGCCACGCCGGCGAAGGCGTTTCGCTACGTGACCCTGCCGCTGATCATGCCCGGCGTCGTCGCCGGTGCGCTGATGGCGTTCACGCTGTCGATCGACGATTTCGTCATCACGTTCTTCACCGCCGGCGCCGGCACCGTCACGCTGCCGCTGCAGATCTATTCGATGATCAAGATCGCCGTCACGCCCGAAGTGAACGCGGTGTCCACGCTGCTCATGCTGCTGACGTTGCTTCTGATCGTCATCGCCGCCAAATTGTCGCCCGCTCTTCTCCGCTCACAGGGGGAAACCTGACCATGCTTGCCCGTTTCGCTTTCTTCGTCCTCGGCCTGGCTTTCGCGAGCGGCGCGCTCGCACGCGACGAGTTCCACCTCTACAACTGGAACAACTACATCGCGCCCGAAACGATCAAGCGCTTCGAAGGCGTTTGCCAGTGCGACGTGATCCAGACGTACTACGGGGACAACGAAGAGCTTCTCGCGAAGCTCGCCGCCGGCGCGAAGGGCTACGACGTGCTGGTGCCGACGTCGAACGCCGTGCAGGCACTGATTCGCGGCGGACAGCTGAAGCCGCTCGACAAGAACGCGCTGCCGAACATCAAGAACGTCGATCCGGCGTACCTCAATACGCCGTTCGATCCGGGCAACCGTTATTCGGTGCCGTATGCGATGTCGACGACGATCATCGGCTACAACGACGTCAAGATGAAGGAGCTCGGATTGCCGACCGACACGTGGGCGGTGATCTTCGATCCCAAGTACCTCGCGAAGGTGAAGGGCCGCGTCACCGTGCTCGACAGCGCGAACGAGCTCTTTGCCGCGGCGCTCAAGTATCTGGGCTACTCGGCAAACGACGTCGATCCCAAGCACTGGGACGAAGCCACCGCAGTCATCAAGAAGGCGAAGCCGTACTGGGCTGCGTTCAACGCCCAGTCGTACATCAAGGAGCTGACGGTGGGCAACATCTGGCTCGTCCACGGCTACTCGAACGACATCTTCCAGGCGAACCAGGACGCGCAGTCGGCCGGCCGCCCGTTCCACATCCTGCAGGGCATTCCGAAGGAAGGTGCGGTGCTCGCCGTCGACAACATGGTGATCGACAAGAATGCGCCGCGACCCGATCTCGCGCTCAAGTTCATCAACTTCATGCTCGACGGACGCAACTCGGCCGACCTGACGAACCTGATCGGCTCTGGCAATCCAAACAAGGACGCCATGCGCTACATCAAGCCGGAGATCCTCAAGCTGCCGGCCGTTTTCCCGCCACCCGACTTCCAGAAGAAGCTCGAGCAGCTCAAGGATTTGACGGTTGCGCAGCGGCGGCTCCGCAATAAATTGTGGACGGAGATCAAGGCGTCGAGATGACCGAACGCCCCTCACCCGCCTCGCTCGCGCTCGGCTCCCTCTCCCCGGCGGGGAGAGCGTCGGGGTAAGGGGAGCGTGCGTGCCCGACGTCGACCGGACCGCGCAGCGCTCGACGCGTCTCCCGCACGTCCTCGCGCTCCTGTACGGCGTCGCGATCGCCTACGCGTCGCTCGAGCCGTTCTCGCCGTGGCTTCCGCCGCCGCCCGGCACGCCGTTCTTTCTCTTTGGTCCCGCGCCGCGGCTGATCCGCTCCGACGCCGTGTTGAACATCCTGGCGTACATGCCGTTCGGCTTCTTCGTCGCGCTCCTCGGCCGCGGTGCATCGCCCCTGCGACGGATTGGTTGGGGACTTCTCGTCGGCGCGGCGATGTCGTTCGCGATGGAGTCGCTGCAGATGTTCGTCCCGCCGCGCGTGGCAAGCAGCTACGACCTTCTGACGAACAGCATCGGCGCGCTGCTCGGTGCCGTGATCGCCGCCGTCATCGCGGCCAATCCGTCGGCGCGGCGCGCGCTGTACGAGGCGCGAGCGCGACTCTTCCTGCCCGGACACGTTGGCGACGTCGGTCTCGGGCTTTTGCTGCTTTGGCTCGTCGCGCAGATGAATCCCGGCATCCCGCTCTTCGCCGTTGCCTTCGATACCGACGAAGTCACCGCCGTCGGTGCGGCCGTCGTCGCGACGCCGATGCCGCACGACAGCGCGGATGCATTCGTGCAGGCCGCGGCGAGCGCGCTGCAGATGCTCGGCGTCGGGCTTTTCGTCGCGCTGCTTTTGCGCCGACGGCGCAACGCGGGCAGCATCGTGCTCGCGATGATCGTCGGCGCGCTGGCATTGAAAGCGATGGCCGCGCTCTTCATGCTGAAGCCCACGCTGTGGACGAACTGGATAAAGACCGAAGCGCTCGTCGGCATTGCCGTCGGCGCCTTGCTGCTGCGCATTGCCATTGCGCTGCCGCGCCCGGTTCAGGTCGCCGTTTGCGCGGTCGCGCTCTTGTCCGTGCTCGGAACGCCGGTGCTCGCGCCGGAAACGCTCGCGGGTCCCGTGCCGGCGGCGCTCTTCGGCTGGCACTACGGTCAGTTGCTGAACTACAACGGCCTTACGCGCGCGGCCTTGTTGCTGTGGCCGGTGCTGACCGCGATCTGGCTTTTCGTGCTGGCGGGGCGTCCGGCGTGGGGCAAGCCGGGGGATGCGGCGTGATGCGTTAGCATCCGGGGATGAACGACCCCCACGCTCGCATAGCTCGCTGCCCCCAGAGGGGGCGCAGTCAGCGGCTTGGGGCGGCCCGTCGCCGCTGACGATGACTCCCCGCACGATGGAGCGGCTGACGGTCGAAGGACCGGTCGGCGCGATCGAGGTCGTCCGCAACGTTCCCGGGCCGGCGCCGCGAGGGCTGGCGCTCGTCTGTCATCCTCATCCGCTGCAAGGCGGAACGCTCGACAACAAGGTCGTACAGACGCTCGCGAAGACCTTCTTCGCGCTCGGCTACGCCGCGATGCGCTTCAATTTCCGCGGCGTCGGCGGATCGGCCGGGGCGTTCGACGAAGGCGTCGGCGAAACCGAGGATGCGCTCGCGGTGCTGGCCGATGCAAGGCGGACGCTCGGCGAATCGCTTCCGGTCGCACTCGCGGGCTTCTCGTTCGGCGCCTTCGTGCAAACGCGCGTGGCGTCGCGCGTGAAAGCCGAGGGGCTCGTGCTCGTGGCGCCGGGCGTCAAGCGCTTCCCCTTGGAAAACGTGCGCGCCGACACGATCGTCATCCACGGCGAGGAGGACGACGTCGTGCCGCTCTCCGACGTGCTCGCCTGGGCACGCCCGCAACTCCTGCCGATCGTCGTGTTTCCCGGCTGCGGCCATTTCTTTCACGGACGACTGCCGCAGGTCGCCCATGTCGTCACGACCATGTGGCCATCGCGAAAGGCGGAGGAAGCAAGGCAATGAACGACGTCGCCCTCCATGAGGCGAACGTCTCACGCGCCGCGTCGGCGCGTGAGACGCCAATCCTCGCCGTCGACGGATTGCGCAAGCGTTACGGCGACACCGAGGTCGTGCGCGGGCTTTCGTTTTCGATCCGTCGCGGCGAATGCTTCGCACTGCTCGGACCCAACGGCGCGGGAAAGACGACGACGCTCCGTTGCTGCCTCGGCCTCATCGATCCCGATGGCGGCACGATCGACCTCGTCGGCGAGCCGGTCCCGAAAGCCGCACGCGAGGCGCGCGTTCGCGTCGGCGTCGTGCCGCAGATGGACAACCTCGATCCGGACTTCACGGTCCGCGAGAATCTCCTGATTTACGGCGGCTACTTCAGATTGCGCCGCAGCGACCTCGACGCGCGCATCCCGCGCCTGCTCGAATTCGCCGGGCTCGCGGGCAAGGCGTCGACGTCGATCCGCACGCTATCGGGCGGGATGAAGCGCAGGCTCACGCTCGCGCGCGCGCTCGTGAACGACCCGGACCTGCTGATTCTCGACGAGCCGACCAC
>DATFCW010000113.1:0-2312 GCA_035252665.1 Casimicrobiaceae bacterium | reverse complement strand
CGGACGATCGGACGGCAAGGCTCAGCGACGCACCATATTCGTCTTGCAGCTCGCGATACGCCTCGATGATTTCGCGTCGAACGTCCTCGGGCAGGCCCGCGCCGTAGACGATGTCCCGAAGAACGCGTCCCCGCGTTGCGAGATCGTCCACGTTCGACGGATCGAGGCCGGAGATGATCTCTTTCATCGTCGGAAGAACGCCCGCCCGCTCCAGCATCAGCCAGTACGCGCTCGACACGACCGCGAATCCATTGGGGACGCGTACGCCGTGCGAGCCGAGCTCTCGATACATTTCGCCGAGCGACGCGTTCTTGCCGCCCACGATGGCAACGTCACCGATGCCTATCTCTGCGAAGAAACGAACGTAACGAAACGGGCGCATCGCTTTCCCCCGAACGGGCGATAGCACGTTTCTACGCGTCTCCATCCGCTGCGACCTTGACGCTCGTCAAGGTGGCGGCGGAGCCAGGCGAGCAATATCGACGCGCTGCTGCTTCCTGATCATCGAGGATGTCGTGCAGCTCGCACGTTTCGGAAAGCGATCCATGTACGACTCGCCGCTCGATTACTGCCGCATTTGCGAGAACCATGTCGCGCTCGATCGGTCGCATGCGGAATGCGCGGCGGAACATCGATGCGGACAAACCATCGACGCTTGCCCGCTCGCCCGCTACCTCGTCGGGATGGCGCCTCCCGTCGCGGCTGAAAGCGCGGCACGAAACGGAGGAACAGCCGCGGCATCGTGAGTTCCGTTGCCGCATCTTTGCGCAACGACGGCGATTTGCAACGAAAGGAAAGGCGATGGCACAAGTCATGTCGAGCAAGGACAAACGGCGCACGGCAACGCCGCAGAGGGATGAAGTCGACTTGCCGACGACGCAATCCCCTACGGGATCGGTGGATCAACCGTTCGTCGACGGGAGCGCGGAAGACGCGATCGATGGCGAGCTGCGACATCGCCTCATCAGCGAGGCGGCGTATCGCCTCTACGCCGAGAGGGGCTATGCGGATGGCTACGACGTCGATGACTGGCTGCAGGCTGAAGCCGCCGTCGACCATCTGTTGCTGAACGCGAATTCGCCGGTCGTGTAGCGTTCTTCCCGCGCATCGCGCGTGATCAGCCCATCCGCGGGTATCCGACGGTTTGGGCGAGGGCGATTCGCTCGTGGTGCGCGAGACCGAGCGCGGCCGCGAGGTTGCGCCGGTCGATCAGGCCGCGCACGATCGTCCCAAGTCCAACGCACGCGCAGAACAGGTAGACACTCTGCGCGATGAACGCCGCATCGCGCGACCGCGAAGAACATCCGCTGCTCGTCGTTGGCGTACGTCATCTTCGCGAAACGGCCACGTAGACGAGATCGAGCGCGAGCATGGCGCGCGGAAAACACGGCTTCCTTGATCCGGAGAAACAAACCGGCGCCTGCGGAAGCCTGTGCTGCGTGTTCGCATCGCAGCCGCGGGCGTCGGCCCGTGTCGAGCAGCAACGGTCGCGCTATCGCCGCGCGCGCTGGGAACCTCTCGGCTCGCTTGCGTTCGGTTGAACCGACGGCGCGAATTCGCGAGCAGCTATGCGGAAAGCGCATGCTGATCGGCCGCGATCGGCCGCATAGGTGGTGTCGCGGAGCATGCGCTTGGCGAGGATCGATTCGCATCAACGCTTGTCGTCGGATGATGCGCACCGATCCCCCGCGTTTGCAGAGGTGCGTGGCTGCGCCGCTCGATGGGTCCCGAGGTCGAGAACGATGCGCACCGTTCGCCGATCCCCAGGAAGGTAGTCGAGTGCGAAGCCGAGCGCGTGCGCGAAGCGCAGCATCGGCGCGTTTTGCGCGAGCACCAGGCCCTCCATGGTGCGATACCCGCGCTCGCGCGCGCCATCGATGACGGCTTCCATCAGCAATCCGGCGATGCCGCTGTGTTGCCAGTCGTCCTCGATCAGGATGCCGAGCTCGCACACGCCTGGCTCGTCCGTCGCGACGTAGCGCGCCTCGCCGACGATCGCTTCGGCCGTGCTCGCGCCGACTGCGCAGACGAACGCCTGGCCGCGCTCGGCATCAAGGTCGGTGAGGAAGTGAACCAGCGTGGCGGAAGGCGCGGCGACAAAAGCGTGGAAGCGGGTGTAGCGGCTTTGCGGCGACGTCACTTCGAGGAAATGCCGCACGCGATCCGCATCGTTGGGAGCGATCGGGCGAACCGTCACGGTGCGGCCGTCCGCGAGCCGATGCATCCCGACTGCTGCCGCACGATGCGTGGCGGGTACGGCGCGCGCGGCGGCGAGATAGCCGTACAGGGCATCGAGCGTCGTCAGCGCCGCG
>DATFCW010000112.1:0-36354 GCA_035252665.1 Casimicrobiaceae bacterium | reverse complement strand
TCGAATCTATCCGCGCGCCATCCAGGCCGCGCGCCGCGAACTCCGCCGTTGCGGCGCTCAGGATATCGGCACGGCTTCCATCACGGTCCTTGCGCTTGCGCATCGCGGCAACCTGTCGTCGCCCTGTCGACATCACGGTCTCCTTGCCTGACTTGCGTGCCTGCTCGCAAACCGACGTTTTCGTCAATTCTCTTGACATAATTGACATTTCTGTCAATCCTAGCCGAACCGCAGCGTCACGCCCTGCACATCGACAACGAGGAGGTGCCATGAAGCCAACATTCGATCGTCGCTCCTTTCTCCGCGCGAGCGGGGGGCTGATCGCTGCCGGGGCGCTCTCACGCGCGCACGCGCAGGCCAAGCCGAAGATGCGCTTCTCGGCGGCGTTCACCGAGCAGGACCTGCGGGCCGAAGCGTACAAGGCCTTCGCGGCGGCGATGAAGAACGATTTCGACTTCGAGCCCTATTGGAACAATACGCTGTTCAAGCAGGGCACCGAGCTCGTCGCGCTCCAGCGCGGCAACGTGGAGATGGTCAACCTGGCGCCACAGGACATCGCGAAGCAGCTGCCGGCGTGGTCGCTGATGACGTCCGCCTACCTGTTCCGCGATGCCGATCACATGCGCAAGACGTTCAAGAGCGACGTCGGCAAGCAGTTCATCAAGATGGCGCACGACGAGCTCGGCATCCAGATCATCACGCCGGTGTACTTTGGCGCGCGGCACGTCAACCTGAAACCGGAAAAAACGATCCATACGCCCGCCGATCTCGCAGGCATCAAGCTTCGAATGCCGCCCGGCGAGTTCTGGCAGTTCCTCGGCGAGTCGATTGGAGTCAATCCCACGCCCGTCGCGTTTGCCGAGGTCTACACGGCGCTGCAGACCGGCGCCATCGACGGACAGGACAATCCCCTGCTACTGTCGAAATTGATGCGCTTCTATGAAGTTACGACGCAATTCGTGCTGACGAGCCACGTCGTCGGCTACGACCTGATGACCGTCTCGAACAAAGCGTGGGACGCGATGCCGCCCGCCGAGCAGGCGCGCTTTCAGGCAGCCGCCGACAAGGCGATCGACGACTACACGACGAAGTTCAACGGCCAGGAAAAGGACGTCATCGAGTTCTTCAAGGGACAGGGCAAGAAGGTGTACACGCCGGACCTCGCCGCGTTTCGCACCTACGCCCAGAAGAAGTACGTCGACAAGTACGGCCATGACTGGCCGAAAGGCGCGCTCGAGCGCATCAACGCGCTTTGATTGTCCTTTTCGGCTGACGCCGCCGACGCATATCCGCATTTCCCGGCGATGATCCACCGCGCGGGACGGCGCTTCGCCGATCACATCGCCGTCGGCCTGATGGCGACGATGTTCGCGTGCTTTCTTCTCCAGATCGCGTTTCGCTACGTGCTCGACCGTCCGCTCGGATGGACGGAGGAAGTGACGGTCATCTGCTGGGTATGGGTCGTGTTGTGGGTCGCGGCGTTCATCCTGACCGACGACGAGGAAGTCCGCTTCGACATCGTCTACACCCTCGTTGACGCGCGCGTTCGCCGTGTGTTCACCATCATCACGAGCGTCGCGGCGATCGGGCTGCTCGCGCTCTCGCTGCCCGCCACATGGCGTTACGTCGTCTTCATGAAGCGCGAGCACTCAGCGTACTTGCATATGCGCTTCGACTTCGTCTACTCGATTTACCTGCTGTTCGCAGTGGCGGCCATCGTCCGACACGCAAGGCTGGCGCTTCGCGCGCTCCGCAGGCCACGGCTGGCGGGACCCGCCCTCGAACCGGACGACCGATGACGGCATCGCCGTTCACGTTGTGCATCGTCGGACTCGTTGCGCTCGCCTCGCTCGGCCTGCCGATCGGGCTGTCGATGATCGCCGCCTCGATCCTTTATCTTTTCATGGCCAATCTGGATCCGGGCACCGCCGCCGAACAGATCCTGAACGGCCTCTACAACAGTTACGTGCTGCTCGCCGTGCCGCTGTTCATTCTTGCGGCCGATTTGATGAACACAGGTAGCCTCACCGATCGGCTGCTCAAGTTCTGCCTCGTGCTGGTCGGCCGCTTTCGCGGCGGGCTTGGCCATGTCAACGTCGTATCGAACGTCATCTTCGCCGGCATGTCGGGTTCGGCGATTGCCGACGCGGTGGGTATCGGCCGCGTGATCATCAGCATGATGACGCGCGATGGAAACTATCCTGTCGCGTACGCGGCCGCGATCACCGCGTCGGCGGCCATCATCGGCCCGATCATTCCTCCGTCGATCCCGATGGTCGTGTATGCGCTGGTCGCCGACACGTCGATCGGCTATCTGTTCCTCGGCGGAGTCGTACCCGGACTGATGCTGGGCGTCGCGTTCATGGTCACGAACTCCTTCCTCGCGCGACGGCGCAACTATCCCGTCGAGGCAAAGATACCGTTGCGCGAGGTACCGCCGGCGGCCTGGAACGCATTGCCGGCACTCCTGCTTCCCATCATCCTGCTGTTCGGCATCTACGGTGGCGTGATGACGCCCACCGAGGGTGCGGCTGCGGCGGCCGCGTATGCGTTGCTCGCCGCGGCCATGATTTATCGTGCGCTCACTTTTCGCCAGCTTTACGGCGTGCTGCTCGCGAGCGCGAAGGCCACGGCTTCCGTCGGCATGCTGATCGCAGGAGCGCTTGCGTTCAATTACGTGGTCACGATCGAGAATGTCCCGGCATCGGTCGCGCATTTCATGGCCGGCTTCCACCTGTCGGCGGCGGCTTTCCTCCTGCTCGTGAATGCCATCCTGCTCGTGCTGGGTTGCCTGCTCGAAGGCACGACGATCCTGCTCGTCATCGTTCCGATCATGATTCCGACCGCACGCGCGCTCGGGATCGACATGGTGTTCTTCGGTGTCATGGTCGTTCTCAACATCATGATCGGCCTCGTCACGCCGCCATTCGGATTGTTGCTCTTCGTCGTCGCGAACATGACGAAGCAGCCGCTGGCGGCCATCGTTCGCGAATGCGTGCCGTTCATCGCAGCCGCGATCGTCGTGCTCGCGATCGTGACATACGTACCCGAAACGATCCTGTGGCTGCCGCGCGTATTCGGGTACAAGGGATAGCATGCAGAGAACCATGTCGATCCACGTCCTCAACGGGCCGAACCTCAACCGGCTGGGCACCCGGGAGCCGACGATCTATGGCACGTCAACGCTCGCCGACATCGAAGCCGCCTGTCGCGCCGAGGCGGGCTCGATCGCGATCGTCTTCCGTCAATCCAACTCGGAAGCACAGGTCGTCGACTGGATCCAGGAGGCGATCGATACCGCGCGCGGCATCGTGATCAATCCGGCGGGCTATTCGTTCACATCCGTCGCGATCGTCGATGCGCTGAAGATGTTCGACGGTCCGATCATCGAGGTTCATCTCAGCAACATTCACCGGCGCGAGGCGATCTACCATCGCTCGCTCGTGTCGACCATCGCGACCGGCGTCATCGCGGGTCTCGGGGTTGCAGGCTATCGCCTGGCGGTACGCGCGATCATCGAGCGCACGATGCAAGCGCAAGCGTGATCCGCGGCAAAAAAGCTCCTTCGCAGTCTCGCCGGCCGGTGTAAGCTTCTCCAGCAATGTGGATGGGTGGCAGAGCGGTTGAATGCACCGGACTTGAAATCCGGCAATCGTGCAAGCGATTCGTGGGTTCGAATCCCACCCCATCCGCCAGACTCGCTTCGACATGGGGACAACGCGAGGGTCGCTCAATCGGCACCGAGGGATAATGGCCGGTATGCGCCGTCTCCTCCTCTACCCGTTCCGCTACCGTAGCGAAGTCACCGGCAAGTGGGCGAAGGCGCGCTACGTTGCCGAGATGCACGAGATCGAGCGGCGCCATGCGCCGGGAACCTGGGAGATCATCGGGCCACCAGAAATCCGCGACGTCGATCCTGACGCGCGGTACTTCAACCCGCATCGTCTGACGGCGGCAGCCGAGCTCGCTTGGCGATCGGAGGCGCAACCACAGATCAACCCGCACCTCGATCAGCCGCCGGCGATCGATGCGCTCGAGCGCTTCCTGGTCGCGTTATTTCTCCGCCGCTACGTCACTTACTGCGCTCGTAAGCGGTGCTTCTCGCATATGGAGGGAGCGGCTGCGCTCCTACGCGAGGTTGCCGCACGCTAAGGAAAAGTTCCGGTTTACTTCGCAATAGACGGGGCAAACGAATCGGCATTCAACGGAGCGACGCTATCCCGGTCATCCCTCCCGACTCGAGTCCATCCCGGAGAACTTTTTTGCTGCAGGACCGCGCCTTCTTCAAGGATGCCTACGCTCGCGTCGGCGATCTCATCGTTGCCTTGTATCAGCAGAAGCTGACCTACGCCGAGTTCGCGCAAAAGCGTTACGAGGTCACCCGTAACGCGAACGCGGTCGAGAGGTTGTTCCGGCAATCGGCGGCATTGCAAGACGAGCAGCGCCGAGTCGATGCGCAGCACATGGCGCAACGGCAAGCGATCGACGACCGCGCTGCATGGACGGCTTACATGCGCGCACTCGACGCAGATGCTCCGCGTACCGTGTATCTGCAGTGCAGCGATGCGCACACCGGCGCTACGAGACGCTGCGCTGCGAAGTGACACACATTGCGCGTGACGTGCTTTCCACACGAAGCAGGCACGCGTGACGTCGTCTCGCGCGTCATGTCGCAATCGCACGACATCGGCCATCGATGTTTCTAACGACAGCAAAAAGGAAAAAACCGTCGGTCGTGTAACTCGCATCCCTTCGTAGGCATATCCCCACCCGGGAAACGCGCTTCGATCCGATAGTCGGCGCTTCGCTTCGCGCGTAACTTCGATCGGCGTGCTTCGTGGAAAAAACTCCGCCCCACGAGCGCAAAAGGGATGGGAGGGTTCGCGCTAGGGAAGGCTCGTCCTTCATTGCGCGCGCGTCTTTTCGGATCAACATAGGAGAGTGGAATGAAAGGCAATCATGTGCTGTGGTCGATGATGTTGAGTGCCGGACTGCTCGCGTTGTCCGCGCAGGCCCAGGCTCGCGTGGAGTTCGACGTCAACGTCGCGCCGCCGCCCGATCGCGTGGAAGTCGTGCCCGCGCCACGCCCCGGCTACACGTGGCAAAAGGGCTATTGGAATTGGGAAGACGGCCACTACCGTTGGCACGAAGGGCAATTCATTCGTGACCGGGAAGGCCATCGTTACGTCGAACCGGAATGGAAACACGAAGGCGAACACTACCGGCTCCATACGGGTCACTGGGATGACGAAGACTGACGCGTTTGCGTAAATGCGCCGGGCGGCTGCGGTCGGAATCGGCTGCGCCGTCCGATCACATCAACCGCGCGAGCGGGGCATTGCCTTCCGCCGAACCCGTTTTCGACGCCGCCTATCCGCCGCACCTGTCCATCCTTGTCACGACGTGGCGGAATTCCGCGACATGGGCTTCCGCTTCCGCCGCTCGTTTCATGTTGCACCCGGCCTGCGGCTCAAGCTCGGCAGCTCGGGCATAAGGGCGTCCGTCGGGCGTCGCGACACCTGGCTGACGTTCGGTCCGCGCGGCGTGCGGGCAACCGTCGGTGTCCCGGGAACGGGATTGAGCTACAGCGAACAGTCGCCGTGGCAACGGCCCAAAGCTCAGGTGGCGGCGCCCGGCATCGAAGTGGCCGAGCTTCCACGGGTCGAGATCGACGTGCCACCCGTACCGGACGCGACGACGGCTTCGCACCAATCCCACGGGCCGGACGCCGAGGATATGACGCAGGCCGATCCACGCCTGCTGAAGATTGCGCTTGCGATCGCTGCGCTCGTCGCCGCGGCCGCAATGCTCTGGGCACTGCTGGTATAGCCGACGTAAATCACCGACCGCCGCACCTGTTGCAGCAATGCAAAGAAATGCGCCGATCGAGCGCTCGACGCACCGCCGTGCCATTGGCATGGCGCTTGCACGCGCGTAACGTATCGCTCCATCTGGTTGTCGCGGGAAATAGATCGTGGAACTTTATTGGGTGCCGATCGGCTTCGCCGTCGTCGTATTGCTCTTGATCCTGTTGCTTGCTCGCATGGTGGGCAACTCGAAGCGTCGGGAAATCCGCAGAAAACTCGGCTTGCCCGTGAACGCGAAATTGACGCCCGAGCAGGCGCAGGCGTTCACTGCGTTCGAGAACACCGATATGAAGCTTCGCAAGACCTTCCCGACGATGTCGGACACGCAGCGGCAAGCGATGGCGCGCGAGGTGCTGCGCGACAAGGGCGTGCTGCCAAAATCGAAGAAGGCAGCGAGCTGATCGCCGCCCGCTTACGCGAGCGGCGCTACCTTGATGACTTCGTCGCCGGTGGTGATGCCGGCCGCAACCTTCATCGCGCCCGATACGCGCAGCGGCTTCATGCCGTCGCGAAACGCCTGCTCGCGAATTGCGCGGTCGTCGGCCTGCTGAGTCATCAGCCGACGAAGCGCCGGCGTCATCAGCATGATTTCGTAGATGCCGATGCGGCCGAGATAGCCGGTCATTCTGCATTCGAGACAACCAGCCGCAGCCATGGTCGATGCGGGTTTCTCCGCGCGCCACGGTGAAGTGATCGCGGTCCACGTCTGATCGTCCGGCGGCTCGGCCGCCGACTTGCAATGCGGACATAGCGTGCGCACCAGACGCTGCGCCATCACGCCAAGCAGCGTCGAATTGATCAGATACGGAGGAATGCCGAGATCGAGCAAACGCGTCACGGCCGACGGCGCATCGTTCGTATGCAGCGTCGACAGCACGAGGTGCCCGGTGAGCGCCGCCTGCACCGCCATGTCGCCGGTATCGCGGTCGCGAATCTCGCCGACCATGATGATGTCCGGGTCCTGCCGCAACAGCGTGCGTACGCCCGACGCAAAATCGACGCCGATCGCCGGCTGCACCTGCATCTGGTTGAACGCAGGTTCGATCATCTCGATCGGATCCTCGATCGTGCAGACGTTCACCTCCGGCGTGGCGAGACCTTTCAGCGTCGAGTAGAGCGTGGTCGTTTTCCCCGAGCCGGTCGGTCCGGTGACGAGAATGATGCCGTGCGGCTCGCTCGTCATCTGTTCCCAGCGCGCGCGATCGTCGGCGGTGAAGCCGAGGTCCTCGAAGTCGCGCACGAGCACCTCGGGGCTGAAGATGCGCATAACGATCTTCTCGCCGAATGCCGTCGGCATCGTCGAGATCCGAAGCTCGATCTCCTGGCTGTCCGGCGCGAGGGTCTTGATACGTCCGTCCTGCGGCCGCCGCTTCTCGACAATCTCCATCCGCGCGAGAAGCTTGATGCGCGACGTGACCGCATTGAGGACCGAGGTCGGGATCGCGTACACCTGATGCAGCACGCCGTCGATGCGAAAGCGGACGAGACCCACGTCGCGGCGCGGCTCGATATGAATGTCCGATGCGCGCTGCTCGAACGCGTATTGCCATAGCCAATCGACGATGTGCACGACATGCTGGTCGTTCGCATCGAGATGGCCATGTCGGCCGAGCTCGACGAGCTGCTCGAAGTTGCGCGCGATCGCGAAGTCGCCACGAGAGCTCTCCTGCGCGCGCTTCATCGACCGTGCGAGATTGAAGAACTCGCCGATGTAGCGCCGTACGTCCGCCGGATTCGCGAGCACGATGCGGATCTCGAGCTTCAAAATGCGCGCGAGCTCGTCCGCCCAACTGCGCACGAACGGCTCGCCGCTGGCGACGGTCAGCGTGCGACGATCGACAGCGATGGGCAGAATCCGATATCGCTCCGCGTACGCGTTGGACATCGTCGCCGTCACGGCACCGAGATCGATCTTCAGCGGATCGATATGCTGAAACGGAACGTCGAGCTTGCCGGCAAGCCATTCGACGAGCGCGTCGACGGTGAGCATTTTCCCCGGCGGCTTTTGCGACTTAAGCTTGTGCTCGGCGATGAGCTCGAGCGGGTGCTCGAAGCGCTGCGTACGCGCGCGCGCAACCTGGTCGGCGTCTGCTTGCGCGATGAGCCCGTCGGCAACCATCAGCTTCAGGATGTCGCCAAGGCGAAGCGGCCGATCGCCGATCGGCGTGCGCACGGACCCCGCTGCGGCTGATGCCTGCGAGGGCCGTTCCTCGGAAATTGGCGTCGCCATGCGGAGGACTTTACACTGTCGGTCGAAGGTAGCGCGTGGCCATGACGTCGGTTAAAGCAAGAGTCGGACACGGGTGCCTAGCCCCAAGGGAGATTCGATGCCGGTCATCGCCGGAACAATCCTCGAAGCGCACAACGTCGACATCACGATGCTCGATGTCGACGCGATCGTCAACGCCGCGAACGAGACGCTGCTCGGTGGCGGCGGCGTCGACGGCGCCATTCATCGCGCGGCGGGCCCGCAATTGCTTGCCGAGTGCCGAACGCTGGGCGGCTGCCCAACCGGCGAAGCGCGCCTCACCAACGGCTATCGCCTGCCCGCGCGCTACGTGATTCACACGGTGGGCCCCGTATGGCAAGGCGGCGCGCGTGACGAGCCTGAATTGCTCGCGGCCTGTTATCGCAACTCGCTTGCGCTTGCCAGTCGTCTCGAAATCGCGTCGATTGCGTTCCCTGCGATCAGTTGCGGCGTGTATGGCTACCCGATGGACCTCGCGACAGCCGTCGCGGTGCGCGAGGTAGCCGCAGCCGTATCGCGGATTCCAACCCTCGAGCGGGTTGTTTTCGCCTGCTTCGGCGAGCGACCCGTTGCCGTGTATCGGGAGGAACTGGCCAGGCTTTCGTGAGAAGCAACCCGGTCAGCGAACCTACGTTGTGCCGCTGCTCTCCGGCACCTGGAACACCTCGCGCACGTACGCGACATACGACGGGTCGTAGTCCATCGTCTTCGACGGCTCGTCGCTGATTTTCGCGACCGGCTGCCCGTTGCAGCGCGTCATCTTGATCACGATCTGCAGCGGCTCGTAGCCGAGATCGTTCGTCAGGTTCGTGCCGATGCCGAACGCCGTCTGGCTGCGGCCGCGGAAGTACTCGAACAAACGGCGTGCGAGCGGCACGTTGAGACTGTCCGAGAACACCATTGCTTTCGTTCGCGGATCGATGCGCATGCGCTGGTAGTGCGCGATCAGCTTTTCGCCCCATTCGAACGGATCGCCCGAGTCGTGCCGCACGCCGTCGAACAGCTTGCAGAAGAACAGGTCGAAATCGCGCAGGAACGCGTTCATGCCGAACACGTCGGACAGCGCGATGCCGAGATCGCCGCGATACTCGCGCGCCCACGTGTTGAACGCGAATACCTGCGAGTCGCGAAGCCGCGGCCCCACGGCCTGGCACGCCTGCAAGTACTCGTGCGCCATCGTGCCGAGCGGCGTGAGATTGTGCGCAAGCGCGAACTCCACGTTGCTCGTTCCCACGAATTTTTTTCGAATGCCGTCACGCAGCGCGACGATCACGTGCTCCTGCCAATCGTGCGAGAACCGCCGCCGCGTTCCGTAGTCGGCAATCCGGAACTCGGGATCGCGCACCGCGTTCAGTAGCTCGATCTTTTCCGCAAGCCGCCGCTCGCCTTCGGCGAAGTCGGCACTCGGATGGGCGCTGCGGTTGTAGATCTCCGATACGATCGCGAGCACCGGCACCTCGAACATGATCGTATGCAGCCACGGTCCCTTGATCGTAATGTCGATCTCGCCTGCGCTTTCCGGCAACGCGCTCACATGAATGAAGCGCTCGTCGAGCTGGAAGAGTCCGAGCAGGTCGACGAAGTCGCTCGTGAAGAAGCGCCAGCTTCGCAGGTAATCGAGCTCCCGCCGGACGAAGCGCAGTTTGCAGAGCTCCGCTATCTCGCGCCTGATCTCGCCGATGTAGGGCGTGAGATCGACGCCCTCGGTTCGGCACTTGAACCGGTACTCGACCTGTGCCGCCGGGAAGTGATGCAGGACGACCTGCATCATCGTGAACTTGTAGAGGTCGGTGTCGAGCAGCGACGTGATGATCATCGGGGCTTCCCGATTGGTCCCGAATGCGGTCGAATCATCTTACCTTGCGCGCCACAGCCGCCGCCGCTTGGATCGAAACCGCCCGCGAAGCGCTGGCCCGAACGCCGCCTCGCCGCTATGATGACGGCCACATCGCAGAGAGCTGCCTGCCATGCTCGTCAGTTGCGTCGCATACGAAAACGGCCACAAGATCGCCGACATACCGGCCGTCGATATCAGCGAATACCTGCACCGGCCGAACGTCTTCATCTGGGTCGCGCTGTTCGAGCCGGGACTCGACGAGCTCGACGAAATGGCGGAGGAGTTCGGGCTGCACGAGCTTGCCGTCGAGGATGCGCGGAAAGGACATCAGCGGCCGAAGGTCGAGGAGTACGGCGATTCGCTGTTCGCAGTCCTCCATCCAGCGGAGATGATCACCACTGCCGAAGGCACTCAGGAGCTCAATATCGGCGAAGTGGACATTTTCGTCGGTCCCAACTACGTGCTGACCGTGCGCCATCGCACGCAGACGGGCTTCGCGGCGCTTCGCGCGCGCGCCGAGCGCGAGCCCGAGCTATTGCGCCACGGCGCGGGCTTCGTCTTCTATGCGCTGATCGACAACGTCGTCGACCGCTATTTCCCGGTGCTCGACCAGCTCGAGACCCGTCTCGAAACCGCCGAGGAGCAGATGTTCGCGAGCGCGTCGACGCGACGGAAGATCGAGGAGCTGTACGGCATCAAGCGCGAGCTGATGACGCTGAAGCACGCGGTCGCGCCGCTGATGGAAGCGGTCGGCAAGCTGTTCGGTGGACGCGTGCCGCAGCTCTGCCAAGGCACGCAGGAATATTTTCGCGACGTCTACGATCATCTCGCGAGGATCAACGGCACCATCGAGTCGACGCGTGAAATGCTGACGACGGCGATCCAGGTGAACCTGGCGCTGATCGGCATTTCCGACAACGAGGTGACGAAGCGCCTCGCCGCCTACGGCGCGCTCATCACCGTGCCGACGCTAATCGCGGGCATCTACGGCATGAACTTCAAGAACATGCCCGAGTTGAATTGGGGAATGGGCTACCCGCTCGCTGTGTTCCTGATGATCAGCATCGACGCATTGCTGTTCCTGCGCTTCCGCCGTGCGAAGTGGGTGTAGCGGAGACACACCGACCGGCGCAACACGGAAGTAAACCCTGAAGTTCAGCCGGCTGTCCGGCTGGTTTTGGACACGCAGCCCCGCACTGCTGACATCAGGCTGTTGAAGCGCTGCGCTACCGCCCCGGCTCTGCGCGGCATTGCCGGTTCATATGGATCGCTTCGACGACCTGATCTGTCGACGGTGTCGAGCGCGCGCTGAAGCCTCGCAGCTGCTTCCGCCAGCGTGATTTTGCAGCGCTCCGTTGCGCTCACATCTTCACGTGCCTCTTTCTCGCGATGGAGGCGCTCGATTTCTTCCAACATTTCGGCGGGCAGAGGCTTTGCGGAGCGGTTTGCATGGCGTTGGTGCCAATATCCGAGCCGTTCGGCATGAAAATAGAACCAGGTGTTGGCGTTCATCAACTCGCCGTGGCCCTCGCGGAATTCCGCGACCCATGAAACGCCGTTTCTTTCATATATCGCGATTGACTCCGCGCTACCGGCGCCAATCACATACCCGTTGATCGCTGCTTCAGCGCGCGATTCTGGTTGCATGTCCACGAGCGACTCCCCGATTTGCGTTCCCTAGTTGCGATCTTCGAGGAGAGCGGCCGCCAAAGTCCTGTAACAACTATAAAATTTCGCTAAAACGCGAGCGGCCGTGTTCTCAGGGTCTCGGATACCGACTCGTTCAGGCACCGACTTTCGATGTGACCGCAACAATCTCGACGCGCATGGTCTACGAGCTCGGACCTTTCCGGCTGGATACCGAAGCACGCGTGCTGACGCTCGACGGTGTCGCGACGCCGCTTGGCGCACGTGGCGTGGCCGTGCTCGCCGCGCTGGTGAGCCGCGCCGGCGAATACGTCGAAAAGAAGATCATCGTCGAAGCGGCGTGGCCCGACGTCGTCGTGGAGGAGGCCAATCTCGCAGTCCAGATCTCCGCCATACGACGCGTGCTGGCGCACGTACCGCGAGGCGAGCACTGGATCGAGACTTTGGCGCGGCGCGGGTATCGCTTCGTCGGCCCGGTCGTGCGAAGTCCCGAGCAAGCGCAAGTGGTAGCGCCTCCTGCCAACCAACGGCCGTCGATCGCTGTGCTGCCGTTCGTCAACCGCAGCAGCATTGCCGAAGACGAGTACTTTTCGGACGGACTCGCTGACGAGCTGATCAACGTGCTCGCGAAGATCCGCGGATTGCGCGTCGCCGCACGAACCTCGTCGTTTCAGTTCAAGGGCAACAACGGCGATATCGTCGTGATCGGGCGCAAGCTCAATGTGGGAACGGTGCTCGAAGGGAGCTTGCGCAAGATCGGCAGCCGAATGCGCGTGTCGGTGCAGCTCGTGAACGTCGCGGACGGCTATCACCTCTGGTCGGAGACCTACGACCGCAGCTTCGACGACATCTTCGCGGTGCAGGATGAGATCGCGCAGTCAGTGGTTCACGAATTGCGCAGGATGTTGCTTGGGGAAGCGGACGATGCCAAGGCCGGCCAGCAGGTCGCGGCGCAAGTGGCCGCCGCCGCGAAGGGTCGAGCAAGCAACCCGGAGGCCCACCGCCTTTTCCTGCACGCGCGTTACCTTGGCCAGCGCTTCAATCGCGAGGACGCGACAAGAGCGGTCGAGTATCTGAACGAGGCGCTGAATCTCGATACGCACTTCGCCGCTGCATGGGCGGAGCTCGGCGGGCAGTACACGATGCAAGCGGGGTTCGGTTGGGCGCCAGCCGCCGAAAGCCTCGCACGGGCACGCGACGCGGTCGCACGCGCGTTGGCGCTGGAGCCGAATCTCGCGGAAGTCCACGCGCGGACGGCCGTATTGCAGATGCTCGACTGGGACTGGCGCGCGGCGGAAGCTTCGTATCGTCGCGCGCTAGAGCTCGCGCCCGGCCTTGCGCTCGTGCAACAGCTCGGCGGCGAGCTCGCTTTACTGCAGGGTCGTTTCGAGGAGGCGATCCGGCTCTATGGTGACGCGCTGGATCACGATCCATTGCGACCCGCGGTCTTCGCAAGACTCGCGCAAGCGCAGCTCGCGTCCGGTCGAGCTCAGCAGGCGGAAACCACGTTTCGAACGGCGCTCGAATTGGGCCCGCAACGCATAAGCCTGCATGCACGTCTTTCGGTGGCTCTTCTCGCACAGGACCAGGGTGCGGAGGCGCTGACGCAAGCTTTGCGCGAGCCGGAGGAATGGGAGCGGCTATGTGCGTTGGCCATTGTCCACGAACACGAGGGGCGGCGCGCGGAATCCGACGCTGCCTTGGACGCGCTCATGGCCAAACATCAGCATGCGGGCGCATTTCAAATTGCGCTGGTACACGCCGCGCGCAACGAGACGGAGCTCGCTTTTCATTGGCTGGAACAGGCGTATGACCGCCGCGATTCCGGCCTTACCGAGTTGAAAATCTGGCCGCCCCTTCGCTCCCTTTATGCCGATTCGCGGTGGAAGACACTGCTGCACAAGATCGGTATGCCCAACTAAACGCGAGCGCTGTGGTAACCGGGGGCGCAGCCCGCGCCCCCGTGCGCAGCGCTACTTGTCCTGGTAAGCCCGCTGGGGTCCGATATTGCGTGGGTCGCTCTCATCGTGATGAACGACGCACTGGAAGCTTTCGGCGTCGTTCGGATCGCGATCGTTCCCCAGATACTCGGCACGTTGCGGGTAGGGGCAAAGCGGTCGCTGGAACTGCACGCCCTGCGTGGGAACGTTGTTCACATAGTGCGTCGCGATGATCCTGTCCGGCGCATATCCCTGCTCCACCCATCGCTCGAGCGCCTTCACGACATCATGATCGGCGTCGATCACCGGCCCGTTGCTGGTGCCGTTCCCGAACGCGTTCGGTCCCGCGCCGCCGCTGCAGTGCGCCATGCCCGGCACCATGAAGACGCGATAGAAGTCGTGCGTATCGCCGATGGTCTGATTGACCTTGCGATAATAGTTGAGGCCATTCTCGGGCGCGATCGCCGAGTCCGCCCAACCCGCGTACTGGATCATCTTGCCGCCGTGCGCCTTGAATGCGCGAAGGTCTGGATTCACCGAGCTCAGGATGGGCTGCAGAGACTGACGCGCCACGTTGTCCTGTTGCACGACGTCGATCGACAGATAGTCGCAACTCGTCACGCCGAGCACGAGGTTGCACGCGAATCCGAATCCGAGTCCGTATTGCGCGCCGGGTGCGGCAGGCGACGAACCGGAGATCCATGTGCCCCAGTCTCCCGTCGCGCTCTCCCCGCCCGGCTCGAGGCCGGGAAACAGCAGCACGTTCTTGTCATGCGGGCCGGCATAAAGCTGCTGCGCCGCGTCGACTTGCGCTGACGTCAGGCACGTGTCGGTGTCCTGTCCGGGCCTGCACTGGAGTATTTGCGGATTGAAGTGGCATTGGCGAGGATCGCTCAGGAAGGCGTCGCTCGCTACGCCGCCATCGTTCCCGACGCACTTGCCGAGCGCCGCATCCGTGAGCAACGCGAGCTTGCTCGCCGGGATGTAAGCATCCGGAACGCCGTTGGCCTGCGGGCCGTTGAGCGTTGCCTGCATATCGAACAGATACTCGGCGCCAAACTCGCCCACCTGATCGTTGACCGGCGAGCCCACGATGATTCCGTCGAAATCGTTCGGATACCGCTGCGCCTCCTGCAATGCTTCGCGGCCGCCGTCGGAGCAGCCGACGAAATACGAATAGGTCGGCGCCTGGCCCATCAGCGCGTTCACGATGGCCTTGGAATCGTCGGTCGTGGCCTTGATCGCGCGATAGCCGTAATCGAGCAGGACGTCGGTGTTGCCGATGAATGCCGGCGCTCCCTTCGGCGGTCCGAACGTGCCATCGTCGGTTCCCGCCGTGGCATAACCGCGCGACACCG
Source organism: Casimicrobiaceae bacterium (assembly GCA_035252665.1). Classification (GTDB taxonomy): domain Bacteria; phylum Pseudomonadota; class Gammaproteobacteria; order Burkholderiales; family Casimicrobiaceae; genus VBCG01. Next base: position 21,457 of record DATFCW010000112.1, on the reverse strand, counting down.
AATTGGCGATGCCGGAAAGCGAGATCGAGCCGGCGAACCCGCCGTTGCCGATCTGCTGGTATTTGCCGTTCCAGCTTCCATCGGTCGGTATCCAAACCTCGAAATGGATATTCGAGTCGGGACCGGGTTTGATCGTACCTGCCACGCGGCACAGGTCGACCGGCGCTTTCGTGGTGCCGGATTCCCACGGAGCATTGTCTACCGTGGCGCCCGCTGCGTACGATTGCGCCAGCGTGATCGTCGTGCTCGGCAGCGACAGGCTCATCATGTCGGAGCACATCGCCGCTGTCACGGGTGATGCGTTGAACACGGCCGCGGCGAGGACCAGCGGCGGTGCGGCAAGGAATCCTTTCAGTTGCTTCGTTCTCGCTCGTGTCGAACAGCGGCGTCGCATCGTTTCCTCCTCCTGATGCCGGTAGGGATTGGCGCTTTGATGACGGGATTGCGTGCCGGATGGACGGGTCGGATCCGAAAGGATCGACCCGGATCTTCGGGTGACCTCGATCATCGAAGTCGAGCCGATATGTACGCCGAGGCCGGCGCGCTGTCAACGTGATCCGCTTGTCGACGCGAGTGCTATTCGTCGTCCGCCGGCACGATCGGAATCACGCGCCGATCGCCATAGGGCGCGTTCACCGGCCATGATGGCTGAAGCGTCACGTGCTCGATGTGAAAGCGCGTGGCCAGCATTCGGCGCGCCTCGTCGAGCACGGGAAGCCAGGTGTCGCCGTTGTCGATCGTCACGTGTGCCGACAATGCGGGATGTCCAGGGCTCATCTGCCAAATGTGCAAATCGTGCACGCCCAAGACACCTTTGATCGCCGTCAGCGCATTGCCAATTTCCTGATAATCGAGATGGGCGGGCACGCCTTCCATCAGCACGCCGACGGTCTGGACGAGCAAGCGCCACGTCGCGCGCAGAATCAGAATCGCGGTCAATAGCGACAGCAATGGATCGATCGGCGTCCAGCCGGTCGTCAGGATCACGGCGCCCGCGACAATCGCCGCGATCGACCCGAGCGCGTCCGAGAACACATGCAACAGCACCGCGTGCACGCCGGCGGATTGCGATACGCGCGAGAGCATCCATGCGGTCAGCGCGTTGACGAGCAATCCAATCGCCGCGATGCCCAGCACCGCGCCGCCGGCGACAGGCTCCGGATGACTGATGCGACTGATCGCCTCGACCACGATGAAGACGACGAGCAGCAGCAGCGCAAGCGCATTGACGAACGCCGCCAGCACCTCGGCGCGCGCATAGCCATACGAGGCGCGCGGCGATGGCGGCCTGCGCGCGACCCATTGCGCGAAAACCGCGAGGCCCAGCGCGGCCGCATCGGTCGCCATGTGGCCTGCGTCGGAGAGAAGCGCGAGCGATCCGGCGAAAAAGCCGCCGAGCGCCTCGACGATCGCGTAAGCCGCCGTAAGCGCGAGCGCTGCGCCGAGCGCGCGAAGCGTCGCGCCCTGCGCACCACGCTTCTCATGTGCGTGGTGCGCATGGGCATGCGCGTCGTGCGCGTGCGAGCCGTGACCGATCGCCATCGCTCGTAAAATAGCACCGCGATGGCGCCCGTAAACGAACTCGCCGAACGGATCGACGATCTTTTGCCGCAAACGCAATGTCGTCGCTGCGGATATGCGGGCTGCCGTCCCTACGCCGAAGCGATCGTCGCAGGCGATGCCGACATCAATCGTTGCCCGCCGGGAGGCGACACGACAATCGCCGCCCTCGCGACGCTGCTTTCACGAAACGCGCCGCCGCTCGACACGACATGCGGCACTCCGGGTCCCCTTCGCATCGCGAAGATCGACGAGCCCTCCTGCATCGGCTGCACGTTATGCGTTGCCGCGTGCCCGGTGGACGCGATCATCGGCGCGCAAAAGCGAATGCACGCGATCCTCGTCTCGCTTTGCAGCGGGTGCGAGCTGTGCATTCCCGCGTGTCCGGTCGATTGCATCTCGATGGTGTCGACCGGACGCGAATGGACGCGGGCGGACGCGGTCGATGCTCGCCTTCGCCATGCGAAGCGACAGGCACGAATCGCGAAAGAGCGCGACCGTGAGACGACGGTCATCGAAGCCGACGCGCAAACACCCGATGCGCACGCGGCGACTCGAAGCGATGCCGCCGCCGCCGCGATGGCGCGCGCACGCGAGCGACGGGCGGCGTGGCGCTCGCCGCGATGATCCGACCATTCTCGAAGCCACGTCGCACCCTCCTCCTCGTCCTGTTCGCCTTGGCGACACACGCGATGGCCGCCGACGACTATTCGCAGAAACTCGATGCGCTGTGGAATTTCGGCGACCCGGCGACGTCGGAGACGGTCTTTCGCGCCGAAGCGGCGCATCATCCGCCGGACTCGCGCGAAGCTCTCGAAGCGACGACGCAGATCGCGCGCGCCCTCGGGCTTCAAAAGCGTTTCACTGAAGCCGATCGCACGCTTGACGGCGTGCAGCCAAAGCTCCCGCTGGTGCCCGCGCGCGTTCGCGTCCGCTATCTGCTCGAGCATGGCCGGCGCGACAACTCGAGCGGAAACCCGAGCAGCGCGATGCACTGGTTCGAGCAGGCGCTCGCCGCGAGCGCCGACGACAAGCTTCCCGACGCCGATTTTTATCGCATCGATACGCTGCACATGCTGGCGATTGCCGCGCCGTCGGAACAACGGCTCGAATGGCATCGGAAAGCGCTCGCCGCGGCGAGCGCATCAACGGAACCGCGCGCGCAAGGCTGGCGAGCATCGCTCTTGAACAACTACGGCTGGACGCTTCACGACCAGGGCGACCATGCAGGCGCGGTCGACGCGTGGCGCGAGGCGCTCGCGTTACGCGAAGCGAAAGGCGACGTCACGACGATTCGCATCGCACGCTGGACCGTCGCGCGCGGCTTGCGCTCGCTTGGCCGGCTTGACGAAGCCTACGCAATCCAGAAGCGGCTCGCCGACGAATTGCAGACGGCAAACGCGCCCGATGGCTACGTGTGCGAAGAACTTGCGGAGATCGAAGCGGCGCGCGGCAATCGTATGGCGGCCAAGCCGTGGGCCGCGAAGGCGCTCGCGCTGCTCGGCAACGACGCCGACTTTCGGGCGAACGAGCCGGCGCGTCTTGCGCGCCTCACCGAGCTTGCCGCCGAAGGCCGCTAAAGCGACGTGCGCGTTACATCTGCCGAAAGCGATGCGCGAATGCGCGCGACACGGCGATCGATTCCTTGCGCGTCTTGAGCGTAAGCGAGATGCGGCCCGCGAGATCGCGGGTGGTGCCCGCAACGTGCGCAAGATTGACGACCGTCGCGCGATGCACCTGCCAGAACCGATTCGAATCGAGTGAATCGAGAAGCTCGCGAAGCGGCGTGCGGATGAGCGCCTCGCCGTCTCTCGTGAAGACGCTCGTGTACTTGTCGTTCGACTGGAAATAGCAGACTTCGTCGACCGGAATCAGTCGCACCTGCGATGCGACCGACGCACGAATCCACGAAAGCCGCTCGGGCGCATCGGCCGCGCCCTGCGCCGGCGCGAATCGCGACAATGCCGCAAGCGCGGCACGAAGCTCCGGCGCGCCGTTCCCGACGGCGATGCGCTCGCGCAAGCGCTCGATCGTTTGCGCAAGGCGCGCGTCCTCAACCGGCTTCAAGAGATAATCGACGGCGGCGCGCTGGAACGCCTCGACCGCGTACTGATCGTACGCGGTCACGAACACGACATGCAGCTTGCGATCCGCGGCGCGCGCGACCTCGAGTCCGGTGAGGCCCGGCATCCGGATATCGAGAAACGCGATGTCGGGCGCTTCGTCGGCGATCAGCGCCTGTGCCTGCGGTCCGTTTTCCGCGATGCCGGCGATCACGAGATCGGGCCACAGGGCGGCGAGGCGATCCCGCAGGTAAATCGCGAGCCGCGGCTCGTCGTCGGCGATGATCGCGGTCGTTCGCGCGGCCTGGTTCATTGCGAGGCGACGAGCGCTTCGGCGCGCGCCTTGACATTCGATGTTGAAGTTGCGATCGGCACGACGAGCGTCACGCGCGTGCCGTGCGGTGCGATGTCCTCGATCGTCAGGCGCGCATCATCACCGTAGAACGCGGCAAGGCGCGCGCGCAGATTGGCAAGGCCGATGCCGGCCTGCGCAGTCGGGCGAGATCCGCCGCCGGTGTCGGTCACCGTCAACACGAGATTCGCGCGCTCGCGGCGCGCGTCGACCGAAACTTCGCCGCCCGCGACCGATGGCTCGAGGCCATGCTTGACCGCGTTCTCGACGATCGGCTGCAGCAGCATCGGCGCGACTTCGATGTCGCGAAGCGTCGCCGGGACATCAATGCGCCAGGAAAGGCGCGATTCCATCCGCAGCGCCACGATCTCGAGATACGCGCGAAGCAGGTCGGCCTGCACGCCAAGCGTCGCGCCTCCGCCCGCTGAAGCTGCGCTCGCGCGGAGCAGCGCGATCAGTCCCTCGATCATGTGCTTGGCCGCGCGGGGCTGCGCGTCGATCAGCGAGATCACGTGCGCAAGCGTGTTGTAGAGAAAGTGCGGCTCGACCTGCGCTTCGAGAAGCTTCATCCGCGCCGTCGTCGCTTCCTTCTCCGCGGCGGCGACGCGCGCCTGCTCGCGCGCCATTGCCGCCTCGGCACGGGCCGCACGCTCGCGCGGGACGAAAATCAGGATCAGCACCGCAGTGATCAGGACCGCGATGATGACGATCGAGACCGCGGTGCGCGGCGCCAAGAGCCAGACCGCGCCGTTCTTCCAATGAAGGATGCGAAACGCGAGCAGATAACCGGGGAAGATGCCGACGATCGCCGCCAGCGCGTAGTAAGCGGACCGAATCCAGAACGATGTCTTGTGAATCGCCGGCCCGAAGAGCTTTTCGGTGACGAGGAACACGCCGTAGATCACGAACCCGATGCATTGCGCGAACACGAACGTGACGCGCAGCGTCTCCGTGATCGGCGTCTGGTTGTCGAACAGCATCGACAGCGTCGTGAAGAACAGCGCGAAAAGCGAGTTCCAGATGACGGTGTAGATGACATCGCGCGCAATGCTCGGCCGGAAGCGGCGGAAGACCGGAATCACCTCGAGCGGGTGGCGCAAATCGGGGGCGCATTGCGAATCGGCTTGGGGCATGGCGGTCTTCCTACGGGTCGATGGCCGCGATTTTCCTCCTCGCGCGGCCCGCGGAAAGAGCCGCGCGACGAAGGCGCCAGCCATATGCGCGAAGGGTCGATTTCGTTCGCGAGTGGCAGGCTCCCTTACAATCGGGCGATGAACCTGCAGAAGCGCCGGCTGATCTTCGAGCGGCTGCGCGCCGCCAATCCGAGTCCGCGAAGCGAGCTCGAGTACCGGACGCCCTTCGAGCTACTCGTGGCGGTCGTGCTGTCGGCGCAGGCGACCGACAAGGGCGTGAACAAGGCGACGGCCCGGCTGTTTCCGGTGGCCCGCACGCCCGCCGACTTCGTGAAGCTTGGCGTCGACGGCCTGATTCCGTACATCAGCTCGATCGGCCTTTTCAACATGAAGGCGAAGAACGTCATCGCGCTATCGAAACAGCTTCTCGACGAGTACGGCGGCGAGGTGCCGCGCGATCGCGAGGCGCTCGAGAAATTGCCCGGTGTCGGCCGCAAGACAGCGAACGTGGTGTTGAACGTCGCGTTCGGCGAGCCGACGATCGCGGTCGACACGCACATCTTTCGCGTCGCCAATCGAACGCGGCTCGCGGTCGGCAAGGATCCCGAGGCCGTCGAGCGTCAGCTCGCGAAGTTCACGCCGGAGGAATTCCGTCTCAACGCGCATCACTGGCTGATCCTGCATGGCCGTTACGTGTGCATTGCGCGCATGCCGCGATGCCCGCAATGCATCATCGCCGACCTGTGCGAATACAAGGCGAAGACGCGCGCGCTGCCTGGGACGAACGACGTGGCGTCGTTACCCTTGAAGCCGCGCGCTGAAGCACCGCGAAAGAACACAACGCGGCGCGCGAAGGCGTAGATGTTTACGCCGAGCCGCGACGAGGCGCGACGTTTCCTCGTCGATGCGTGGAGCAATTACCGCGGGCAGGCACCGCTGTCGCCGCTCGAGCAGATTGCCGTGCGATTGATCGCGATGCATCCCGAATACCACGCAATGCTCGAAGCGCCTGACGCGCACATCGAGCGGGACTACGGACCCGAGCGCGGCGAAGTCAACCCGTTCCTGCACCTGTCGCTGCATCTTGCGGTCGCCGAGCAGCTCGCGATCGACCAGCCCCCGGGCATCGTCGAGCACTACAAGCGATTGGTCGCGGCGCGCGGCGACGAGCACGCAGCGCTGCATGCGCTCGTCGAATGCCTCGGGGAAACGCTATGGCAGGCGCAGCGACTGGGCACGGGCCCGGATGCCGCCGTTTATCTTGGCTGTCTCGAGCGCCGAACGTAGTTCAAAAACGGGATGCGGGGTGAGGGAGGAGCGAGGAGAGTGGCTTCGGAGAACGGCATGGGATGGCCACTCTCAACCCTCACCCCGCTTTTGCCCTTTCCCGTTTTCAGTCTTTTCCGCCTTTAGTACTTACTCGCCAACACCGGCTTCTGCGCCGCGAAGTACGCGGCGACGTTCTCGATATCCTGCTCCGAAAGCGTCCCCGCAAAGCCGGCCATGATCGGGTTCTTGCGCGCGCCCGACTTGTAATCGCGAAGGGCCTTTTCCATGTAGTCGGCGTACTGGCCGCCGAGCTTCGGATAGTCGGGCAACTTCGCGTTGCCGTCGAGTCCGTGACACGCCTGGCAGACCTCCTTGACCTTGGCTTCGCCCTTGGCGAGATCGGCGGCGCGCGCGGACATCGCGAACGACGCGATGCACGCAACAACAAGAATGGCGGGTGTGCGCGTTGTCATTTGCTTGCCGTCGTTGGGGTTGGGCCGCCTTGCGAGTAATACGCGGCGAGATTTTCCATGTCCTCGTCGGAGAGGCTTCCCGCGATCGCGCGCATCGACGGATGCGTGCGATCGCCGTTCTTGTATTCGTGCAGCGCCTGCACGATGTAAGCGGCATGCTGGCCGCCGAGCTTCGGCACGTGATAGACCTCGGGGTACGCGGTGCGCCAGCCTTCGATGCCATGGCAGCCTTCGCACATCCGCGTCATCTCGCGACCCTTCGCCCGGTCGCCCTTCGGGGCAGCGGGCGTGGATTGCGCAGCCGGCGCAGCGGCTGGCTGCGCGGCGGGCGCCGGCGCCTGTGCGGCGACAGCGGCGGAGAAAAGCATCGTCAGCGGAACCGCGCAGTATCGAATCATCGGCAGGCCATCGATCGGTGAAAGCGCGGATCGCGAGACCCGCAGGTGGGAAACGATTCTCGGTGCGCGAGCGGCGTCACGCAGACACCGCTCATCACCGCTCGAGCTTCGAAAGCTTGTCGCGCACGTCCTTCCACACGTCGGCGTCCGGCGGCGCGGGCTTGCGTTCGATGATCGGCTTCCAGATCTTCGCGAGCTCGGCGTTCAGCGCCTTGAACTGCTGCTGGTCCTCGGGCACGTCGTCCTCGGCAAAGATCGCTTCCACCGGGCATTCGGCGACGCAAAGCGTGCAGTCGATGCACTCGTCGGGGTCGATGACGAGAAAATTCGGTCCTTCGCGGAAGCAGTCGACCGGACACACGTCGACGCAGTCCGTGTACTTGCAGCGGATGCAGCTTTCGGTGACGACGTAAGTCATGAGACTTGTGTTTCTCGAAGCGTTCAAACGTTCTCGAACCTTGAATTTTAGCAGACCGAACCCAACTGCCGGTGTGCGTGCAGGGTGCGGTACACTGCCGCAAACGTCGGCCACGCGTTTGCCGGCGTCGAAAGCCGGGAGGCGAAAGGATTTTTCGATGAGCGAAGCCATCAAGCACGTTTCCGATACCTCGTTCGAGCAGGACGTGTTGCAGTCGCAGACGCCGGTGCTGGTCGATTTCTGGGCCGAATGGTGCGGACCCTGCAAGATGTTCGCGCCGGTACTCGACGAAGTCGCGCGCGCGTACGAGGGCAAGCTCAAGGTCGCCAAGCTCGACATCGACGCCAATCCCGCCACGCCCGGCAAGTTCGGCATCCGCGGCATTCCGACCGTCATCCTCTACAAGGGCGGCCAGGTGCACGCGCAAAAAGTGGGCGCGCTTACCAAATCGCAACTGACGGCGTTCCTCGACAGCAACCTCTGATCCGCTTTTCTTGACAGTCCGGGGCAAGATAGCTACGCTGCCCCACTGAACCGGCCGGCGCGCCAGATCGCGACGGCTTCGCTTGGCGCCAACGCGCCGGCGCATATTCCGGGCGTTGCCTTCCCGTCGCGGCGCCCATCACGATTCCCGATTCGCCCATCCGGCCCACCGCGGCCATCCCCGCCGTTCCCGCATGCACCTCTCAGAACTCAAGACCAAGCACGTATCCGAGCTGCTCGACATCGCCAACTCGATGGAGATCGACGGCGCCAACCGGATGCGCAAGCACGACCTCATCTTCGCGCTCCTGAAGACCCAGGCGAAGAAAGGCGAAAGCATCTACGGCGAGGGCGTCCTCGAAGTCCTGCCCGATGGCTTCGGCTTCCTGCGCTCGCCCGACACGAGCTATCTCGCCGGCACCGACGACATCTACATCTCGCCGTCGCAGATCCGGCGCTTCAACCTGCATACCGGCGACACGATCGAAGGCGAGATTCGCACGCCCAAGGACGGCGAGCGCTACTTCGCGCTCGTCAAGGTCGACAAGGTCAACGGGGAGCCGCCGGAGAACGCGAAGAACAAGATTCTCTTCGAGAACCTGACGCCGCTCTTCCCGGACGAGCCGCTGGTGCTCGAGCGCGACATCAAGGCCGAGGAGAACATCACCGGCCGCATCATCGACATCATCGCGCCGATCGGCAAAGGGCAGCGCGGCCTGCTCGTCTCGTCGCCGAAATCGGGCAAGACCGTGATGCTGCAGCACGTCGCGCATGCGATCACCGCCAATCACCCCGACGTCATCCTGATCGTGCTCCTGATCGACGAGCGACCCGAGGAAGTGACCGAGATGCAGCGCACGGTGCGCGGCGAGGTCGTCGCGTCGACGTTCGACGAGCCGGCGACGCGCCACGTGCAGGTGGCCGAGATGGTGATCGAGAAGGCGAAGCGCCTCGTCGAACACAAGAAGGACGTCGTGATCCTGCTCGATTCGATCACGCGGCTCGCGCGCGCCTACAACACGGTGGTGCCGGCGTCGGGCAAGGTGCTGACGGGCGGCGTCGACGCCAACGCGCTGCAGCGGCCGAAGCGCTTCTTCGGCGCGGCGCGCAACATCGAGGAAGGCGGGTCGCTGACGATCATCGCGACCGCGCTGATCGATACCGGCTCGCGAATGGACGACGTGATCTACGAGGAATTCAAGGGCACCGGCAACATGGAGATCCACCTCGATCGGCGCATGGCCGAGAAGCGTATCTACCCGGCGATCAACGTCAATCGCTCGGGCACGCGGCGCGAGGAGCTGTTGCTCAAGCCCGACATCCTGCAGAAGGTGTGGATCCTGCGCAAGCTGCTCTACCCGATGGACGAGCTCGAGGCGATGGAATTCCTGCTCGACAAGGTGAAAGCGACCAAGAGCAACCCGGAATTCTTCGAGAGCATGCGGCGCGGCTAAGGCGCGCCCGCTTCCGGACGGCGCCGGAAGGCGCTTGGCAATTCCCAATGTGATCTATTGCGAACGTCGGGTCGGCGCGGCACCATGCGAGGCGCTTCGTGCCGGGACGCGTGATCCGGCACACGATTTACAACCCGAGCGAGGAGACCTTCATGGCGCGCAAGTACATCGACTGCCGACTCTTTCCCACCGACTCGAAATGCTCGGTCGCGATTTCCGCGGATACCGAGGACGAGGTCGTCGACGCCGCCGTGCAGCACGCGATCGCGGTTCACAAGCATGCCGACTCGCCGCAGCTTCGCAAGCAGATCCGCGCGAGCATCAAGGAAGGGACGCCGACGTAGGGTCGCAGACCAACGGGTCGGAGACGACTTTCCTTCTCCGGCGCTTGGCTTCCGAAGGGCGTCGCCCGAAAGTCGTCTCTGACCCGCACTGGTTTTCGAATGGCCAACCGCGCCCAGTAGATTCAACGTGTTAGACCACATCTTTAAAGTGCTAATGACCGTCCCAACTTGCGGGGTGTCGCCCGATCGGCGATAATTTCGCGTCCCCTCGCCACCCGCCCGCCATCCCCGGCGGTGCATCCTGCGGGTGGCGCACGCCCCTTCGGAAGGCCTACGAATCATGAAAATCGATACGCATCCCAAGTACACCGAGATCAACGTCACGTGCAGCTGCGGCAACACGTTCACGACGCGCTCGACGATCAACAAGCCGCTGCACGTCGAGGTGTGCTCGGCGTGCCATCCGTTCTATACAGGCAAGCAGAAGATCGTCGACACGGCCGGCCGCGTCGAGAAATTCCGCCAGCGGTACGGCACGAAGAGCGCGACGCCATCGACCTGAGCCGCCGCGCGGTAGCGCTGGTCAAAGAGGCAGCTTCGGCTGCCTTTTTCGTTGCGCTCGCCCCACGTAGACGCGATTCTTCGCGCATGCGAAGCAAAGGCCAACGCGTTGCCTCGGTCTCCGGTTCCGCCGCGTCCGGCGTCGTCGATCCCTGGCGCGCCTGGAAGCGTGTCGGGCTCGCGCTCCTCGCTCTCGTATGGATCGGGCTCGGCCTGACCGGACACGACCCGTGGAAATTCGACGACGCGACGACCTTCGGCATCGCTTCCGAAATGGTGCAGCGGGGCGACTACGTCGTGCCGCATCTCGCAGGCGAGGTGTATCTGCGCAGCCCGCCGCTCGTTCCCGCGCTCGGCGCCGCAATGGAGAAGTTGCTGTCTCCGCCGCTCGCACCCTTCGATGCGGCGCGTTGCGCAGCCGGCGTCGCGCTCGCGATCACGCTTCTCTTTACCGCCCTCGCTAGCACCGAGCTCGCCGGGCGAACGAACCGCGTCGTGCCGGTGCTGATCCTGATCGGGTCGGTCGGTCTCTGGGACCGTGGTCACGTGCTCTCCAACGAGCTTGGTCTCATGGTCGGCGTCGCGATCGCCTTGTACGGCTTCGCGCTCCTGTTGCGCCGGCCGTTGGCAGGTGGCGTATGGCTCGGCGCCGGCGTCGCCGTGTCGTTTCTAAGCCAAGGCTTTGACGGCCCCGGCTGGCTCGCGATCACCGCGCTGATCCTGCCGGCACTCGGTCCCGAATTTCGCCGCCGCGCGTACGTCGCGAGCGTTGCCATTGCGATCGTCGTCGCGCTGGCCCTTTCGGCGCCCTGGATGGTCGCGCTTTACCTTCGTGCGCCGGCACTATTGAATGAATGGCTCGCGACGCAGTCGCTCGACGCGCACATCGCCTGGTTCGGCAATTCGTCACTCGCCGATCCGCTTTATCACGCGCGCAACCTGCTCTGGTTCGCGTGGCCGGCGTTGCCGCTGATCGCGTGGACGTTCTGGACGCGGGGGCGCGGATTCGGTGGCGGCATCGCGCGACCGTCGGTGCAGATCCCGATGGTGCTCGCGCTTGTGATCTACGTGAACCTGCTGCTCGTGCCAGAGCCGCGGCTGATCCAGGCGCTGCCGCTCCTCGTTCCGTGCGCACTTCTCGCGTCGCTCGAGATCGACTCGCTCGCGCGAAGCTTCTCGGCGGCGCTCGACTGGTTCGGCATCCTGACGTTCGGATTGCTCGCGGTCGTGGTCTGGGGCATCTGGGTGGACGCGAGGCTCAATGGCATGTCGCCGACGATCGCGGCCATCTTTCGCGACACCGAGGTCGGTTTCCAGCCGACGTTCCATCTCGGGTCGGTGATCGTCGCGATGTTCCTGACCGTGCTATGGATCGCGCTCGTGCGCCCGGCGCGACGCAGCAACCGGCGCGCGCTTTTGAACTGGGCAGCCGGCGTTACGCTCGCGTGGGGTCTTTACTCGACGATCTGGCTGCCCTACCTCGATTCGCGCCGCTCGTATCGGTCGATGATCGACGAGCTCGCGTCGTACCTTCCCACAAACAACTGCGTCGCGAGCCGCAATCTCGGCGATCCGCAGCGCGCGCTCATGTACTACTTCGCGGGACTCGACACGGTGCGTGAGGAAAGCAACCCGAACGCCGATACGCGATGCGACTCGCTTCTGGTGCAATATGGCGCGATCGCGGGCGCACCGCCGTCGCTCGACGGTTACAAGATCGTCTGGGAAGGCGAACGGCGCGGCGACGCGACCGAGCGCTACGTGCTCTATACGAAGACGTGAAGTTCGTCGACGAAGCCATGATCGAGGTGATCGCCGGCGACGGCGGCAATGGCGTCGCGTCGTTCCGGCGTGAGAAGTACGTCCCGCGAGGCGGTCCGGACGGGGGCGATGGCGGGCGCGGCGGCAGCATCGTCGCCGTTGCCGATCGCAACATCAACACGCTCGTCGATTATCGCTATACGCGCATCTTTCGCGCAAAGCGCGGCGAGAATGGCCACGGCAGCGATCGTTACGGACGCGGCGCCGACGACATCGTTTTGCGCATGCCGGTCGGTACCGTCATTCGCGACGCGGACACGAACGAGCTCGTCGCCGACCTTGACGAAGATGGCGCGCGCGCGATGCTCGCACATGGCGGCAAGGGAGGCTTGGGCAATCTGCATTTCAAGTCGAGCACCAATCGCGCGCCGCGGCAGGCGACGCCGGGCGAGAAAGGCGAGGAGCGGCGACTTTCGCTCGAATTGCGCGTGCTCGCCGACGTCGGCTTGCTCGGATTGCCGAACGCCGGCAAGTCGACGCTGATTCGGGCGATCTCCGCTGCGCGTCCGAAGGTTGCCGACTATCCATTCACCACGCTCGCGCCGCAACTTGGCGTCGTGCGCACGTCACAGGCGCGAAGCTTCGTCGTCGCCGACATTCCGGGACTCATCGAAGGCGCGGCCGAAGGCGCGGGTCTTGGCCATCGATTCCTTCGCCATCTCGCGCGAACACGGCTTCTGCTGCACGTCGTCGACATCGCGCCGCTCGGCGATGCGGATCCGCTCGAAGGCGCGCGGGCAATCGTCAGCGAGCTTCGCAAGTACGACCCGGAACTTGCGGCGAAGCCGCGCTGGCTCGTGCTGAACAAGCTCGACCTGATTCCCGAAGCGGAGCGCGGCGTGCGATGCGCCGCATTCGCGAAATCGCTTCGCTACAACGGACCGCTGTTCGGCATCTCGGCGATCGACGGCACGGGCTGTCGCGAGCTGGTGTTCGCCGTGCAGGCGTGGCTCGATGAGCACCCTGCGCCGGCCGCTCCACGCGAGGACCCGGATGCGCCGCGCGTCGTCACGCCTGCGCCCGTCGATGAGCGTGGCCGACGAAGCAAGTCGCACGAGCCATGACACCGGTTGCGAACGCATCTCGGATCGTCGTCAAGCTCGGCTCGAGCCTGGTGACGAACGAGGGACGCGGCATCGATCACGATGCGGTCGCGCACTGGGCGGCCGACGTCGCGACGCTCGCGGAAGCAGGCAAGTCCATCGTGCTCGTGTCGTCGGGCGCCATTGCCGAGGGCATGCGGCGGCTCGGCTGGTCGACGCGACCGCGCGCGATTCATGATCTGCAGGCCGCGGCAGCCGTCGGCCAGATGGGGCTCGTCGAAGCGTACGAGCGCGCGTTCGCACGCCACGGATTGCATACCGCGCAGGTACTGCTCACGCACGAAGACATGTCGGACCGTCGCCGCTATCTCAATGCGCGAACGACGCTGACGACGCTTCTCGGCCTGCGCGTGATTCCGATCATCAACGAGAACGACACGGTCACCACGGACGAGATCCGCTTCGGCGACAACGACACGCTCGCAGCGCTCGTCACGAATCTGATCGAAGCCGACGTGCTGGTGCTGCTGACCGACCAGCCGGGCCTTTTCACCGCGGATCCGCGAAGGAACCCGTCGGCAACATTGGTGCAAAGCGCGAAGGCGATCGATCCCGCGCTCGAAGCGATGGCCGGTGGCGCGGGCAGCGGCATCGGCCGCGGCGGCATGTCGACGAAGGTCCAGGCCGCGAAACGAGCGGCGCGCTCGGGCGCATCGACGATCATCGCGAGCGGGCGCGAAAGCGACGTGCTCGCACGCCTCGCGCGCGGAGAAACGCTCGGCACGCTGTTGACCGCGGAGCAAGGGTCGCTCGCCGCACGCAAGCAATGGCTCGCCGATCATGTGCGGCTCGCCGGCCGCCTGATGCTCGACGAGGGCGCGGTGCGCGCGCTCGTTCGCGACGGCAAGAGCCTGCTGCCGATCGGCGTCATCGCGGTCACCGGCAACTTCGGCCGCGGCGAAGTCGTCGGTTGCGTCGCGCCGGACGGACGCGAGATCGCGCGCGGGCTGGTCAATTACGGCGCGCAGGACGCGGCGCGCATCGTGCGAAAGCCATCATCGGAGATCGAGGCGGTGCTCGGATACGTCGACGAGCCGGAGTTGATCCATAGGGATAACTTGGTCTTGCTCGCTTAAGTGCGCGCGGCAATCCCCATTCCATGCTCGAGCGACTGAAGCGCCTCCTGCTCGAGCCGCGCGACGCGTGGATCGCGATCGCCGCGGAGCCTTCGACCGCGCAGTCCCTCTACACGAGCTGGATCATGATCCTCGCCGCGATCGGGCCAATCGCGCTTCTCGCGAGCGGACACTACTCGCTGCAGTTCGCGCTCGCGCAGTACGTGCGCTCGTTGATCGGCACCTTCGTGCTCGCGCTCGTCGTCGACGCGCTGGCGCCGTCGTTCGGCGGACGAAAGGACTTTGTCGCCTCGCTGAAGCTCGTCGCGTACAGCGCGACGGTGCCGTGGCTCGCGGGCATCTTCAATCTGTTCGGCGTATTCGGCGACATCGTGAACATCGTCGCGACGATTTACGCGCTCTATATCTTTTTCGTCGGTGCGCCGCTGCTCGACAAGTCATCGCCCGACAAGGCGGTCCCGTTCACGCTGATCGTCGTGCTGTGCGCGCTCGTGCTGTTCTTCCTCGCGCGCTTCGCGTTCACGGGAATTACGCCGACGGCACCGGTCGGCACCGGGCTCGGCATGCCGCTGCGGTGAGACCTCTCACCCCAACCGTGTCCCCTGAGGGGAGAGGGAGCCGAGCGCAACGAGGCGGGTGAGGGGCAATCCTATCGCTGCGTGATCGGCTCCGCGTACGACGGCGGCATCGGCGGATGCGCCCATCCATAGAGGCGCTCGCGCCGCGTCTGCGGACGTCCGTGCAAAAAGCGATCGAGCTCGGTCAACGCGCGCCGATAGACCTCGCGCTTGAAATCGATCACCGTTTCGAGCGGAATCCAGTAGTCGTGCCAGCGCCACGCATCGAACTCCGGATGGTCCGTCGCGCGCAAACTCACGTCGTTGTCGCGACCCACCAGCCGCAGCAAATACCAGATCTGCTTCTGGCCGCGGTAGCTGCCGCGCCACTCGCGCTTGATCCAGTGCTGCGGCACCTCATAGCGGAGCCAGTCCCGTGTCCGGCCCAGGATCCTGACGTGCCGAGGCTCGAGGCCCACCTCTTCCCGCAGTTCCCGGTACATCGCCTGCTCGGGCGCTTCGCCGGGATTGATGCCGCCTTGCGGAAACTGCCAGGAATGTTCGCGGATCCGTTTACCCCAGAACACCAGGTTCTTGCCGTTGACGATGACGATGGCGACGTTCGGGCGATAGCCGTCACGGTCGAGCATCGCGGTCACCCTGATGCAATTTGTTGTTGCAATTGTTGCACAGGACGACGGTTGTTGCCTAGCGGCGACAGCCGTGCAGCGGGCATCGAACGCCGGCCGTCATGTGTCGCAACGAGCGGACGTGGGCGGCGAATTCGAGGACCGCTATGTGGGCTGTCCCGACAGCTCCGGCGTAAGGCGGAAATGCGACGAGCGCGAGAACATTGCGGGGGAAGCAACCCCCATTCGCCACAGACGGTACTGCGCACTCACGCGCAGCACGCCGATGCCATACACGACGGCGCGACGAAAGCCGATCTCGCTCGCCTCCGCGAAATACCGCGTCGGACACGAGATCTCGCCGATGCGAAGGCCGAACGCGTGCGCCTGAACGAGCATCTGGTTGTCGAACACGAAATCGTCCGAATTCGCGAGCAGGGGCAATTCGGTGAGCGCACGACGCGCGAACGCGCGATAGCCCGTGTGGAACTCCGACAGCTTCGTCCCGATGGCCAGATTCTGGATCGCCGTGAGAAAACGGTTCGCAACGTACTTGTACCGCGGCATGCCGCCGCGAAGGGCGGTATTGCCGAGAATTCGCGAGCCGATCACGACGTCGTAGACGCCCGACGCGATCATGCCGGCCATCGCGGTGATGAGCCTCGGCTCGTACTGGTAGTCGGGATGCAGCATGACCACGATGTCCGCGCCTTCGGCGAGCGCGGCGCGATAGCACGTCTTCTGGTTCGCGCCGTAGCCCAGGTTTCGCGAATGACGATGCGTCGCGATGCCGAGCTCGCGCGCAACCGCGATCGTCTCGTCGTCGCTCGCGTCGTCGACGAGAAGCGTTACGTCGACGACTTCATGGGGAATCGCACGAAAGCATCGCGCGAGCGTCTTCGCGGCACGGTACGCCGGCATCACTACCGCGATCTTCTGCCCGTGCAGCATCGCGTCAGCGAAAAACCCACCAGCGATAAACGAGATAGTTCGCGAATGTGAGCACGATCGTCGTTGCGACCTGTGCCGGCCACACCGCGACGCCGGAATCCGTGAATGCGGCGAGCAAGGCCGAATTCGCGGCGAGCTGCGCCGCGATCGCGACGACGAAGCGCGCCCCGGCCGTCGGCACGCCCCGGGTCGGGCGGAATATGTGCGCGTAAGAGAGCACGAAGCGCGTCGCCGCCCCGGCCGAGAATCCGAGTGCGCTTGCCGGAACCGGCGTCACGCCGCCACGCATCGCCGCGTACATCAGCGCGTAGTGAACGAACACCGCCGCGAAGCCGGTAACGACGTGCAGCGAAAAGCTGTGCAACCAATGCGCGAGCCCGCTGCCGCCCGGCCGCTGCAGCACCAGGCGAAGAAGGCTCGAAAAATCGGCGCGCGAAAGCGGCCGGCGCCCGTCGGTCAAGGACACATTCTCACCGCCTCATCGATCGAAGCGGTGATCATACCGGGCCTATAAACCGTCAGTCCCGATCCCAGTGTCCGCGCTCGCGATACCAGCGACCATGGCGGTCGACCCATCGATCGGGCGCCCAGTGATAGCCGCGCCTTGCATGGACGCGGTGTCCCTTCACCCACACGTACCGGCGGCCGTTCCAGTTCCAGTAACCGGGGACCCACACCCAGCCGGGCTGGGGAACCGGCACGACCTCGTACCGCGGCGGCGGCGGCCCGAAGCGGACCACGACGTCGGCGAGCGCGCCTGCTGGTGCGAGGCTCGCGGCGGAAGCAGCGGCAACGCAAAGCGCAAGCAAAGTCCTTCTGGCGTTCATCGTGATGACCTCGTGACGAAGATGAAGGTCAGGTTCGCATAGCGCATTTTCAGGCTGGATCGGCCCGGACCCGAAGACGCCGTAGGACAATGCATAGAGCGCGCGTAGGATTCGGGACGACGTCCCGCGATGCCTGCCGGCATTTGGCGAGAGCTCATTGCCGAAACGCGACCGTCGTGCGCGCGGTCCGAGGAACAATCGACGCGTATTGTCGGTTTGCATCGAGTGTCCGCTTTAAGGAAAGCATCATGCGAATCCTGCTGCCGTCCCTGCTGTTGCTGCTGATCGCCGGCTGCGCGACGCCGGCGCAGCGCGCCGCCGCCGTCGAGCGCGAGGTCGACGAAATGATTGCCGTGTACGGGCCGGGCTGCGAGAAGCTCGGCTACAAGGCCGATACCGATCCGTGGCGCGAGTGCGTGCTACGCCTCGCGCACCGCGACGACCTGCAACGGCGGGCGTTCTCCACGACGAACTGCATCGGCCACCGCGGCTTCTTCTCCTGCAGCACGTTTTAAGGATCGTCAGAGCGCGATCGGCACGAGCGCCGCGATCGTAGCCGCTGCGCTCTCGGAGAAGAGGCCGAGGATCGCGACAAGGCACGCGGCGAGCGCATAGCGGATCACGGTATGCATGTTTCCTCCGTTGTGTGCATCGGAACGAATGCGAGGATAGGAGCTTCCCGCCGTCCGTTCAACGTCCTGCCGTCGCGGGTACGATCGGCGGATCGAGCGAAGCATTTCGGTGATCGAAAATCGACGCGGGAATTCGCAACACAACAGGCGATGTCGATTTCGGCCCGAGCCATTCGTCAACAGGGTACGAGCGAGGGCGAGGCGCATCTGGCGTGGGCGCCCTGCTCCACCCTTATAACCTGAGCGACTGGAGAAACGACAATGCGATTCATGGTGATCGTCAAGGCAACCCCGAACAGCGAAGCCGGCGCCATGCCGACCGAGGAACTCCTCGCGGCGATGGGCAAGTTCAACGAAGAGCTCGTCAAGGCCGGCGTGATGCTGGCCGGCGAAGGTTTGCAGCCGAGCTCGAAAGGCGCGCGCGTCGTGTTCGACGGGGCGAAGCGATCGGTCGTCGACGGCCCGTTCGCCGAGACGAAGGAGCTCGTCGCGGGCTTCTGGCTCTGGCAGTGCAAGTCGAAGGAAGAAGCCATCGAATGGGTGAAGCGCTGCCCCGATCCGATGCCCGGCGAGCGCGCGGTGATCGAGATTCGTCCGTTGTTCGAGGCGGAGGATTTTGGCGACGAATTCACCCCCGAGTTGCGCGAGCAGGAAGCGCGCGTGCGCGCCCAAGCGGAGAAATTGTCGAAGGGCGTGCGCTGACGTTGCACCTTCGAACGCGAGCGAATGACCGACGAGCAGCACGCCACCATCGCGCAGACGCTCGACGCGATCTACCGTGAGGAATCGCGGCGCATCTTCGCGACGCTGATCCGACTCCTCGGCGATTTCGACATCGCCGAGGAGGCGCTGCACGATGCGTTTCGTGCTGCGCTCGAGACGTGGCCGCGCGACGGCGTTCCCGCCAATCCGCGAGCGTGGCTCGTGTCGGCTGGCCGCTTCAAGGCGATCGACGGGATAAGGCGACGCGCGAAATTCGACGCGATCGACGACATCGGCCTCGACGTGGACGAGATTCCCGACGAAAGCGTGCCGACGGACGCGGACGACATCGAGGACGACCGGCTGCGGCTCGTCTTCACCTGCTGCCACCCGGCGCTGTCGCCCGACGCGCAGGTCGCATTGACATTGCGCGAGGTGTGCGGGCTTACGACGGAGGCGATCGCGCAGGCGTTCCTGACCGGCGCGTCCACGCTCGCACAGCGAATCGTGCGCGCGAAGGGAAAGATTCGCGACGCGCGCATTCCGTACGAAGTGCCGTCGACGAGCGAGTTGCCGGCGCGGCTCGACAGCGTGCTGCGCGTCATCTATCTCGTTTTCAACGAAGGCTATTCGGCGTCGTCGGGACCTTCGTTGATGCGCGTCGATCTCGCGACCGAAGCGATCCGCCTCGGGCGGCTGCTCGTCGCGCTGTTGCCCGATCCCGAAGCGATCGGGTTGCTGGCGCTCATGCTGCTGCAGCAATCGCGACGCGACGCCCGCGCATCCGCGGACGGCGAGATCGTGCTGCTCGACGATCAGGATCGCTCACGCTGGGATCGCGAGCAGATCGACGAAGGCTCGCGGCTCGTTCGCGAAGTCTTTGCTTCGCGTCGCTTTGGTGCTTACACGGTGCAGGCGGCGATTGCCGCCGTGCATGCGAACGCGCCGACAAGCGACGCGACCGATTGGGCGGAGATCGTCGCGCTCTACGACATCCTGTACCGAATGGAACCCTCGCCGATCGTCGAGCTCAATCGCGCCGTGGCGGTCGCGATGCGCGACGGTCCGCGGGCGGGGCTCACCCTGATCGATGCGATCCTCGCGCGTGGCGACCTCGCCGACTATCACCTCGTCCACGCGGCGCGTGCGGATCTCTACCGCCGGCAGGGCGACGCGGCAAACGCGCGGGGAGCGTATGAACGCGCGATCGCGCTTGCGAAGCAGGAGCCGGAGCGCCGCTTTCTCGCACGCCGCCTGGCAGCATTGACCGCATAGAGTAAGGCGCTTCTTCAATTGTCGATTTGGCTTGCCGCCGTTCGACCAATGGATGTCAGGGACAGATCGATGCTTCGACCAAGGAGACGACGATGCAATACCTCTTGCTGTGCTGTTTCAACGAGGACCGCTGGCAACGTATTCCGCAATCCGAGCGCGACGTGATCATGCGCGAATACGGCGAGTTCCAGGAAAGCCTGACGGCGAGCGGCCACTATCGCGCGGGCGCGAAACTCGGCGCGAGCCACACAGCGACCACCTTGCGTGAGCAAGCCGGCAAGCCGGTCGTCACCGACGGCCCGTTCGCCGAAACCAAGGAGCAGCTCGGCGGCTATCACCTCGTCGACTGCAAGGACCTCGACGAAGCGATCGCGATCGCACGTCGCATTCCGACGCTTCGCGCCGGCGGCGTCGTCGAAGTGCGACCGGTCGAGTTCGCGCATTGACTTCAAGGAGCTTCACGATGAAATTTCTGTGTCTGATACGAGGCGAAAGCGTTTTCGAGCCGCTGTCGGTGACCGAAGCGGCGAAGCGCACCGGCGAATACGCGGCCTACACCGAGGGCATTCGCCGAAGCGGGCATTACGTCAGCGGCAACCGGCTGCTGCCGCCCTCCACCGGCATTACGCTTCGCGTACGCAACGGCAAGCTGACGACGACCGACGGCCCCTACGCCGAAACGAAGGAGCACCTCGGCGGCTACTATCTGATCGAAGCGCGCGATCTCAACGAAGCGATTCTCGTCGCGGCGAAGATTCCGGGCGCGCGCACCGGATCGATCGAAGTGCGTCCGGTTGCCGAAAACATTGCTGCCGCGCAGGCGCCGGCGCCGTCGATGCCCGCAAATTATCTTGTCACCGAAAAGGAGATCGGATGAAAGTCGAACCTTACCTGTTCTTTGACGGTCGTTGCGAGGAAGCGATCGAGCTCTATCGCAAGGTGCTCGGCGCGAGCGTCGACATGCTGATGCGCTTCAAGGACTCGCCCGAGCCGCCGCGGCCCGGCATGATGCCGCCTGGCTCCGAGAACAAGATCATGCATGCGAGCCTGCGCATCGGCGATGCGCGAATCATGGCCTCCGACGGTCAGTGCCAAGGCAAGCCGCACTTCGACGGCTTTTCGCTTTCGATCACCGCGAAGGACGAGGCCGAAGCGAAGCGCATCTTCGGAGCGCTGTCCGAAGGCGGCCAGGTCCGCATGCCGCTCACCAAGACGTTCTTCTCGCCGAGCTTCGGGATGCTAGCCGATCGCTTCGGCGTGGGCTGGATGGTGATCGTCGAGGACCACTGAGCAACCAGTTTGGGGTCAGAGACGAAACTCATGGTATGGCGGCGGTCTTCGCATTGGCGTTTCGCGAGTTTCGTCTCTGACCCCAAACTGGTCTGACCGCGCCTACTCCGCCTCGGGCGACGGCTCCGCCGGCGCCGCGCCGCCCG
>DATFCW010000111.1:0-4606 GCA_035252665.1 Casimicrobiaceae bacterium | reverse complement strand
AATTGATCGGCGCGGAAATGGAAAAGCTCGGTGCGAAGGTCGAGTTCGACACCGGCCCGCCGAGCGTGCATCTCGCGAAACTGATTGCCGCGCGCGGGAAGACACCCCCGTTCGACCTGACGGAGGTGGGCGAGCCCGATGTGCCGTTCTTCCTTCATGCCGGTGTGCTGCAGAAATTCGACGTGTCGAAGCTGCCGAACAAGGCGGACCTCGTGACGCCGATCAAGGATGACTTGCTCGTTCCGGACTGGGCCTTCGACGACGGGGTCACGTACAACGCCGACAAGTTCCGCGAGCTCGGACTGCCCAAGCCCACGCGCTACAGCGATCTTCTGAATCCCAAGCTCAAGGGCCGCATCGGTGTACCGAACATCGAGAACAACCTGACGCGTGGATTGCTCGCCGTGCTCGGGTTCGCGATCGATTCGGGCGGAAGCGAGGACAACATCGTTCCCGGGCTGAAGGCGATGAAGGCGCTCGGGGCGACCCAGTTCTTCACCGGTGCGCCGGCTGCCGCGACTGCCATGGCCAACGGCGACATCTGGGCGAGCTTCATGAACGCCGGCTGGGCGGTTCGGCTTCGACGCGCCGGCCATGCATGGGCGAGCTTCGCCAATCTGAAGGTGGGCGACAAGACGGGATTCTTCGAGCGCGGTTACATGGCCTTCGTGAAAGGCAGCGCGAACGCGGCCGCTGCTCATTACTTCGTCAACCGCTACATCAGCGCGAGCATCCAGTTGGAGCTCGGCAAGCGCCTCGGGTCGATACCCGTCAACAAGGACGCCTTGAAGGAGCTTGCCAAGGATCCGATGCTGAGCGAGCTGATGAGCCTGACCCCCGAAGAGATCCGCAACATGCGCACGGTGGACTTCGAGAAGATCGACCTGACGAAATGGCACGACGAGTGGAGCAACGTCATGCTCCGCTAGTCGCGCCGGTTGATGCCTCATCTTCGATTCGATCGCGTCACCAAGTTCTACGCCACGACGCGGGCGGTGCACGAAGTCGAGCTGACCGTCGAGCAGGGCGAGCTTCTTACGCTGCTCGGGCCGTCGGGCTGCGGCAAGACGTCCCTTCTTCGCCTCGCCGCCGGATTCATCGAGCCGACGCGGGGCCGGGTCCTCATCGACGATGCCGACGTCACACGGCTGCCCCCGAATCGACGCTCGATCGGGATGGTGTTCCAGAGCTACGCGCTGTTCCCGCACCTGACCGTTGCGCGGAACATCGGTTTCAGCCTCGAGGAGCGTGGTGAGGCGCATGCTCGCATCCGCCGCCGCGTCGACGAGCTCCTGGAACTGATCGGTCTCCCGGACAGTCGCGACCGTTACCCGGCACAACTGTCCGGCGGCCAGCAGCAGCGCGTCGCGCTCGCGCGGGCCATCGCGTACGCGCCGCGTGTGCTGCTGATGGACGAGCCGCTCGGCGCGCTCGACCTCAAGCTTCGCGAGGCGATGCAGCTCGAAATCCGGCGCATTCAGAAGACGCTCGGCATCACGACGCTCTATGTGACGCATGACCAAAGCGAGGCGATGCGCATCTCGGATCGCATCGCGGTAATGAACGCCGGTGCAATAGAGCAATGCGGAACCACGGCGGAAATCTACGCATCGCCGCACTCGCAGTTCGTTGCGAACTTCATGGGGAAGATCAATCTGGTGCAGGGAAGCATTGTCGCGCTCGACCCGTACGCGATCATCGTGCGGACCGAGCTCGGCATGCTGCGTGCGGCGCGATCCAACGGGGTGGCCGTCGGCGAGCAGGTCGTGCTCGGCATCCGTCCCGACGAGATCGAAGTGATCGCGACCGACACCGGCGACAATCGTTTCGACCGCGTGGCGGGAACGATCGAGGACAAGATCTTCATCGGTACCTTCGACGAGATACGCCTGCGGCTCCCGAATTCTGCGACGTTCCAGGTAGAGACGCGTCCCGGGCGCGCGGGCTGCATCGGCGAGCGACTGGAAATCGGCTGGGATCCATGCCACTGCAAACTCTTTCGTCAATGATCGCCAATGCGCAAGCTATGACACACCCGACGTCGCAAAGAATGGTGATCTCGGAGTCGACCACCCGGCAATGAAGGCACGCTGGCACTGGTTCCTGCTCGTGCCGCTCGCGCTGTCGCTCGGCATGATCGTCGCCACGCAGTTCGCATTCCTCGAGAAGAGCTTCTACAAGGAGATGGGCTTCGGCATGACGGGGCCCGCCGTGGGCCTCGCCAATTACGTTGCAGTCCTGCGCTCGTCGCTCTATCGCAGCGTAATCGGAACGACGTTTGTCGTGTCGGCGCTGGCGACTGCGGGCTGCATACTCTTCGCCTATCCGCTCGCCTACACCATCGCGCGCATGTCGTCGCGCTGGAGCATCGTGATGCTGACGGCGGTGCTCCTCGCCTCTCTCGTCTCCGTCCCCATCAAGGTACTTGGTCTGATCATCATCTTCGGTAAGGACGGCGGTCTCAACCGCCTGCTGATGTCGACGGGCATCGTCGATCACCCGGTGACGCTCCTCGGCAATACGGTCGGTGTCGTCGTCGGACTCATTGCTTATTCGCTTGCGTTCGCCGTGCTCCTGCTCTACAGCGTCATCCGAACGATTCCGTCCGCGCTCGAGGAGGCAGCGGCGATCCAGGGGTGTGGGCGCTGGCGCGTACTGTGGCGCGTCGTGCTGCCGCTCAGCATGCCGGGGCTTACCGCGGTGGCGCTCACGGTGTTCAACCTCAGCATGGGCGCGTTCGCGTCGACGATCCTGATGGGGGCCGGGCGCGTACTGACATTGCCGGTCGTAATCTACCAGGCGGTATTCACCGAGACGAAATACGCGACCGCGAGCGCGCTCGCGATGGTGCTCACGCTTCTCGTGCTGCTCGTCAACGTCGTGTCCGTTCCGCTCCTCGCGCGCATCCAGGTACAAGGCCGCGCGCCCGCCGCTCGCCGGACATTCGAGTGTCCCCTCGTCGCGCAGCTCCGCGATCGTGTCCGCGCGTGGCGCGCACACGTTGTCGCGGCAGTCGCGTGGACGAGCGATCGCATGGCCGGCCTCGGCATCCGCGTGCAGATTACGGCGGTGTTGTCGACGCTCGCCATTGCATGCGTGTACGTGTTCCTGTTTGCGCCGCTCCTCGTGATCGTCGGCGCGTCGCTCAACGGCGGATCGACGCGCGCCGGCGCGGTCGTCTTTCCGCCGCAGCGGCTGTCGCTCGACTGGTATTTCGCGATTCCGCGCGAGCAGATGTGGTCGGTGGGTTTGAGCGTCGCCGTAGCGGCGCTCGCCGTGCTGCTGGCGTGCGCGATGGCGATCCCCGCGGGGCTCGGATTGGTCCGAAGCCGCATGCGCGGGCGCGACCTGGCCGGGACGATCTTTCGCCTGCCGCTCCAGATCCCGGCGCTGATCGTCGGTCTCTCGTTCTTCTACGCCTACTACGCGGTCGACGACGTGCTCGGCAGTCATTTCGTCGGCTCGCTGATCGGGCTCGTCCTCGCGCATTTCTTCGTGCTCACGCCGTACGTGATCGGCAGCGTTACCGCGGTCCTGCAACGTTTCGACGAGCGACTCGAGGAGGCCGCGCAGAGTCTCGGCACGGGGCGTTGGCGAACGTTTCGCCGTGTCACGCTTCCCGTCATCGTTCCCGGCATTTTCGCGGGTGCGGTGTACGCGTTCATGGTCTCGTTCGGCGATGTCCCGATTTCGCTGTTTCTCGCCGGTCGCGACCTCGTGACTTTTCCCGTCGCGATCTTCCATTCGCTCGAAATGGACTTCGACGCGACGATCCTCGCCTCGTCGACGCTCGTCATGCTGCTCGGGATGGGTCTTCTGCTCCTCGTCCAGCGTCTGATTGGCCTCGATACCGTGCTGCGCTCGCAGGCCACGGGGCGTTGAAGGGAAGCGCCGCCATGCCCGAGACAGCGATGCTCGGTGACATCGACGAACTCGTCGGCTCCATCGAGCGCGGCTCGATGCTCGCGATTCCGAAAGACGAGAGCGGTGCAGCAATGGAGGCAACGCGTGCGATGATCCGACACGGCATTCGCGACCTGCGGCTCTTGTGCGTGCCTGTCTGCGGCATGCAGGCGGACCTCCTGATCGGCGCCGGTTGCGTCGCACATGTCGAGTGCGGCGGCATCGTGATCAACGAGATCGGCGTGGGCCCGCGATTTCGCGCGGCGGTCAGCGAAGGCACGATCGTGCTGCGCGACTCCACGTGCCCGGCGATCCATGCGGCGCTGCAGGCGGGCGAGAAGGGACAGCCGTTCGCCGCCGTGCGCGGCATCCTTGGCTCCGATCTGCTGCACCATCGCGACGATTGGCGCGTCGTCGACAACCCGTTCGGCGATGCGAACGATCGCGTGGTCCTCGTGCCGGCGATCAATCCCGACGTCTTCCTGTTTCACGCGGCATGGGGCGATCGCTTCGGAAACGTGTGGATCGGCGGCAGGCGCGATCTCGCGTACACGGCGCACGCCGCGCGACGCACGCTCGTCACGGTCGAGGACTGGTGGGACGGCGACCTTCTAGCCGACGAGCGCATGGCGGCCGGAACGCTGGCCGCGACCTACGTTTCAGCGGTCGCGCACGCGCCGCGCGGCGCGTGGCCGCTCACGCT
>DATFCW010000110.1:0-6273 GCA_035252665.1 Casimicrobiaceae bacterium | reverse complement strand
AAGCAGTACGTCTCCGCGACGTGGGACTTCGGACCCTGGCAGGCGGTGCTCGCCAACACGTATCAGACGTCGTACGTCGACCAGCAGACCGATCTCGACGGCAACAACCGCCAGGTGGGCTCGCTGTCGATCTGGGACCTACAGGCATCGTACTCGGGGCTCAAGAACTGGAAGTTCACCGTCGGCGTCAAGAACCTGTTCGACACCAATCCGCCGGTCTCGAACCAGCAATCGGTGTTCATCGTCGGGTTCGACCCGTCGTATTACGACCCGCGGGCCCGCTTCGTCTACGGGACGGTCACGTTCCGCTGGAAATAACAAAAACGGCAGTACCTTGCAGTACGACTGGCAGGGGGCTTCGGCCCCCTGTTTTTTCGTGC
The DNA here is from genome assembly GCA_035252665.1 of Casimicrobiaceae bacterium. GTDB lineage: Bacteria > Pseudomonadota > Gammaproteobacteria > Burkholderiales > Casimicrobiaceae > VBCG01. The sequence goes on along the minus strand of DATFCW010000110.1, from coordinate 5,893 downwards.
GCGTTCCGCTATCTTCGGATGTCATGAAATCCACCGTGGTCGCGAAGGCGCTGGCGGATGCCTTCGAGCTTCACAAGCAGGGACGCCTTGCCGATGCCGAGGCGGGCTATCGCGCGGTCTTGACGCATGCGCCCGACGAGCCCGATGCGCTTCATCGACTGGGCTTGATCGCGCACCAGCGCGGGCAGGAAAACGAAGCGCTCGAACTGATCGAGCGCGCGGTTGGGCTCGCCGCCGCCAATCCGATCTATCACAACGATGCGGCCCTCGTGCTGCATGCGCAAGGGCGGGTCGACGAGGCCATCGGGCGCTACCAGACGGCGCTTGCGCTTGCGCCCCGCTTCGCTCGCGCGCACAACGGCCTTGGCATCGCGCAGAAGGACCGCGGCCGTCTCGACGAGGCGGAGCGGAGCTTCCGCACGGCGGTTTCGCTCGAGCCTCGATACGTCGACGCGCACGTCAATCTCGGGAACATCCTCTGCGATCTCGGGCGTCGCGAAGAAGCGGTGCAGACGTACAGGAGCGTGCTCGCAATCGGCGCGCGCTCGCCCTATCTCTGGTTCAACCTCGGCAATGCGCTGACCGACCTTCGCGCGTTCGATGAGGCTGTCGACGCGTATCGCAACGTGGTCTCGCTTGTGCCCGATTTCGCGAACGCGCGCGTGCGCCTCGGCGACGCACTGCTCTCGTTGGAGCGCGCGGACGACGCGCTCGCGATGTACGCGTCCGCACTCGCAATCGAGGAGACGCCTGATGCGATCGCGGGCTTCGTCAATGCGTTCGAAGAAGCGAGCCTTGCTTCGGCCGATCCTCGCATCGATGCGATGGCGCTGCGCGCGCTGACCGTGCCGTGGGCACGTCCGGCCGAGCTTGCCGGCGCATGCATGCGGCTGCTCGCGAACGATGCCGGTCTTCGTCCCCTCATCGCGCGTGCGCTCGACACGTGGCCCGCTCGTTTGGACTGGAACGCGCTGTTCGGCGATCGAGAGCAAGCTGTCTTTGGCAACGTTCTGCTTCGTACCCTGCTCGAAAGCACGCCGGCGTGCGATTCGAATTTCGAGCGTTTCCTGACGCTTGCGCGCGCTGCGATGCTCGACGACGCCAATGCGCGCGACCTCGATGATCGCGCGTTCGCGTTCGCGTGCGCGCTGGCGAGGCAATGCTTCATCAACGATTACGTCTTTTCGTCCGCTGATGACGAAATGGGGCGCGCACGGGCGCTGCGCGATGGCGTTTCGCGGTGGTCAGGTCGTGGTGAAGCGCCACCCGCGATCGATCTCGCGATCGTTGCCGCGTACTTTCCGTTGCATTCGCTCGTCAATGCCGAATCGCTGCTGGCGCACGCGTGGCCGGAACCGGTCGACGCGCTCCTCACGCAACAGGTGCGCGAGCCGCGGCAGGAGCGGGATCTGCGCGGTTCGATTCGTCGACCGACCGGCATCGACGATCGGGTATCTACGCAGGTGCGCGACCAGTACGAGGAGCATCCGTACCCGAAATGGGTAACGCTTCGGCCTTCGAACCTGGCCGCGTTGCTCGCCTCGCATTACGCAGGCGCGCTCGGCGCGGTTACGACCGAAGCTGCCGCGGCGCGATCTTCGCTTGCGGGCGCGGCGCCACGAAGCGTGCAGGTGCTCATTGCCGGCTGCGGCACCGGACAGGAATCGATCGAGCTCGCGCAGTCATTGCCGCAGGCGACAGTCCTTGCCGTCGATCTGAGCCTCGCGAGCCTTGCCTACGCCACGCGCAAGGCGCGCGACCTCGGCGTCGGCAACGTCGAGCACGCGCAGGCCGACATCCTGAAGATCGGCTCGCTCCGACGGACATTCGATTTCATCTCGTGCGTCGGCGTACTGCATCATCTCGACGAGCCGATCCGTGGCCTGCGCGAGCTCGTGCGCGTGCTCGCGCCGAACGGTGCAATGCTGCTCGGTCTCTACAGCGAGCGCGCCCGAGCCGACGTGATTGCCGCGAAGGCGTTCATCGCCGAGCGCGGCTACGCCGGGACGAATGCCGATATACGTCGTTGCCGGCAGGAAATGATGTCCCGCGACGAGGGACAGCGATTCGCAACGCTTGCGCGACGCCGCGATTTCTACACGACGAGCGAATGTCGCGATCTGTTGTTTCACGCGTGCGAGCATCGCTTCACTTTGCCGCAAGTGCGGCGACTGGTCGATGAGGCCGGCTTGTCCTTCGCCGGCTTCGTGCTTTCGGTGCCGCACGCGAGGCGCTATCTGCGACAGTTTCCGTCCGATCCGGCGATGGCCGATCTCGACAACTTCGAGAGGTTCGAAGCGCAGTTCCCGGACCTGTTTGCCGGAATGTATATATTTCGCGTCCGGAAGCGCGCATGAGCGGCTTCGAGGACGCCATCGCACACCAGGGGGATCCAATGAAACGAATAGCACTCGCCGCATTTTTCGCGCTTGCCACGGCGTTCGTCCCGGCCGCGTTCGCGCAGACGCAACCGGCCAGCCCGAGCGCCGACGAAGCGACCGACATGCAGGCGCTGCGCCAGGCGATGAAAACCGACAAGCGCGCGTACGTCGCGTCGGTGCTCGCGCTCACGCCCGCGGAAGCGAAGCGCTTCTGGCCGATCTATGACGCGTATCAGCGCAATCTCGATCAGACGAGCCGGCGGCGCGTGATCGCGCTCGAAAGTCTGATGTTTCGCGACAAGGCAATGACGAACGTCGCGGCGAAGAACCTGATCACCGAGTTGATGGCCGTCGACGAAGCCGAGGCGAAATCACGCATGCGACTTCGCAACCGCCTGATGCGCGCGCTGCCTTCCGTCAAGGCTGCGCGCTACCTGCAACTCGAGGACAAGTTCCAGGCGGTTCGTGACTACGACATGGCGACGACGGTGCCGCTGATTCATTGATTAACCAGTTGGGGTCAGAGACGAAACTCGTGCATGACGCTCGCCATGCCAAGCTGCAACGAGAGTTTCGTCTCTGACCCCAAAATGTCAGCCGCGCGGCCAGTGCGCCACGTGCCATTGCGCAATCGGCGCAACATGCGTGTTGCGGACGGCGACGACGTCGATGCCGCTGACGAGCGTATCGCTGTCGGGCACGCAGCGCTCGCTTTCGATGCGCGTCGCGAGATCCTGTTGCGCAATCGCTTGCGGCAATTCCGCGGGCCACAGCACCGAAAGCGCGAGCGTGCCGGCCGTCAGCGCGATGGCGGCGAATCCGAGCAGCGCGCGGGGAGTGCGGGGTTCGTAGGCGTTCATCGAGGTCTCCATGTCGTTCTTGGTGATAAGTCTGCGATTCGATGCACTGGCGCGTCGCCGCGGATTCACTGATTCATCGAAAGATCGAAACCGCGGAAACTCGTTACGCGTCGCATCCTCCGCGCGCGTCGCCATGCCGACAAGGCGCATGCGACAAAGCCGCGGAATCGGCGATCAAAGCGCAATCTGCGCGACGAACCGTGCAGCGAGGTCGTAAAAAAACCAATGCAGGGTCAGACACCACTTTCCGCAAGAACCGCGGAAACTGGTGTCTGACCCTGACGACGCTCGTCGCGTCCGGTGGACATCCGGGCGGCATTGTGTAAAATCGCGCGATTTTCCGTAAACACCGCCCGGCCCCATGCAGGCGGGGCCAGGGATGCTTTTCGGGTGGACCTCGGGGGCATCGGCCGCATGTTTCGCATTGGAGGCGTCGGCCGCCCCGGTCGCATTCAATCGCCAACGAAGTGAGCGAAGCGCCGCGCCGCGTGCGTGGCATGTCGATCGCGCACGACGCATGGCGCCATCCGCATCGCCTGATGTCCCGGAAGATCGATGACCAACATTCGCATGGAGATCACATGTTGAACACGAACCGTCTGGCGAACCTCGCCGCGGCCCTGATGCTTGCGTTGCCGATCGCGGCGATCCCGCTTGCGGCAACCGCGCAAGCGCCATCGACGACACCGGCCCAAAGCGCTGCGCCCGCCGAGGTGCCGCCGCCGGGTGCCGCCCCCGCGCCTTCGGCAACGCCGGCCCCGGCGCCCGCCGCGAAAACACCCGGCGCCACGACCGAGGTGCTCGAAAATCCGTACGGCCTCGAAGCGCTCTGGAAGGGCGGCGACCTCGTCGCGCGGATCACGCTCGGCATCCTGGTGCTGATGTCGGCGGGTAGCTGGTACATCATCGTCACGAAGCTCTACGAGCAATCGAGGATGAATCGCCAGGCGCGGGCGGCCGACCGCACGTTCTGGAAGGCGCCCTCGGTGCAGAAGGGCGCGGCCGAGCTGCGCGAAGGAAGCCCGTACCGCTTCATCGCCGAATCGGGCATCGAGGCGACGAGCAAGCACGAAGGCTTGCTTGGCGGCGTCGACATGAACACGTGGATCAGCATGTCGATTCAGCGAGCGATCGACAACGTGCAGAGCCGCACGCAGGACGGGCTCGCATTCCTCGCGACCGTTGGCTCCACGGCGCCGTTCGTGGGACTGTTCGGCACGGTGTGGGGGATCTATCACGCGCTCACCGCGATCGGCATCGCCGGCCAGGCATCGATCGACAAGGTTGCGGGTCCGGTGGGCGAGGCGCTGATCATGACGGCCATCGGTCTCGCCGTCGCGGTTCCCGCGGTGCTCGGCTACAACTGGCTCATCCGCCGCAACAAGGCGGCGATGGATCGCGTGCGCGGCTTCGCCGCCGACCTGCACGCGGTCCTGCTGTCGGCCGCCTCGTCGCCAGCCGCGACGTCGTCGCCGGCAAGGGCCGCGGCGGTCGCGACAGCCTGATCGGGGTCTCGCGATGGCGATGAACGTCGGCACCCCGTCCGACGAGGACGAGGCGATCTCCACGATCAACACGACGCCGCTCGTCGACGTGATGCTGGTGCTCCTGATCATCTTCCTCATCACGGTGCCGGTCGTACGGATGACGGTGCCCGTCGAGTTGCCGAAGGAGCGCAACGAGATCCGCGAGACGAAGCCCGAGAACATCGTGATCTCCGTCGACGCGCAGGACCGGATCTACTGGAACGACCTGCGGATGCAGACGACCGACCAGCTCGTCGACCGGCTGAAGAAAATCTCCGTGATGACGCCGCAGCCTGAGGTGCAGATCCGCGGCGATGCGCGCGGCAACTATGACGGCGTCGGCCGCGTGGTCTACGCTTGCCAGCGCGCCGGCATCTCGAAGATCTCGTTCATCACCGAGCCACCGCCGCGCGCGCAAGCGGCGAGCTGACACGCGACGCAGGAGCCGCCACCATGGCCATGAACGTCGGCACGCCGAGCCGCTCGAGCGAGATGGACGTGATGATCGACATCAACACGACGCCGCTGATCGACGTGATGCTCGTGCTGCTCGTCATGCTGATCATCACGATCCCGATCCAGCTTCATGCGGTGAACCTGAATCTTCCGATCGGCAATCCGCCGCCGCCGCTCACGCTGCCCGAAGTGGTGAGGATCGACGTCGACGACCAGAGCAAGGTGTACTGGAACGGCGAGGTCGTGCCCGACCGCGCGATGCTCGAAGCGAAGATCAGCGAGGCCGCGCACGAGAATCCGCAGCCCGAGGTTCACCTGCGGCCGAACAAGCTCGCGAAATACGCGGTCGTCGCGGAAGTCATGGCGTCGGCGCAACGGCTCGGGCTGACGAAGATCGGCATCGTCGGCAGCGAGCAATTCATCAACGAGTAGCGGGCAGGATCGTTACACCCCATGGATTACGCACGACAGCAGCGCGACCCGACGCGACACGTGCTCGGGATCACGTTCGTGATCCTCTTTCACGCGCTGATCATCTGGGCGCTATTGACCGGTCTCGGCGCCAAGGTGATCCAGGTCGTCAAGAAGCCCCTGACCGCGACGATCGTCGAGGCGGTCAAGCCGCCGCCGCCACCACCGCCACCGCCGCCACCGCCGCCGAAGCAGATCA
>DATFCW010000109.1:0-11377 GCA_035252665.1 Casimicrobiaceae bacterium | reverse complement strand
CGAGCGAGCCGACGATATCGAGGCGCTCGCTCGCGGGCACGATCGTGTTCGAGCCGTCGCCGAACCAGCGGCACTGAAAATCGTTGCCGGCGATCGAAGACGATAGCGGCCGGGCGCAGCTCGGGCTGCGATAGCCGTTCGCCGCGTTTCCACTCGGATTTCGCACGCCTTGCGGCGTATCCACGTTGGCCGGAATGGATTCGATCTGCGTGCGATCGACGCCTTGGTCGGGAATGTAGCTTCGCGCAGCGAACGGTCGATCGCGCGAGGCGACACCGCCCAATTCTTGATAGTCGACGATCGCGTACGCATTGAGTCGTTGCGTTGCGCTGTCCCCGAAGCCCAGCGAGGCGGAGAAGCGCTTTTCATATCCGCCCGTGTGCTCGGGCGAAGTGTATTGCGCCAACGCTTCGGCGCCTCGGTAGTCCTTGCGCAGAATGAAGTTGATGACGCCGCCAATCGCATCGCTGCCGTAAACGGCGGATGCGCCGTCCTTCAGTACCTCGACACGGTCGACCGCTGCGAGAGGAATCGCGTTGAGATCGACGCCGCGGGGGGCGAACGCGTACGGCGCGACACGCCGACCATCGAGCAACACGACCGTGAACTGGTAACCGAGTCCACGCAGCGCTCCGCCGGCGAATCCCGCCGCATTCGCGCCGTTCTTCAATCCCTGCGACTCGTTGAACGCGCTGAAGCTCGTCGTTGCCGAAATTCGCTCGACGAGTTGCGCAGCCGTCTGAAGATTCGTCCGCTCGATGTCGTCCCGTGTGATGATTTGCAGCGGCAGCGCGGTCTCGCGCTCGACGGTAGGAATATTGCTTCCCGTCACGTATACGCTGATGTCGACCGTCTCGCTGTCCGTCTCGCGCACGACATCCTCGCCGAACGCAGGAAAGGTCAGCGACATGCCGATGCCGAGCGCATGGACGATACCCGGCCTTCGCGACAAGGGTCGGCATGCTGGCGGGCTTGGTGCGCACTGCCGAACGTGGCGCGGCCGAATACCGTTGTTCGTCACCTGCATCCTGTCCCCGGGACGTGACGATCGACGCGAAGACGCGCATTATCACGCATCGGCACCGAACGAGGAGGATTCGCCATGGCAACGCCGAAGTGGAACCTGAGCGGCCAGTACTACGAAACGTGCAGTTGCGACATGGTTTGTCCCTGCATAACCACGCAGATGGCGGCGCGCCCGACCAAGGATTCGTGCACGTTCGCAATGGGCTTCGCCATCGAGCGTGGCCGATACGGCGATGTCGCGCTCGATGGTTTGGGATTCATCGTGCTCGGCCGGACGCCGGAAGCGATGAACAAGGGCAACTGGTCCGTGGGAATCGTCGCCGACGAGCGCGCGAACGACGCGCAGCGCGAAGCGATTACGGCGATCGCCAGTGGCGCGGCCGGTGGGCCGATGGGCGCGCTTTCGTCATTGGTCGGTAATTTTCTCGGCGTCGAATCGGCGCCCATCGGATTTACGCGCGACGGCATCAAATGGTCGATCGAGGCGCCGAATCTCGTCGACATGGCGGCGGAAGGCGCAATGGGCATCAGCCCCGAGGCGCGCGAACCGATCCATCTCGACAATACCGGCCATCCGGCCGCAGACCGCGTCGCGCTTGCGCATCCGTTGCGAAGCCATGTGCACGCGCTCGGCATGGATTGGGACGACACGAGCGGACGCAACAATGGTCAATACGCGCCGTTTTCGTGGCAGGGCGGGTAGGCGCGACGCAAAAGCCAACTCGACGCCGCGTCGGCGTGCTAGAACCAGTAATCGGAAACGCAACGACCATCTCGCGGCAAATCTTCGAACGTTTTCAACCCGTCGAAGTGGTCGATCGGTATTTGCGCCACAGCTTCGGGTTCGGCGAGGCGCAGGTTGACTGCAATGCGACGACGGCCATCATGATTCGCCTGCCGTGCTCGCCAGAAAGCTACGCAGCCGCAAACGGCGCAGAAGTGAAACTCGATCGCTTTCCCTCGAACGTATGAGCGGGTCTCGCCCTCGGCCTTGATGCCGTCACCTTCGTAGTCGTAAGCCCACAGCACGCCGTAGCGACGACAAACGGTGCAGTTGCAGGCCGTTGCTCCGTCCGGCTGTCCTTCGAACTGCCATCGAACTGCGCCGCAGTGGCAGGAGCCTTGGATCATGTCAGCGTTGCTTGTTCTTGATCAGCAACGGTTGCTCGAGCGTCGTTTCGAGAGGCGCGTTGATCGCCCGCAGCGTCAGTGCGCCTGGTCTGGATAAAAACCTGCGCCAATGAGGCCTGGTGTTCCATCGATGCTGACCCCCTTGACGTAAGTCCATTTCCGCGACGGCTTGGTCTCACCCGGTTTGGGAAACATGTAATCCACCCATCCAGAGCCGTTCGTTCGAACCGCTTTCAGGAACTCATCGTGCATGGGTTTGCCGTTTGCATCCGTTTGGCCGTGTACGTTCGTTCCTTCTCGCTTCGGAAACGCCGGGTTCAACAATACATTCAGATTTTCGTCATACGCGAACAGATACGTGTTGCCAAACCACCACTCGCTATTGCGGGTTCTGAACTTGGCGAACGCAGCCGCTTTTCCTTCGGTTTCGACCAGCTTGGCGGCTCGATTCACGAGCGCTTCTATCCGTTTCGCTTCCTGGGATCGCGGCGGGGAATCTTGAGCCGATATCGAAGACCCCATGGCCAGAGTGGCCATGGTGAGAAGGGCGATGAATTGTTTGCGCATGAGAGACTCCGGTAGCGATTCGCCTACGAAGTATTGTTCAAGTTGACGGCGAGTCGCAAGATAGTGCCACTTGACGCTGGCCGCCGCTCCGAAACCGGATGAGCGGTGAGCAAGCATGCCGACGCCGCCCCGTCACTCGCTCCCTGGTGCGCTAGACGCAATCCGCTCCAGGCAGTCTCCGATGACGCGCGCCTGCGTGTCGGTCAAATGACGCGCAAATAATCGATCGATCTCGGCGCGATAGACGGGCCACATCCTCTTGCGCATCTCGCGGCCCTTGTCGGTAATCGCGCAATAAGCGCCGCGACGATCAGCATCGCAAGCCTCGCGCCGGATCAGTCCGGCCCTTTCGAGCCGATCGGCAAGCCGCGAGAGGTTGCTGCGCGAAAGCACGATGCGCTCGGCGAGCTCGTGCATCCGAAGCCTGCCGTCCGGGCCGTTCTCGAGCGCCCACAGCACGTCGTACCACGCGAGCGGAGGCAGGCCAGTCGTCTGGAACGCCGCCTCGACGCGCTCGATCAGGCGCGCATGCGCGACGAGGAATGCCGCCCATGCGTGCCGCTGGACTGCAAGCCGTGTGCGCCCGGTCATGACCGTTCGATGGCCTCTCCCTTCCGACCGTCTGGATTGTCCCGCAATATCGTTGCAAATGGAATCATTCATGATATAGTTGCAATTGCAATCATATCGCGATTGCACCTCGACGCATGCGTCCGAGGCTTCCACGCTTACGGAGAAGACGATGACAAAGGAACTGACGCTCCAAGAACTGCAGGCGCGCCTTCGCGCCAACCCGCAGCTGGTGCTGCTCGAAGCCCTGCCAGATAAGTACTACCGGGATTGGCACTTGCCCGGCGCGCGACATCTGCCGCACGACGAGGTCCGCGCCAAGGCCGCCGACGTCGTGCCCGACAAGTCGACGCCAATCGTCGTGTACTGCGCAAGCGATACTTGCCGCAATTCGCACATCGCGGCAAGCGAGCTTTCGCGGCTTGGCTACGTGGACGTGGCGGCGTTCACCGGCGGGAAGAAGGCGTGGAGCGAAGCCGGCCTGCCGGTCGAGCGTGACGCCACGATCGCCGCGTGAAATCGACGATCAGCCGGTCTTCTCCGGTTCCGGTACGCGGCGCTTCTGCAGAAGCATCGGCACAGGCTTGGTCCGCCGCGCGGCGTGAATGTGAGCGTGCGGATGCGCGCCGACCGATGGGCGCTTGACGATCGGCTGATCGGGATTCTTCGCGTACGCCGCTTCCCGCTCGGCGCGTCGCGCGTCGGCCCTGCTTGGACCTTCCCGGGCAGACGAGGCGGTGTCACGACCGCGTCGCGCGTCGCCATTGGCGCGCGGCGAGGCATGCGAATCGCCATGAGTGCGCTTGCCGCGCGTGTCGGAAGCGTGCGAACGATGCGTCGACGTCGCTTCGCCGACGTCGAACCCATCGGCGCTTTCGATGGCAACCTTCTTCGCCAGCAGTCGCTCGATGTCCGCCAGATACCGCTCCTCCTCGGGCGCGACGAGCGACATAGCCTCGCCGCTCGCGCCCGCGCGTCCCGTGCGGCCGATACGGTGAATGTAGTCTTCGGGCACGTGCGGCAGTTCGTAGTTGACGACCAGCGGCAGATCGTCGATGTCGAGACCGCGCGCCGCGACATCCGTCGCGACCAGCACCTGCAGCTTGCCCGACTTGAATTGCGCAAGCGCTTCGAGCCGCGCGGCTTGTGTCTTGTCGCCATGAATCGCCGACGCGGCAAGACCGTCGCGTTCGAGCTGCCGCGCAAGCCGCGACGCGCCATGCTTCGTGCGCACGAAGCACAGCACCTGCCACAGGTCGCGCGACGTGACGAGATGCTCGAGGAGCGCACGCTTGGCTTCCTGCGGCACCTTGTACGCCGACTGTCGCACGGTTTCCGCTGCCGTGTTGCGCGGCGCGACCTCGATCAGCCGCGGCTTGTTCAAGAGCTCGTCGGCGAGCTTGCGGATGTCGTTCGAGAACGTCGCGGAGAACAACAGGTTCTGCCGCTTCGCCGGCAGCAGCCGCATGATTCGCTTGATGTCGGGAATGAAGCCCATGTCGAGCATGCGATCGGCTTCGTCCAGAACGAAGATCTCCACCTGCCCGAGATACACGCTCTTCTGCTCGATGTGATCGAGCAGGCGGCCCGGCGTGGCGACGAGGATCTCCACACCTGCGCGCACGATCGGAAGCTGCTGGCGGATGTCGACGCCGCCGAACACGCACGTCGAGCGCAGGTTCGTGTACTTGCCGTATTCGCGCAGAGCCTCCTCGTTCTGAATGGCGAGCTCGCGCGTCGGCGCAAGGATCAGCGCGCGCACCGGATGCCGCGCCGGCGACGGGCTCGCGTTCGCGTGCGGGGACAGCAAATGAAGAATAGGCAGACCGAAACCGGCGGTCTTGCCCGTGCCGGTTTGCGCGCCGCCCATGATGTCGTGCCCGGCGAGAATTTCGGGAATCGCGCGCGCCTGAATCGGTGTCGGCGTCGTGTAGCCCGATTCCGCGACCGCCCGCAATAGCTCGGCGCGCAAGCCGAGTTCGTCGAAGCGAACCGATGGTTGCTCGGCGCTCGCATGATCCACGACGCGCTCGGCATTTGCCGCTTCGACATGCTTTGTTTGATTCGCGCGACGCTGTCGCGCATGCGGCTGCGCGCCGCCGCGGCCCCCGTCGGGGGCGGCCTTCATCGGATGCATCGATGCTCCTGTAACGCGGCCTACCGCATCGGCGGTTTCCGGTCCAGGCAGCGGAAAGTCTCGGGTTGTCAGAACGCGGTCGGCATCGACAGCGTGAAGCGCGTTCGGCCGACGGCGGAGAGGGCGGTGACCGGAACGGCCGCCCGAACGAGGATTATAGCGTAAGCGTCGGATTTTGCGAAATTTTCATGGCGCGAGCCAGGCTACGCGGGCTAAAATGCACGGTTTTGCTTCCCGCGCGCAACGCGCAAGACATGCCGCCCGCTCGCCACGACCTTCGCAATCTCGCCATCATCGCTCACGTCGATCACGGGAAGACGACGCTCGTCGATAAGCTGCTCTTCCAGGCGGGCACCTTTGCGTCCCATCAGCACGTCGCCGAGCGCGTGATGGACAGCAACGATCTCGAGCGCGAACGCGGCATCACGATCTTCGCGAAGAACTGCGCGATCCGCTATCGGCATGGCGACGAGGTCGTCCACATCAACATCGTCGACACGCCGGGGCATGCGGACTTCGGCGGCGAAGTCGAACGCGTGCTCGGCATGGTCGACGGCGTCCTGCTACTCGTTGACGCGGTCGAAGGACCGATGCCGCAGACGCGCTTCGTCACGCGCAAGGCGCTTTCGCTCGGGCTTCGGCCGATCGTCGTCGTCAACAAGGTCGATCGTCCCGGTGCGCGCGCCGAGTGGGTGGTGAACCAGACGTTCGAGCTGTTCGATCGCCTCGGCGCCACGGACGCGCAACTCGACTTTCCGGTCGTCTACGCGTCGGCGCTGCAAGGCTGGGCGACGCTCGACGTGCAAATCGCGCAATCGCCGTCACGAGCGGACGAATGCACCAACATGCGCCCGCTCTTCGAGACGATCCTCGCCCGCGTTCCTCCGCCCGCCAGCGATGTGAAAGCGCCGTTGCAATTGCAGATGAGCGCGCTCGATTACTCGAGCTACGTCGGTCGGCTCGGCATCGGGCGCATCCGGCGGGGCGAGCTTGTCGCGGGGCAGGAGGTGGCGATCGTCGAGCGCGCGCTCGTTCAGGGCGAGACGCCAAGGCGCAGCCGAATCATCCAGCTTTACATGTTCGAGGGACTGGAGCGCACACCGGTCGAGCGCGCTGCCGCGGGCGACATCGTGGTCGTCACCGGCATCGACGATCTGACGATCGGCACGACGCTCACGACGCCCGAGCAGCCGGACGCGTTGCCGCCGATCGCGATCGACGAGCCCACGCTGTCGATGCACTTCCAGGTCAACACGTCGCCGCTCGCCGGACGCGAAGGTCGATATGTGACCTCGCGCAACCTCCGCGATCGCCTGATGCGCGAGCTCATGACGAACATGGCGTTGCGCGTCGAGGAAACAAGCGACACCGACGCCTTCCTCGTCTCGGGTCGAGGCGAGCTGCATCTGACGATCCTGATCGAGAACATGCGTCGCGAAGGCTACGAGCTCGCGGTTTCTCGTCCGCGCGTCGTCGTCAAGGAAATCGATGGCGTTCGGTGCGAGCCGTACGAGATCCTTTCCGTCGACGTCGAGGCTCAACACCAGGGGGCGGTGATGGAAGCGCTTGGCGCACGGCGCGGCGCCCTCTTCGACATGGCCTCCGACGCGCAGGGACGAACGCGGCTCGATTACCGCATTCCCGCCCGCGGACTGATCGGCTTTCAGAGCGAATTCATGAACCTCACGCGCGGAACGGGTGTGATCAGCCATGTGTTCGATGCGTTCGCGCCGCTCGACGACGACATTCCCGAGCGTCGAAATGGCGTCCTCGTGTCGCAGGAGAACGGCGAAGCGGTCGCCTACGCGCTTTGGAATCTACAGGAGCGCGGACGCATGTTCGTCTCGCCGGGCGAGCGCGTCTACGAAGGGATGATCATCGGCATCCACAGCCGCGACAACGACCTCGTCGTCAATCCGATCAAGGGCAAGAAGCTCACGAACATCCGTGCGGCCGGAAAGGACGACGCCGTGCTGTTGACGCCGCCGATCCCGCTCACGCTCGAATACGCGGTCGAGTTCATCGCCGACGACGAGCTCGTCGAAGTGACGCCGAAATCGATCCGGCTGCGCAAGCGCTATTTGCGCGCGCACGAACGCAAGCGCGCGGGACGGGAAGCCGCTTAGCGCTGTCTACGCGCTCCTGAAAGCACGATCGGCCATCGATGGCTGGGACCGAGCACGTGCCACGGTCGCAGGATCGTCGCGCGAAGCCGTCGCCGACGACCGGGATGGCGCCTTCCGCTACGCGACCGATCGATGCCGACCTTGCAAGTACCCGAACGCGATGGCCGCGCGCGAGCAGCGCCGGGACGAGCGCGCGACCCATGTGGCGGTGCCGCCGGTAACGAGCGTATCGATCGAAACCTCCTTCGTTCGCGGTTAGCATACGTTTCTTTGATCGATTTCGATGCAAACGCGCGATGGACACGGTTGACAATCAAGCTGTCATGAGGCTCGACGAGTCTGTCGCGACGCGCTTCGGCGCGCTCGCACTTGCCAACATCGCGCGCGAATATCCGCACAAGCTCGACCATGTCATCGAGCACGCGTCGGATCTCGGCACGCCGAGGGCGTTTCATCCGGCCTTTCACGGAAGCTTCGACTGGCACTCGTGCGTGCACATGCATTGGCTGCTCGCGCGCTTGCGAAACCGCTTTCCAGCGATACCCCAGCGTGCGGCGATCGATGCGCTTTTCGATCGGCATTTCGCGGCCGACGCAATCGATGGCGAGCTCGCCTATCTCGGTCGGCCGTCATCGGCGTCGTTCGAGCGAACCTACGGCTGGGCGTGGTTGTTGAAGCTCGCGGCCGAGTTGCATAGCGATCAACGGCTGCGTCCCGCAATCGAGCCGCTTGCCCGTGCGTTCGTCGCGCGCTATCTCGAGGTTCTGCGGCGTACGCACTATCCGGTCCGCCATGGCACGCACGCGAATACCGCCTTCGCCTTGGCGTTCGCGCTGGACTACGCGGCAATCGCCGGCGATGCGACGCTTGCCAACGCATGCAGCGCAAAGGCACGCGAATGGTTTTTCGACGATCGCGACGCACCGGCCCGCTTCGAGCCCTCGGGTACCGATTTCCTTTCGCCGAGCCTGCTCGAAGCCGCGCTGATGCAGCGCGTTCTCGATGGTGAGACTTTCGCGCGTTGGATCGATGCATTCCTGCCCGGTTTCGCCAACGCGACGCCAGCGACGCTGTTCGAGCCGGCGAAAGTCACCGACCGCAACGATCCGCAAATCGTGCATCTCGATGGGCTCAACCTGTCGCGTGCATGGTGCTTCGCGAGCGTCGCGAATGCGTGGCCGGTCGAAGATCGGCGAGCCAGTCAGGCACGCAACGCCGCGCGCATTCACCTCACGGCAGGCCTCGTCGGGCTCGAAAGCGACGCTTTCGTCGGAGCGCATTGGCTCGCCACTTTCGCCGTCCTCGCGCTCGACGGTTGAACGGCAAAGCGCCTGCTACACTCGCTTGCAATGGTCGAAACGCTGCTGATCGTCATCGGTGTCGGCGTAGTGGCATTGCTCGCGCTGGCCGCGATTTTGCTCGCGCGCGTGACGATCCTCGTACGCAGCCGCGATGCGAACGCGAGCGCCGGCGCCGATCTGCAGGGCCGCCTCGCATCGCTCGGAACGCGGCTTTCTGATCACGAGCGCGACGTTCGCACCGACCTCGCGATCGCGCGCAACGAAGCGGCCGGAGCGGCCACCGCGCTGCGGCAGGAGCTGGGCGATCTCGTCGCCCGTCAGCAGGAAGGCATGGCGCGCGAGCTCGGCACGATGAGCGCGCTGTCGCGCGATCAGCTTCGCGCGTTCGGCGAGCGCCTGTCGCAGCTCACGCAAAGCACCGAGGCGCGCCTGGAAACGCTTCGTCGCGCCGTCGAGCAGCGCCTCGACGTGCTGCGCGAGGAAAATGCGCGCAAGCTCGACGAGATGCGCGCGACCGTCGACGACAAGCTGCAGGCGACGCTCGAGCAGCGGCTCGGCGCCTCGTTCAAGCTCGTTTCCGATCGTTTGGAGCAAGTGCACCGAGGTTTGGGCGAGATGCAGACGCTTGCCGCCGGCGTCGGCGATTTGAAGCGCGTATTGCAGAACGTCAAGACGCGCGGCGGATGGGGCGAGGTGCAACTCGCGACATTGCTCGCCGAAATGCTGACGCCTGCGCAGTACGACGCGAACGTCATCACGCGGCCCGGCAGCAATCGTCGCGTGGAGTTCGCGATCCGATTGCCGGGACGCGGCGAGGACGGCGCGCCGTGCTGGCTGCCGATCGACGCGAAATTTCCTCTCGATGATTGGCAACGACTTCAGGAAGCGCTCGAGCGCGCCGACGTCGCGGCGGCGGACGAAAGCCGCAAGGCGCTCGATGCGTTCCTGCGTGCCGAAGCGAAGGTGATCCGCGAAAGCTACGTGGAGCCCCCGCACACGACCGACTTCGCGATCCTGTTCCTGCCCACCGAAGGTCTCTACGCCGAAATGATGTCGCGCCCCGGTTTCGCGGACACGCTTCAACGCGAGTCGCGCGTGCTCATCACCGGGCCGATGAATCTCGCAGCGCTGCTCAACAGTCTGCAGATGGGCTTTCGCTCGCTCGCGATCGAGCAGCGCTCGAGCGAGGTGTGGAGCGTGCTCGCGATGGTCAAGACCGAGTTCACGAAATTCGGCGAAGCGCTGGCGACGACGAAGAAGCGCCTCGAATCCGTCTCCTCGTCGATCGGCGAGGCCGAAGTGCGTACCCGCCAGATCGCCCGGAGGCTGAAGGACGTCGAGGCGCTGCCCGAGCCCGAGGCGATGCGGCTACTCGACGCCGGGCTCACGCTCGACATGCCGGAGACCGCGCCGGACGAAAAGTGACGGACGTGCTTCAATGTTCGAGGCGCTGCGCCGCTATCGTCGCAACCGGGTCCTGCGCAACGCAGCGCTGCCCGACACATTGTGGCGCGACGCCTGCGCGTCTCTGCCATTCCTGACGATCTGTACGCCCGAGGAGCTTGCGAGGCTTCGGGATCTGGTCGTTCTGTTCCTCGACGCGAAGAGCATCGTCGGCGCGCAGGGACACGAGGTGACCCCGCTGCAGCGAACGATCATCGCGATTCAAGCGTGCGTGCTCGTGCTCGAGCTCGATCTATCGCTCTACGATGGATTCGAGAACGTCGTCGTGTATCCCGGCGAATTTGTCCCGGGCGTCGAGTTCGAGGATGAATACGGCATCGTGCACCGCCGCGATCATGCGCTCGCCGGCGAGGCGATGGATCGGGGACCGATCGTGCTCTCGTGGCCGGACGTCGAGGCATCGGCCGATTGGGACGAGACCGGGATGAACCTCGTGATCCACGAATTCGCGCACAAGATCGATATGGCGGACGGCGACGCGAATGGCTGCCCGCCGCTGCCGGATCCCGAGACCCGGCGCCTGTGGACGCAAGCGATGCAGGCCGCGTACGATGACTTCGTCGGTCGCGTCGACCGCGACGAAGATACGGCGATCGATCCGTACGCGGCCGAGAGTCCTGGCGAATTTTTCGCCGTGCTGTCGGAAGTATTCTTCGCCGAGCCGCTGCTTCTGCAAGACCAATATCCGGACGTATACGCTGCGTTCGCGAGCTTCTACAGGCAGGATCCGGCCGCGCGACAGGGAGGATCACGATGAACATCACGCTGGTGGGATCACGCTATTTCGGCGCGGCGGCCTTCGACGCATTGCGTCGCGACGTCACGATTGCCCAGGTTGTCGTTCCGGCGGTCGACGATCGATTGGCGATCGCGGCGAATGCTGCCGGCGTCGCGGTGCGCGTTCTGGCCGACGCGCGCATCGTGCCCGGCGATGCGATTGCCGACGGCACCGACCTCATCGTCGCCGCGCACACGCATGCGCGCGTAAGCGACGATGCGCTCGCGCGCTCGCGCCTTCGCGGCATCGGCTATCACCCGTCGTTGCTGCCGCGCCA
>DATFCW010000108.1:0-21572 GCA_035252665.1 Casimicrobiaceae bacterium | reverse complement strand
CGGCAACTGCAGCAAGCCTTCGCCGACCGCCTTGTTGAGTCGAAGCTGCTCGTTCTCCGAGATGTTGAACACGATCCAGATCGGATCGGTCTGCGAGATCGTCGTGAGGAGCGTCGTGTTTTGCGTCGCCAGGCTGCCTTCGGAAACCTGTGCGCGACTCGTAAGACCGGAGATGGGCGCGACGACGCGCGTGTAGCCGAGGCTCAATTCGATTTCGGCGAGCTTCGCTTGCGCGGACTTGACGGCGGCTGCCGCGAGGTCCGCGGCCGATGCAGCGTCGTCGGCTTCCTTCTGGCCGATCGCCTTGCGCTCGGCGAGCGGCTTCAGGCGCGCGTATTCGCGGTCGGCCTGCGCCTTTTGCGCCTGCGCGCGCGCGAGGTCGGCGTTGGCCTGGTTGACCTGCGCCTGGTACTGGCGCGGATCGATGATGAACAACACTTGGCCCGCCTTGACGAACGAGCCTTCCTGATAGAGCCGCTTTTCGATGATGCCCGTCACGCGCGCGCGCACCTCGACGTCCTTCGAGCCCCATGTCTGGCCGACGTACTCGAACGCGACGGGGAACGTCTGCGGCGTCAGCTTCTGAACCGTGACCGAGGCAGGCGGGAAGCCATGAAAGCCGGCCTGCTGTTGCGGCTTGCCGCACGCGGCGACGACCGCGACGGCGAGGACGGGCAAATAGCGAAACGAGCGGCGCAGGGCGGCGGACATCATCGTGGCTCCCGAAGGGTTCTGCGGCGCGGATTGTTGCGGTGCGCCTTGTGCAAACCGCGAAGGATACATACAATCGCGACTGTTTGTAAAGGTACGATCCTTGCAAGGATCGGGGTACGGCTGCGGCGGCATCGGCGCGGCGGAGGTCGGAGGGGCGGGTGGCGAGACGGACGAAGGAAGAGGCGGCGATCACGCGCGAGCAGTTGATCGATGCCGCGGAGCGGGTGTTCCGCAAGCGCGGGCTCGCGGGGAGCACGCTGGCGGAGGTCGCGGCCGAGGCGGGCGTCAGCCGTGGCGCGCTCTACTGGCACTTCCGCGACAAGTCCGACCTGTACGCAGCCATGTGCGAGCGCGCGACCCTCCCCCTCGAGAACATGCTCGAGGAGGCCGCGTCGGTGGCGCATGCCGATCCCCTCGGGTCGCTGCGGGATCTCGCGGTTTGCGCCCTGACGCGGCTCGCGCGCGATGCCCGGGCACAAGCGGTGTTCGATGTCATGTTCCACAAGTCCGAGCGCACGTCCGAGCTCGCGACGGTCGCCGAGCGCGAGCGACGCGAGCGCGGGCACTGCCTGATGCAGGTCGAGCGGCTGTTGATGCAGGCCGTCACGAAAGGGCAGCTTCCGCCGGACACCGACACGGCGCTCGCGACGCGCGCGCTGCATGCCTACATGGAAGGCGTGATGGACCAGTGGGTGCTCGATCCGTCGGCGTTCGATCTGGGCAGCGCCGCGCCGGCGCTGATCGACGTGATGCTCGGCGGTCTTTGCGCCGCGCCGCCGCGGATTTCTCGGGCGAATCGCGTCGTGCCCGAAACGTCCGCGAAACGACCCGAGCGCGCGTTGACGACGCAAGCGGAACGGACCACGGGCGAGGCATAATCGCATCGTCGGTTCGAGCGGCGGGATCGCAATGCAGATCGAGCGCGTCGGCGTCGTGGGCGCCGGGACGATGGGCAGCGGCATCGCACAGGCCTGCGCGGTCGCGGGCGTCCATGTGGTCATGGTCGACGTCGCGCAAGCCGCCGTCGACCGCGGATTGAAGACGATCGACGGAAGCCTCGAGCGGCTCCAGAAGAAGGACAAGATCACGAGCGAGGCGCGCTCGGCGGCGCTCGCGCGCGTGCGCGGCAGCACCGACTATCGCGATTTCGCGAGTGCCGCGCTCGTCATCGAGGCCGCTACCGAAAACCTCGAGCTCAAGCTCTCCATCCTGAAGGATATCGATGCGCTGGTCGACGCGAATGCGATTCTCGCGTCGAACACGTCGTCGATCTCGATCACCGCGCTTGCGTCGGTCGTGTCGCATCCCGAGCGTTTCCTCGGCATGCACTTCTTCAATCCGGTGCCGATGATGACGCTGGTCGAATTGATCCGCGGCCTGCAGACGTCGGACGCGACGGTCGACGCCGCGCGAACCTTCGCCAAGCGCCTCGGCAAGACGCCGATCGTCGTGAAGAACAGTCCGGGCTTCGTCGTGAACCGGATCCTGTGCCCGATGATCAACGAGGCGATCTTCGCCCTGCAGGAAGGGTTGGCATCAGCCGAGGATATCGACAACGGCATGCGCCTCGGTTGCAATCATCCGATCGGGCCGCTCGCGCTCGCCGACATGATCGGCCTCGACGTGATGCTCGCGGTGATGAACGTGTTCTACGACGATTTCAACGACCCGAAATACCGGCCGGCGCCGCTTTTGAAAGAGATGGTGGCCGCCGGCTATCTCGGCCGCAAGACGAAGCGCGGGTTCTATCGCTACGACTGACGCGCTCGCCGATGATGCGGCGGCAGCGTCGCGCGCCGCCGCCATCGATCCGGAGTCGCTACATCCGAACTGGGGGAAGGCTGAGCGGATCGGCCGTCTTGAGGCAGGTGGGATGGCCGAAGCCGGTCGCGCTGTTGCCGGTCCCGCCTGCCGGATTCGGCGCGATGTCGTAGATGATGTTGTCCGGGTGGGTTATATCGCCGGCGAACAGTTTGGCCGGGCCGCCAACGACGGTGCCGAGATGATCGAGCGCGAGGTTTGCGCGTGCACGCCAGGCGATCATGTGGTCGGCGCAGGATGTGTCGCCGCTCACGCCAATGCCGCCGACGATCTTGTGGGCGTCATTGTAGAGCCCGAGACCGCCGCCGAACACATTGACCCCGCCTATGCGCCTCCCGACCATGGGATCGTGCGCGGTTCCATAAGCCGACGGGCTCCCGCCGTACGCGACGTCGGTGTCGACCGGGTTGCTGTGCTGGAGACCATAGAGCGATCCGCCGGGTTGAACCGCCGAATAGAGATTGGCCGTGGAGAGCGCCAGTCCATCCAGTCCGAACGCGTTCGCGGTATTGGCCTTCTGTGCCGAGATAACGCGGCTTCCCGGCCACTGGGAACCGCGGTCCGCGCCGGAAAAGGCCACGGCGCAGACGATCCCGTCGCGGTTGACGATCGTACCCCACATCTGGAAATCGAGGCCGCTGGTTTCTGCCTGCACGGCAGCAGTCAGCGCGGCCTTGAGCGCGTCGTAGCCGGGTAATCCGGCACAGGCGCTCTTGTCGCCGTCGTCGCCCCACGCGGCGATCGGCAGCACTGCGAATGCAACAAGCAACAGGCAGCAACGCGAGTTTGTCGCCATGGTCGTCTCCTGGTGATGGATCGTCCTCCCTACCCGCTTCATCGATTGGCGCTGATATCCGTCAACCGCAAACGCCTGCTTTTGAAGGACGGGCCGCACCAAGCAATGAACAAGCCGCTCACTACAAGTCGATGATTGAAGCGATGTTCAGCCGGCGTCTGGCCGACCGCCTTTTCACGCCTTGTAAAAGGCATCGACATCCGGCGTATGGCGCGGCAGGCAGCGCGCGCGCTGCCGCCGGCACCAACGCTCCGCTTGAGCGATCGGGGCAACGCGGCTATCGTCTGCGATTTCGCATGCCGCAAAGTGCACACGGAGGTGCCATGGGAGCAACCACGCCGGAAGCGATCGATACACTGTTTGCCGAAGCGCTGAATCGCCACGACATCGAGGCGCTTCTCGCGCTCTACGAGCCGAACGCGGCGCTGACGCCGTCACCGGGCAAAATCGTCACTGGCACGGCGGCGATACGCGAGTCGCTCACCGGCTTTCTTGCCGCCAAGCCGCACATGACGCTCACCGCGCGAACGCTTGCACAAACCGGCGACATCGCGCTCGTGAGCGCCAATTGGCAGCTATCGGTGACGGGTCCGGACGGAAAGCCGGCGCAGATGAGCGGCCAGAGCGTCGAGGTCGTGCGGCGGCAGCCGAACGGCGAATGGCGCTTCGCGATCGACTTTCCGTTCGGCGTCATTGCGCCGAGCTGACCTACTCCGCCGGCGCGGTCAAGTTGAGCGAGCCTCGTTCGCTCGCGCCGATACGTAAACGGTTCCGCTGAAGCTCGCGACGAGCGTCGCGTCGTCGCGCGTCACGTCGACGCGATAGGTCGCGAGCTTGTTGCCGCGCGCGATCTCGGTTGCGCGCGCCGTCAGCACGTCGCCGTCGCGCACGCCGACGTGGAAGGCGATGTGCGCCTCGATTCCCGACGCGAGCGCGCCGTGCGAGTTCGACGCGAGGCCGAACGCCGCATCGGCGAGCGCGAAGATGACGCCGCCGTGGCAGCCGCCGTTGAAATTGAGGTGACGCGCGGCAATGCGCAGCCTGGTCGTCGCGGATCCGGTGCCGCCGGCGATGCAATCGATGCCGAGCGCGCGAACGAACGGGTCGCGTGCGGAAAGACGCGCGACGCGTTCGCCGCAGACGTCAGTGTGTCGTCGCGCACGCAGCCGTTGCCCTCGCCCTTGCTTCTCCGCGTGCGCGATTGCGGTGTCGACGACTTGCGCAATGCCTTCGCCGCGGGTGGCGATCGTCACGAGCACCGGAACGTCGCGGTCGCCGCGGCGAAGCCGCAGCATGTCGGCGAGATCGCGCCGCGTCGCGTCGGCGCCCGGCAGGTCGCCCTTGGTGACGACGAGCACGTCGGCGATCTCGAGAATGCCGGCCTTGATTGCCTGCAGCGCGTCGCCGAGCCCGGGTGGGCAGGTGACGATGCGCGCGTCGGCGATGTCCGCGATCGCAACTTCCGACTGTCCGGCGCCCACGGTCTCGACGATGACGACGTCGAAGCCGGCTGCATCGAGCACGTCGACGATGCGGTCCGTGCGTCGCGCGAGACCGCCCCCGTGTCCGCGCGTGGACAGCGACCGGATGAAGACGCGCTCCTGAGCGCCGTGCTCACCCATGCGCGCGCGATCGCCGAGCACGGCACCGCCGGTGATCGGGCTCGAAGGATCGACCGCGACCACCGCCACCCGCAAATCCCTCGCGAGCATTTCGCCGATCAGCGCATTGATCAGCGTCGACTTGCCCGCTCCCGGCGGACCCGTGATGCCGAGCACGCGGGCACGGCCCAGATGCGGCGCGAGTGCGCGTTGGAGATCGTCCGCACCGGGCGCGTCGTTCTCGATCGAACTGATCGCCTGCGCGATGGCGCGCCGCTCGCCCGCGAGGAGTCGCGCGATGGCGGGGGGTTCATCCATCCGCATCGCTAGACGATGGCCTGCACGTCGCCGAAGCCGAGCTCGCGGCGCAATGTCGCGCAAATCTCGCCATGCGTGCACCCGGCTTCCGCCGCACCGATCACCTGCTCGAACACGTTGACGTTCGGTGCGTTCGCTGCACGTGCGAGATCGTCCAGCGCCTTGTCGACCATCGCCTGCGGTCGCGCCGACTTCCACGCGGCGAACGCCGCGAGATGCGCATGGATCTTTTCGTCGTCGACCGTTTGCACCGGCGGACGATCGCTCGCGGCTTCGTCGGCGCGATACGCGTTGACGCCGACGATCGTCTGCTTGCCGCTTTCGACCTTCGCCTGGAATCGCCCCGCCGATTCGCCGATCAGCCGCTGCACGAGACCGCTTGCCGCCGCCTCGTACATGCCGCCCGCGTCCTGCACGAGCGCCAGATTGCGCAGAATCTCTTCCTCCATCTGTTCCGTAAGCGTCTCGACGTAATAGCTGCCGCCGAGCGGATCGATCACGTCGGTCAGATGCGCCTCTTCGCGCAGGATGTTCTGCGTCGCCACCGCAATGCGCGCGCCGTATTCGGTGGGGCAGCAGAGCACCTCGTCGTAGGCGTCGGTGTGCAGCGATTGCAGGCCGCCGAAGATGCCTGCCATCGCCTGCACGGTGACGCGCGCGATGTTGTTCAGCGGCTGCTGGCGCGTGAGATCGACGCCCGACGTCTGCGCGTGGAACTTGAAGCGCAGGCCGCGCCGATCGTCGACGCCGTAGCGCTCGCGCAGAAGCCGCGGCCAGAGCCGACGAGCCGCGCGGAATTTGGCCACTTCCTCGAAGAAGGAAAGTGAGATGTCGAAAAAGAACGTGAAGCGCGGCAAGAAAGCTTTCGGATCCATTCCGCGCGCGATGCAGTCGTCGGCGTTCTGCAATGCCGTCGCGAACGCGAACGCCACCGCCTGCGCCGGCGTCGCGCCCGCCTGCTGCATGTGCTGGCCGACGACCGACATCGGATTCCAGTGCGGGACATGGCGGATGCAGAAGTCGATATGATCGACGAGAATCCGCCGCGCACCGGGGAGCGCGATGCGGAAGAACATATGGTTGGCGACGTAGTGGCTCAAATAGTCGCTCTGGTTCGACGTGCCGCGGATCGACGCGGACGAAACACCCCGGCGTCGCGCAACGGCGAGCAGGAACGCGAGCAGCGTGAATGGCGACGGATCGTTCATCGCGCACGACATCCGAGCGAGGTCCACGCCGTCGAGGCACGTGGCCATGTGATCGACGGTATTGACCACGACGCCGCACGTGCCGAGGAGCTCGACGTCGACCTCGTCCATGTCGTAGCCGCGGAACACCGAGTTGCACGGGATCAGCGACACTGCGGTTGCGCCATGATCGATCAATGCACGAAGCCGCGCGTTGTACTCGGCCGGCGTGCCGAGGCCGATCAGTTGCCGCTGCGTCCACGTACGCCCGCGATGCATCGTCGCGTAAATGCCGCGCGTGTATGGTTCCTGGCCCGGGTAGCCGAGATCGGCGTCATAGCGCGCGCCGTTCCAGTCGTCGTTCGTATAGAGCGGCTTGATTGCAATGCCGGAGCGGTTCTCGCACGCGCGATCGTTGCCGATTTGCTCCGCGTATTCGCGCTCCCATTGCGCGCGCTCCGGGGCGGGTACCAACTTGGCGGGATCGAGCGGCTTGTTCATGCCGACTGCGTCCAGCCTACGGTCCGCGCATCGCGAAGCGCCGGCACGATCGACCGAATGTAGGTGGCGATGTGGTCGAGCGACGAGCCGGGATGGAAGACGCGCGAAACGCCGGCCTCGAGCAACGCGGCTTCGTCTTCGTCGGGCACGATGCCGCCGACGATTACCGCGACGCCGGCGACATCCGCATCGCGCAGCGCGCGCATGAGCTTCGGCACGATCCGATGATCGGCCGCGAGCGACGAGATGCCGATCACGTCGACGTCCTCCTCGATCGCGAGCTTCACGACGGCATCGATCGATTGCCATGGCGGCGTATAGATCACTTCCATGCCTGCGTCACGCAGGTGCGCCGCAACGACGCGACTGCCGCGGTCATGGCCATCGAGGCCGATCTTGGTGACGAGCACCTTGGGCACCATGTTCATGAGATTGCAGGCTCTGTGGGCCGCCGCAGCAGGGCGACGAAGTTTCGCGCGATGACCCGCGGATCGTCGCGGCCGGGCCGATACCAAGTCTGCGACCAATTGAGCGCACCGAGCAGCATGAGCCGAAGCGTGCGCCGCTCGACGCTCGGGCGAACCGGCAGCGCCTCGATCAGTTCGACGAAGATGCGCTCGTAACGATCGCGAAGCGCCGTCAGGCGCGCCGCGATCGCGGGAACGTCCGCCGGGCGCACGCGGATCACCACCTGCGCGTAATCGCCTTCGCCGAGCAACGCTTCGAGATGCGCGACGCAAGCAGCGGTCAGTCTCTGCCACGGATCGACGCGCTTGGCGGTCGCCGCGCGCACGCGTGCCGTGATGCGCGCGACGCCTTCCTCATACACAGCGCCGAGGAGGTCTTCCTTCGCCGCGAAGTGGTAATAGAGCGAGCCCGGCAGCATGTCGATGCCGCGGACGACATCGCGGATCGTCGTGCCGTGAAACCCCCGCTCGCCGAAGAGGCGCGCTGCCTCGTCGAGGATCAGCGGCAGCCGGTTATCGGCGCGCGGTGCGCGAATCGGAGAAGCCACGGAGTTCCCTAAACCAAACAAGTGTTTGTTTTGTACGCCAGATAGCGGCTTTGGTCAAGCGGGTTTGTCTGGTGCGCCGCCTCGCCGGCAGGCCCGGATGGGGGCGCGTTCCTATAGAATCCGAAAAACAAAGCACGCCGTTTCAAAAGAAGCGTGCCACCATGCGAAAGCCCTGCGAGGAGGAGATGACGAGCGCGCTCGACACCTTCCCGCGGCTTCTGCTGCGCAATGCGGCGGAGCGCGGCGATCATCCGGCTGTCCGGGAAAAGGACCTTGGCATCTGGCAAACCTGGACGTGGCGCCAGGTGGCCGACGAGGTTCGCGCGCTCGCGTGCGGGCTTGCCGCGCAGGGTTTCCGCCGCGGCATGCATCTCGCGATCATCGGCGACAACCGTCCGCGCTTGTACTGGGCGATGGCGGCCGCGCAGGCGCTTGGCGGCGTGCCCGTGCCGATGTATCAGGACGCGCCGGCCGGCGAGTTCAGCTACGTGCTGAACGACGCCGAGATCGCGTATGCGGTGGTCGAAGACCAGGAGCAGGTCGACAAGCTGCTCGAGGCGAAGGCAAAGGTGTCGACGCTCGCGTACATCTATTACGACGACCCGCGAGGCTTGCGAAACTACCAAGGGCTCGTCTCCATCGCGCAGTTGCTGAGGCTCGGACGGGAATACGACAAAGCGCATCCCGGATTCTTCGACGCCGAAGTCGCCGCCGGACGCCCCGACGACGTCTGTGTGATGCTGTACACGTCGGGCACGACCGGCAAGCCTAAGGGCGTGTGCCATACGCACCGGGCATTCATCGTCGCGGGCGGCGGCGCGGCCGAATTCGACGGCCTCACCGCGAACGACAGCATGCTCTCGTATCTTCCGATGGCGTGGGTGGGCGATCATCTCTTCTCGTACGTGCAGTCGATGATCACCGGCTTCACCATCAACTGCCCCGAGTCGGGCGACACGGTGCTGACCGACATGCGCGAGATCGGCCCGACTTACTACTTCGCGCCGCCGCGCATCTTCGAGAACCTGCTGACGCAGGTGACGATCCGCATGGAGGACGCGAGCGCGGTGAAGCGCTGGCTCTACGCTGCGTGCATGCGCGTTGCCAGGCGGTGCGGTACCGAGATTCTCGAAGGCAAGCGCGTGCCATTCCTCGATCGGCTTCGCTACACCCTCGGCGACTTGCTGGTCTACGGGCCGCTTCGCAACATGCTCGGGATGTCGCGGCTTCGCGTGGCTTACACGGCCGGTGCGGCGATCGGTCCCGATCTTTTCCGCTTCTACCGCTCGATCGGCGTCAACCTCAAGCAGCTCTACGGCCTGACCGAGACCTGCGCGTACGGTTGCCTGCAACCCAATGGCGCCGTGCGTCTGGAAAGCGTCGGCCCGCCCGCACCGGGGGTCGAATTGAAGGTTGCCGACAATGGCGAGGTGCTGCTGCGCGGCGCGATGCTGCTCAAGGAGTATTACAAGCGTCCCGACGCAACGGCGGAATCGATCGATGCCGACGGCTGGTTCCATACGGGCGACGCCGGCCTGATCGATGCGCGCGGTCATGTGAAGATCATCGATCGCGCGAAGGATGTCGGCAAGCTCGCGACGGGCGCGATCTTCGCGCCGAACTACATCGAGAACAAGCTCAAGTTCTTTCCCCACATCAGGGAGGCGGTCGCGTTCGGCGCCGGACGCGACTACGTATGCGCGTTCGTCAACATCGACATGGGCTCAGTCGGCGACTGGGCCGAGCGACGCGGCATTCCGTACTCGGGTTACGGCGATCTCGCCGCGAAGCCGGAGGTGTACGAGCTCGTGCGCGGATGCGTCGAGCAGGCGAATGCGGACCTCGCGACGGAGCCTGACCTCGCGCATTCGCAGGTGCGCCGCTTCCTGATCCTGCACAAGGAGCTCGACCCCGACGACGACGAGCTCACGCGCACGCGCAAGGTGCGACGCGGCTTCATCGCCGAGAAGTACGCGTCGCTGGTCGATGCTCTGTATGCCGGCAAAACGGTTCAGCACATCGATACGATGGTGAAGTTCGAGGACGGGCGAAGCGGCATCGTCTCCGCGGACCTTCGCATCGAGGACGCCAAGGTGTTCCAGGCGCAACCCGCGAAGGCCGCGTAGATGAACGACCCCCACGCTCGCTCTGGTCGCTGCCCCCCGAGCGGGCGCAGTCAGTGGCTTGGGGCGGCCCGGCGCCACTGACGACGTAAATGGCTTCGATCCCGATGCAGATCGCGGCCACGGCCGTCGACCTCCGCGATAAGCCGGCTGCGACAGGCGGCATCGGCTCGGTGATTCTCGCGGTCGATCACATCTCGCTTCGCTTCGGTGGCGTGAAGGCGATTTCCGACGTGTCGTTCGAGGTTCGCGAGCACGAGGTGCTGGCGATCATCGGTCCGAACGGCGCGGGCAAGAGCTCGATGCTGAACGTCATCAATGGCGTCTACCACCCGCAGCAAGGGAGGATCCGCTTCAAGGGTCGGGAATTTGCGGCGATGACGCCGCATCGCGCCGCGTCGATGGGCATCGCGCGCACGTTCCAGAACCTCGCGCTCTTCAAGGGCATGACGGTGCTCGACAACATCATGACGGGGCGCAACCTGCGCATGACCACCGGCATCCTCGCGCAGGCGCTTCGCATCGGGCCCGCGGAACGCGAGGAGATCCGCCACCGCGAGGTGGTCGAGCACATCATCGACTTTCTGGAAATCCAGGCGCATCGCAAGACGCCGGTCGGGCGCCTGCCTTATGGCCTGCAAAAGCGCGTCGATCTCGGCCGCGCACTTGCATCGGAGCCCGACGTGCTGCTGCTCGACGAGCCGATGGCCGGCATGAACGTGGAGGAGAAACAGGACATGTGCCGCTTCGTGCTCGACGTCAACGAGCAATACGGCACGACGATCGTGCTGATCGAGCACGACATGAGCGTGGTGATGGACATCTCGGATCGCGTCGTCGTGCTCGATTACGGTCGCAAGATCGGCGACGGCAGTCCCGACGACGTGCGCCACAATCAGGCGGTGATCGACGCCTACCTCGGTGCGGCAAGATGAACGGCCCCCACGCTCGCTTTGCTCGCTGCCCCCCGCGGGGGAGCAGTCAGCCGCTTGGGGCGGCCCGGCGCGCCTGACGGACGTTCGCCATGCCACGCTACGTCCCGGTCGCGGTCCTGAGCGTCCTGCTGGCGGCGGGCCTGATCGCGCCATTGCTGACCGGCGAAACCGCGCCGGGCTTCTGGGTCGAGGTGCTGATCGGCGGCCTGATGACGGGCGTGCTCTATGCGCTGGTGGCGCTTGGCTTCGTGCTGATCTTCAAGGCCTCCGGCGTATTCAACTTCGCGCAGGGCGCGATGGTGCTCTTCGCCGCGCTAGCGGTTGCGCGCCTCGCCGAGCACATGCCAGTGTGGCTCGCGATGATCGCGGCCGTCGCCATCATGGTCGCGCTCGCGTTCGTCGTCGAGCGCGTCGTGCTGCGGCCGCTCGTCAATCAGGAGGCCGTCGCGCTATTGATGGCGACGCTCGGCATCACGTTCTTCCTGAACGGCTTCGGCCAGGCGATCTGGGGCAGCGACATCTACGAGATCAATCTCGGCATCCGGCGCGAGCCGATGATGGTGCTCGACAAGGTGTTCGAAGGCGGCGTGCTCGTGAACCGCGACGACATCGCGGCCGCGATCGCGGCAGTAGTGCTCGTCGGGGCGCTCGCCGTCTTCTTCCGCCGCACGGCGACCGGCCGCGCGCTTCGCGCCGTCGCCGACGATCATCAGGCCGCGCAGTCGATCGGCATTCCGCTCAATCGCATCTGGATCATCGTCTGGTCCGTCGCAGGCGTCGTCGCGATCGTCGGCGGCGTCATCTGGGGCGGCAAGCTCGGCGTGCAGTTCTCGATCTCGCAGGTTGCGCTGAAGGCATTGCCGGTCGTGATCCTCGGCGGGTTCGAATCGGTGCCCGGCGCGATCGTCGGCGGGCTCATCATCGGCGTCGGCGAAAAGATGGCGGAAGTGTTCCTCGCGCCGCCGCTGATCAAGGCATTCGATCTCGCCGGCGGCGGGATCGAGAACTGGTTCGCTTACGTGCTCGCACTCCTTTTCTTGCTCGTGCGGCCCGAGGGGCTTTTCGGCGAGCGGCGCATCGATCGCGTTTAGGAATCCGAATGTTGTTCCGCGAAAACGGCCAGTTCAAGTCGACGTATCGCGCCG
This sequence comes from Casimicrobiaceae bacterium, assembly GCA_035252665.1. Classification (GTDB taxonomy): domain Bacteria; phylum Pseudomonadota; class Gammaproteobacteria; order Burkholderiales; family Casimicrobiaceae; genus VBCG01. Next base: position 9,416 of record DATFCW010000108.1, on the reverse strand, counting down.
ACATGCAGTTGCTGCCGATCGTGCAGGACCGCTATTTCATGCTGGCGCTGGTGGCGTTCTCGTTTCTCGCGGTGCCGTTCATCGCGAGCGACTACCTGTTCCTGTCGATCATCAATCCGTTCCTGATCCTCGCGCTCGCGGCGATCGGTCTCAATCTGCTCGTCGGCTATTGCGGCCAGATCTCGATCGGCCATGCGGCATTCATGGCGTGGGGCGCGTACGCCGCGTACAACCTCGTGCAGCGCGTGCCGATGCTGAACTTCCTCGTCGTGCTCGTGCTCGCCGGCCTGATCGCGGCGCTCGTCGGCATGTTCTTCGGCATCCCGAGCCTGCGGATCAAGGGCCTCTACCTCGCGGTCGCTACGCTTGCCGCGCAATTTTTCACCGACTGGATCTTCGCGCGCGTCAAGTGGTTCACCGATTACGCGCATTCGGGATCGGTGTCGACGGCGCCGGTCACGCTCTTCGGCTGGACGATCGATACGCCGCGCGACAAGTACCTCTTCCTGCTCGGCATCCTGATCCTGTTCACGGTGATCGCGAAGAACCTGACGCGCGGCCATCTCGGCCGTGCCTGGATGGCGACGCGCGACATGGACGTTGCCGCCGAAGTGATCGGCATCCGGCCGGTGTACGCGAAGCTCACGGCGTTCGGCGTGAGCTCGTTCTATTGCGGCGTCGCGGGCGCGCTGTGGGGCTTCCTGCAACTCGGGTCGTGGGAGCCGCTGGCCTTCGACCTGAACCTGTCGTTCTCGCTGCTCTTCATGATCATCATCGGCGGCATGGGATCGATCCTCGGCTCGTACCTCGGCGCCGCATTCATCGTCGCGTTGCCAATCGCGCTCAACCAGATCCCGAGGAGGATGGGCGTGCCGCTGTCCACCGCGATGGCGGCGAACGTCGAGTTCATGATCTTCGGCTCGCTGATCGTGCTGTTCCTCGTGCTCGAACCGCATGGGTTGGCGCGTCTTTGGGCGATCGGGAAGGAGAAGCTCCGGCTATGGCCCTTCCCGCATTGATCGGACTATGATGGCGTGTCGTTTCCCCTAAGGAGGAGGCCATGAAAGGCAGATCGAAGGGAACGCTTGCGCTGGCTGCGTGCGCGCTGACAGCGGGGCTTGCCATGAGCGGCAGCGCATTCGCGCAGGCCAACGAGCAGTTCTTCCCGGTGCTCGTGTACCGGACCGGCGCGTACGCGCCGAACGGCGTGCCGTGGGCCAACGGCTACGACGACTACCTGAAGCTCGTCGACGCGCGCGACGGTGGCGTGAACGGCGTGAAGCTTACGTTCGAGGAGTGCGAGACCGGCTACGCGACCGACCGCGGCGTCGAGTGCTACGAGCGGTTGAAGGGCAAGGGGCCGACCGGCGCCACGGTCTTCCAGCCGTTGTCGACCGGCATCACGTTCGCGCTGACCGACAAGTCGTTCGCCGATCACATTCCGCTGATCACGGCGGGCTATGGCCGGGCCGACTCGGTCGACGGCAGCGTGTTCGGCTGGAACTTCCCGATCGGCGGCACGTATTGGGACGCGGCCGACATCCTGATTCAGCACGTCGGCAAGAAGGTGGGCGGACTCGACAAGCTCAAGGGCAAGAAGATCGCGCTCGTCTATCACGACTCGCCGTACGGGAAGGAGCCGATCGCGCTGTTGCAGGAGCGCGCGAAGCGGCTCGGCTACGAGCTCATTCTGCTTCCGGTCACGCACCCCGGCGTCGAGCAGAAGGCGACCTGGTTGCAGATTCGCCAGCAGCGCCCAGATTTCGTATTCCTGTGGGGCTGGGGCGTCATGAATTCGACGGCGATCAAGGAAGCGGTCGCGACCGGCTATCCGCGCGAGAAGATGTACGGCGTCTGGTGGTCGGGCGCCGAGCCGGATGTGCTGCCCGCGGGAGATGGCGCGAAGGGCTACAACGCGCTCGTGTTCCTCGCACCGGCGGGCAAGGGCGCCGTGCACGCCGACATCGTCAAGTACGTCTACGACAAGGGCCAGGGCACGGGCAAGAAGGAAGAGATCGGCGAGGTTCTCTACAACCGCGGCATGGTGTCGGCAATGTTCGGCGTCGAGGCGGTGCGCAAGGCCCAGGAGAAGTTCGGCAAGAAGCCACTCACTGGCGAGCAGGTGCGCTGGGGCTTGGAGCATCTCGAGATCACGCCCGAGATGATCAAGAAGCTCGGCATGTCCGGCTTCATGGAGCCGATTCATACGTCGTGCGAGAACCACGAAGGCGCCCACGCCGCCATGATCGAGACATGGGACGGCAAGAAGTGGAATGTCGTGCCGAACAGCCGATATGAGTCCGACATGTCGATCATCGGCCCGATGATCCAGGCGTCCGCGAAGAAGTACGCGGAGGAGAAGAAGCTTCCGACGCGTGATTGCAGCAAGGAAGACGGCGCGTAACCTCGTCGCGATTCGGGCATGACCATGGCCGCCGCCGCCGCGAGCCCGCAGCCCGCCGCGGCAGCGGCGCCGATGCTGAGAGTCAACGGCATCGAGGTCATCTACAACCACGTCATCCTGGTGTTGAAAGGGGTCTCGCTCGAAGTCCCCGAAGGCGGCGTCGTCGCACTGCTCGGCGCCAATGGCGCCGGCAAGACGACCACGCTGAAGGCGATCTCGAATCTGCTTCGCGCCGAGCGCGGCGAGGTGACCAAGGGAACGATCGAGTTCCGCGGCGAGCGCGTCGATCGCCTGACGCCGAACGATCTCGTCCGTCGTGGCGTGTGCCAGGTGATGGAAGGGCGGCACTGCTTCGCGCACCTGACGGTCGAGGAGAACCTGCTTTCGGGTGCGTTCACGCGGCGCGCCTCGCGCTCGGAAATCGCGGCCGCGCTCGACAAGGTCTATCACTACTTCCCGCGGCTGAAGGAGCGGCGCGCGAGCCAGTCGGGCTACACGTCGGGCGGCGAGCAGCAGATGACGGCGATCGGACGTGCGCTGATGGCACATCCGTCGATGATCCTGCTCGACGAGCCGTCGATGGGCCTCGCGCCACAGCTCGTCGAGGAGATTTTCGAGATCGTCGGGGAGCTCAATCGCAACGAGGGCGTGTCGTTCCTGCTCGCCGAGCAGAACACGATGGTCGCGCTTCGCCATGCGAGCTATGGCTACATCCTCGAGAACGGACGCGTCGTGATGGACGGGGAAGCGGGCGGTCTCGCGAAGAACGAGGACGTGAAGGAGTTCTATCTGGGACTGTCGACGTCGGGACGGCGGAGCTTCCGGGAAGTGAAGCACTACCGGCGGCGCAAAAGATGGTTGGCATAAAGGATCCCTCACCCCAACGCTCTCCCCGCTTGCGGGGAGGCGGGTGAGGGGCTGTGGGGCCGTGTGACCGAGCACTACGACAATCTCGAAACGCGCGATCCCGAAATTCGCCTGCGCGAGCAGCTCGGGCAACTGCAAAAGCAGATCGCGTACGCGAAGTCGCATACGGCGGCATACGCCCGTGCATTGTCGAACGTCGATCCGCGCGACATCACCACGCGCGAAGCGCTCGCGCAATTGCCGGTCACCCGAAAAGCCGAGCTCGCCGATTTGCAGCGCAAGTCGCGGCCATTCGGCGGTTTTGCCGCGAGCGGATGGTCCGACATAAAGCGGGTGTTCGCGTCTCCCGGCGGGATCTACGAGCCGGAAGGAAGCCGGCGCGATTACTGGCGGCTCGCGCGCGCGCTTTTCGCCGCAGGTTTTCGCAAGGGCGAGCTCGCGCACAACGCGTTTTCGTACCATCTGACGCCAGCAGGCTCGATGCTCGAGTCGTCGCTGCATGCACTCGGCTGCGCGGTCGTTCCGGCGGGAACCGGGCAGACCGAGCAACAGGTGCAGGCAATCGCCGACCTTCGGCCGGATGGCTACGTCGGTACGCCATCGTTCCTGCGCACGCTGCTCGAACGCGCCGATGAGGCCGGTCTCGACGTATGCAGCCTCGCGAAGGCGCTCGTCTCGGCCGAGCCATTTCCGCCGTCGCTACGCGATTGGCTGATCGCACGCGGCGTTCAGGGTTACCAGGTCTACGCGACCGCCGACGTGGGCTCGATTGCCTATGAAACGCCGGCTCGCGAAGGGCTCGTCGCCGATGAAGGCATATTGCTCGAAATCGTGCGGCCGGGCAGCGGCGATCCGCTGCCGGCGGGCGAAATCGGTGAAGTGATCGTGACGCCGCTTGCAAACACCGACTATCCGCTGATTCGCTTCGCGACGGGAGACTTATCGTCGGTTTTGCCCGGCGTGTCGGCGTGCGGGCGTACGAACATGCGCATCAAGGGTTGGCTAGGACGCGCCGACCAGGCGACGAAGATCAAGGGCATGTTCGTGCATCCGTCGCAGGTCGACGCGATCGTGCGCCGCCATCCGCAAGTGAGACGCGCGCGCCTCGTCGTGGACAACGTCGGTGGCGCGGATCGGATGATGCTGCACGTCGAGGTGTGCGGAATGGATCACGAGCTCGCCGACGCGATCGTCGCATCGATTCGCGAGGTGACGAAGCTGCGCGGCGAGGTACAGTTTCGCGCTGTCGACGAGTTGCCGAACGACGGCAAAGTGATCGACGACCTGCGCAAGCTCGAGTAGCGCCGATGAGCGAAGTAAAAAGCGACCCGTTCGCCCCGCTTCATCCCGACACGCTGCGCGACATCGCCGCGGGCGGCGTCGTGCGCGCGTTTCCGCGCAACAGCGTTCTGATCAACGAGGGCGACCAGGGCGACACGCTGTACGTGATTCTTTCGGGACGCGTGAAGGTGTTCTCGAGCAACGAGCACGGGCGCGAGTTCGTGATCGACTTCCAGGGCCCCGGCGAATACGTCGGCGAAATGATGCTCGACGGCGAGCCACGATCGGCGTCGGTGATGACGGTCGAGCCGACGACGTGCGCGGTCGTCAACCGTGGACAATTTCGCGAATTCATCCTCGCGCATCCCGACTTCGCACTGCACCTGATCGAGCGGCTGATTCACCGCGTGCGCGTGACGACCGGGAATCTGAAGAGCCTTGCGCTCTCCGACGTCTACGGGCGCCTCGTGCGGCTTTTGAACGCGCTCGCGAAGGACGTGGACGGCCGCCAGGTCGTGCCGGAAAAGCTGACGCAGCAAGAGATTGCCGATCGCGTCGGCGCGTCACGCGACATGATCGGCAAGCTGATGAAGGATCTGACGGCCGGCGGCTATCTTGCCGTCGAGGAGCGAACGATCACGATCCTGCGCAAGCTGCCGACGGGCTGGTAGTTCCTGTCACTTAAAACGGCGGCCCTTCCCGCCACGAATATTCCGCATCGCCAAGGCCGATTCGTCCATCGCCGCGCGTCTCGGCAACGCCTAGTCTTGCGATCACGCGGTCCGCAAATCACCGCGAATGCACGAAGGCAAGGAGACGATGATGGACAAACGTAACGCCCACGAAGCACGCAATCGACTCGCAACTGGCATCCGCGCCGCGACGATCGTCGTCGTGCTCGGAACGCTGACCGCTGTCTGGTACCCGTCGCATCACGACCCGGCTGCAGCCGCGGCCAACGCGTTCGCGCCGTCCACGGCCACTGCGCTGCCCGACATGTCCGTGTACTTCCCCGATCGCTTTCCCGCACCGCGAGGCCCGACCGAGGAGCTTCCACCGCAATTCTGATCGCGTCGCCCCCGACCCGTGCCGGCACGCGAAATCGCCGGGCTGCCATGCGAAAGCATCGTCGAACGCCCACGATTTCGCCGGCCACGGGCCGGGTCCGCAACCTGAGTTTCGCCGCCGCTATCGGTCGATTCCGCCGAAGCAGATGTACTTGACCTCGACGAACTCGTCGATCCCATACTTCGATCCTTCGCGGCCGAGCCCCGATTGCTTGACGCCACCGAATGGTGCGACCTCGGTGGTGATGAGCCCGGTGTTGACGCCGACCATTCCATAGTCGAGCGCCTCGGCGACGCGCCACACGCGACCGAGGTCGCGGCTGTAGAAGTACGACGCCAGCCCGAACTCGCTGCGATTGGCGAGCTCGACCACTTCGCTGTCGGTGCCAAACGGAATGAGCGGCGCGATCGGGCCGAACGTCTCCTCGCGGAAGATCAGCATCTCGGGGCTCACGTTCGTGAGCACCGTGGGCTCGAAGAACGTGCCGCCCAAGGCGTGCCGCTTGCCGCCGATCGCGACTTTCGCGCCGCGCGCCTTCGCATCGGCAAGATGCTCCTCGACCTTCGCGAGCGCATCCGCGTTGATCAGCGGTCCCTGCGTGACGCCGCTGTCGGTGCCTCGGCCGACTTTCAGCGCGCCGACCTTCGCCGAGAGCTTCTTCGCGAACGCGTCGTAAACCTTCTCGTGAACGAAGAAGCGGTTCGCGCAAACGCACGTTTGACCGGAGTTGCGATACTTCGAGACGATCGCGCCGTCGGCGGCCGCATCGAGATCGGCATCGTCGAACACGATGAACGGCGCGTTGCCGCCGAGCTCGAGGGAAATCTTCTTGATCGTCGGCGCGACTTGTCGCATGAGCAGGCGCCCGACCTCGGTCGAGCCGGTGAACGAAACTTTGCGCACGATCGGATTTGCGCACATCTCGGCGCCGATCGACGGCGCATCGCCGGTGATCACGTTCAGCACGCCGGGCGGAAATCCGGCGCGATGGGCGAGCTCGGCGAGCGCGAGCGCGGAGAACGGGGTCGCTTCGGCCGGCTTGATCACGACGGTGCACCCTGCAGCGAGCGCGGGAGACACCTTGCGCGTGATCATCGACGATGGAAAATTCCACGGCGTGATCGCCGCGCACACGCCTACCGGCTCCTTGACGACCACGAGACGTCGATCGTTGCCGATCGTCGGGATCACGTCGCCATAGACGCGCTTTGCTTCCTCGGCAAACCATTCGACGTACGCGGCGCCGATGACAATCTCGCCCTTCGCTTCGGCAAGCGGCTTGCCCTGCTCGGCGGTCAGGATTCGCGCGAGATCGTCGGCGTTCGCGAGCATGACCTCGTTCCACTTGCGAAGGATCGCCGAGCGCTCCTTCGCCGTCTTCGCGCGCCATGCAGGAAACGCGCGCTCGGCGGCATCGATCGCGCGCTTCGTTTCCGCGACGCCGAACATCGGCGCCGTGCCGACGAGCTCGCCCGTCGCGGGATCGACGACGGGCATCGATCCGCCGTCGTCGGCGCCGATCCATTTGCCGTCGACGTAGCATTGGTCGCGAAAAAGCGACCGGTCGGCGAGGGCGATGCTAGCGCGTTCGAGAGTGTCGGGTGCCATGCCTTGCTCCTTTTGCGTCAGACGTTTCGTTGAAAAAAGTCAGACCGCGCGTTCGTTGAAGCCGTTCCGCGATACGCGCACCTTGCCGGCGCCTCTCGATACCAGCATAACGCCGGCAAGCACGAGCGCAACGCCGCCCAGCTGCAGAAGGTTCACGCGCTCGCCGAGAATCGCGGCGCCCATGCCGATCGTGAACATGGGTCCAAGCGAGCCGACGAGGGACGCCGTGCTCGCACCGATGCGGCGCACCGATTCGGCGATCATCCACGTCGGCAGCACCGTGCAGAAGATCGCCATCGCAAGTGCAAGCGCGTGCACCGAAGGCGCCACGTCGAGCGCCGACAGCGGCCGCGTCACGCTGAACTGCATGCCGATGAACAACGTCGAGGCGAGCATCGCCCAGGCGATGAAACGCGACGAGCCGAGCCGCGCGATGATGCCGCCGGCGCCAACGAGATAGATCGCGTAGCCGACCGCGCCGCCAAACACCAGCAGGCCGCCGAGCAGCGTCGATGCCGTGTCGCCGCTGATCCGCACATCGTGGAAGACGGCGAGCGCGATGCCGCCATACGAAAGAACGAGCGCCGTCACCGTGCGCCGTGTGATGGGCTGCGCGAGAAAGATGGCCGACAGCACGACTACGATCGTCGGGTACAGGAACAGCACGAGGCGCTCGAGCGACGCGGTGACGTACTGGAGGCCGAGAAAGTCGAGCAGGCTCGACAGGTAATAGCCGACGAAGCCGAGCGCCGTGAGCCGCAGCGCATCGCGGCGGCTGATCGGCGACGCGCCACGGCCGCTCCACCACGCCATCAGCATGAAGAACGGCGCTGAATAGAGCATGCGCAACGTGAGCAGCGTCACCGGATCGACGTCCGATTCGCGGTACGCGAGCTTGATCAGGATCGCCTTGAACGAGAACCCGAGCACGCCGAGGATCGCGAGCACCGTACCGCTCATGCCCGAGCCGTCAGCTCCAGTCGACGAGCCCGGTCCAGGCGGTCGCGAGAATAAGCAGGCCGAACGCGATCCGGTACCAGGCGAACGGTATGAAGTCGTGTCGACTCACGTAGCGAATCAGCCAGCGGACGCACAGGAACGCCGCGACGAACGCGGCGACGAAACCGATCGCGAGCCCTTCGAGATCCTGAACGGCGAAAAGCGCGCGGTTCTTCAGGAAATCATAGGCGCACGCCGCGAGAAGCGTCGGGATGGCGAGGAAGAACGAAAAGCGCGTCGCAGCGGGGCGCGAAAGACCGAGCAGCATGCCGCCGATGATCGTCGCACCGGAGCGCGACGTCCCGGGAATCAACGCAAAGGCTTGCGCAAAGCCGACGGCGAGCGCGTCGGTCCAGCGCATCGCGTCGACGTCATCGATACGCACCTTCGCTGGCATCGCGCGTCGTCGTCGCTCGACCCACAGGATGACGAACGCACCGACGATGAACGCGAGCGCGACGGGCAGCGGCGCGAACAGTCGCTGCTTGATCGCCTTCTCGAACAGCAATCCGAGGACGGCCGCGGGCAGGAATGCGATCGCGATGTTGATCGCGAAGCGCTGCGCGACGCGGTCGCTGGCAAGCCCGCTCACGGTCGCAATCAGCCGTGCGCGATACTCCCAGCACACGGCGAGGATCGCGCCCGCCTGGATCACGATCTCGAATACCTTCGCACGCTCGCCGGTGTAACCGAGCAAAGAGCCGGCGACGATCAGATGCCCGGTGGAGGAGACGGGGAGAAACTCGGTGAGGCCCTCGACGATGCCCAGGATCAGGGCGACGAGGGCGGACGGGTGATCCAAAGGGCGCGATGCGACGCGAACGAGGCGGGGTGCGAATTGTCGCACACCGACCTCCGGCATTGCGCCGGGACGTAACCCGGTTTAGGGTTGCGGCTCGCGCCTTTCGACGAAACGGATAGCGAATGGACCACGAACTGATCCAGCTCTTCGATCCGCAGTCTTCGACGTTCACCTACGTGCTCGTCGATCGCGCGTCGCGCGAAGCGATCATCGTCGATTCGGTCGACGAGCATTACGATCGAGACATGGCGCTTCTGCGCCGTCTCGGACTTACGCTTCGCTACGTCGTCGAAACGCATGCGCACGCCGATCACGTGACCGCGGCGGGCCGCTTGCGTGATGCGACGGGTGCGGTCACCGCCGCGCCGTTCAACTGCGGCATCGCAC
>DATFCW010000107.1:0-6255 GCA_035252665.1 Casimicrobiaceae bacterium | reverse complement strand
GTCATGATTTGCGGCACGGCATCGGGAAATACATCTCTGGCACCAATTTCGGTGGCACCAGTTTCGGTCTCAGCACTCGATCGTATTGCGGCAGTAGCTCGTAAGCTCGCGCAACACCGATGTATCGCCCACAGGCGCGCGGGCGCGCTCCAGGCTGCCGTATTCGAAGGTCAGCTTCATCGCATACTTGTCGAAGAACGGGCCGAACTGCTCCGCGCCAATCGCGCCGAGCGCGTAAAGCTCGTCCTTCGCTGCGTCGTGCTCGAGCGCAATGGCGGCGAGCGGCTGCGGCGCAGGCCCCGCGACGACGCGCGCGCCCGCCGCGGGATCGTAAACGCTGTGATCGGCGCAGCAATGGATGACGTTCCCCGACGACGTTGCCGAGCGACGTCGCTGGTAGCGGATGAACGAGACATCGCGTGTCGGGTACGCAAGCTTGTGCGCGCAGATCGCAGAGAACGCGACGACATCGTGCGCCGGCCCGACACCTCCGGGGGCGACGTACGAGTCACCGCGCTCGCGGCGCATCGACGGCGAAGGCGCAACCGGGCGCGCGAGGCGCAAAAGAAAGCACGGTGTCGACGCAAACGGGTACTGGAACACGTAGTTGGTCTCGGCAGCGATCGACGCCAGTCGAATCGGCGTGCCATGGATGTCGATCAGCTTCGTTCGCGCATAACGATGCACGACCGGCGCTTCGTCGGCTGCATCCGCCGTTGCAACCGTTGCCATGCTCGCCAGCAGCGAGCACGAGCCGAGAAACCGCCGCCGCTTCATTGCTCAGTGGCGCCGGGCCGCCCCAAGCCACCGACCGAGCCCCGATCCGGAGCGGCGAGCGGAGCGAGCGTGGGGGTCGTTACATTCACGCAGCGACCAGCTCCCGCACGTGCGCGACCACGCTTCGACCGAGCGCTTCGAGCGCGTAGCCGCCCTCGAGCGACGACACGACGCGTCCCTTCGCGTATCGCGCGGTGGCGTCCACCAGCTCACGCGTCACCCACGCGTAATCGTCCTCGGTGAATTCGAGGCCGGCGAGCGGGTCGTCACGATGCGCATCGAATCCTGCGGACATCAGGATCAGCTCCGGCGAGTGCTTGTCGAGCGCCGGCAGCCAGTGCTCGTCGACCGCGGCGCGGAATTTCGCGCTGCCGCTCCCCGGCGACAATGGAATGTTGACCATGTTCGGCGCCGGATTGTCGATGCCCGAATAGGGATAGAGCGGGTACTGGAACGTTGACACCATCAGCACGCGCGGCTCGTCGCTGAAAATCTCCTCCGTGCCGTTGCCGTGATGCACGTCGAAATCGACGATGGCCACGCGCGAAAGCCCGTGCGCCGCGAGCGCATGTGCGGCACCCACCGCGACACTGTTGAAGATGCAGAAGCCCATCGCGCGACGACTCTCGGCGTGGTGGCCGGGCGGCCGAACCGCGCAAAACGCGTGATCGTGTTTCCCCGAGCAAACGAGGTCCACCGCCTGGACGACCGCCCCGGCGGCGTGCAGCGCGGCGCTCACCGAATAGGGGTTCAGCGCCGTATCGGGATCGAGATAGCGCAGCCCGCTTGCGGGCGATGCTGCCTGGATCGCCTCCACGTAGCGGCGATCATGGACGCGCGAGAGCTGCTCGACGGTCGCCGCCTGCGCCTCATAACGGGTCAGGCGCCCTTGCAGGTCCGACGCCGCCACGTGATCCTCGATGGAAGTGAGCCGTTCCGGGCACTCAGGGTGATCTGGGCCCATTTCGTGCTGCAGGCACGATGGGTGCGTGATAAAAGCGGTGGTGGTCACAAACGCTTCGCTATAAAACGTCGGGGTGACGGCGGCTTGGGCCAGGCGGGAACGACGAAACGCGGGCTTGCCTCTCGGAGTCTACCTCGGTGGAGCGTGCGTGGCGACCCTGCCGATCCTGCCCTGATCCCCGAGCCCTGATCACCGATCCCCGACAATGACCGTTCGCGCCGTCACCGACACCACCCCCACCGCCCACCGGCTCGCCGTCGTTCTTTCGCAGCTTTCGCAGATCGTCGTCGGCAAGGAGGCGCCGCTCAAGTTGGCATTGGCCTGCCTCCTGGCACGCGGGCACCTTCTGATCGAGGACATTCCCGGCGTCGGCAAGTCGACGCTCGCCCAAGCGCTCGCGACGACGCTCGGCCTCAAGTACGCGCGCATCCAGTTCACGAGCGACCTGCTGCCGGCCGACGTGCTCGGCGTGTCGATCTTCGACGAGCGCACGCAGGCATTTCGCTTCCATGCCGGGCCGATCTTCCACTCTGTGGTGCTGGCCGACGAGATCAACCGCGCGCCGCCGAAAACACAGAGCGCGCTGCTGGAGGCGATGGAGGAGCGGCAGGTGTCGATCGACGGCGAAACGCGCGTGCTTCCCGAGCCGTTCTTCGTCATCGCGACGCAGAATCCGGTCGAGCAGATTGGCGCTTATCCGTTGCCCGAGTCGCAGCTCGATCGGTTCCTCATCGCGATCGAGCTCGGTTATCCCGACGCGCAGTCCGAACGCGAATTGCTCGCGGGCGGCGATCGCCGCGGCAAGCTTGCCGACGTCGTCGCGCAAGCCGATGCTGCGACGCTCGGCGCATGGCAGCGCGAGACGATGGCGATCCATGTCGCGCCCGCGCTGCTCGATTACGTCCAGGCGCTCCTTGCGGCGTCACGCGGGCATCTGCCCGGACAAAGCGCCGGCGCCAGCGGAGAAGCGGCGAATCGCCGCGGCTTGAGCCCGCGCGCCGGATTGATGCTGCTTGCGGCGTCGCGCGCATGGGCGCTGATCGAAGGCCGGGCGATGGTCGTTCCCGAAGACGTGCAGGCAGTGTTCCCCGCCGTGGCCGGCCATCGACTCGCTGGTGGCGCGCGCGCCGGCGCGCTTCAGGCGCAAACGCTGCTGCGGACCGTCGCATTACCTTGATCCGCACGCGCTCCACGAGCGGCGAAGGGCCGCCCCGAGCCGCGAGTCCCGCCCCCTCGGGGGGCAGCGCAACAGCGAAGCTGCAAGCGTGGGGGGATCACGTCCGCCAGCGGGCGTTTCGCTTTGCGCCCGCCGACCGCGCGCCGGTGGTCCTGCGCCATTCGCGGATCTACATCCTGCCAACGCGCCGCGGCCTCGCGGTCATCGCGACCCTGATGCTGATGCTGTTGACGTCGCTCAACTACGCACTATCGCTCGGGCTCGGCGTCACGTTCCTGCTCGGCGGCTTGGTCGCCGCGGCGTTGCTCCACACGTTTCGCAATCTCGCCGGGATCGAGATCAAGCCAATCGCCGCCAGCGACGGTTTTGCCGGCTCGCACATCGTTTTTTCGCTGTCGCTTGCGGCAGGGGCAATCGATCGACGACTGATCTCGATTGCCGCGAACGGCGTGAGTATCACGAGCTCGCTCGCTGCGGGAGAGTTGTCGACGGTCGCGCTCGCCGTGCCTGTGGCGTCGCGTGGACGCATCGCGCTCGGGCGAGTGACGCTCTCTTCGATGTACCCGCTCGCGCTGTGGCGTGGCTTCGCGTACGTGCACTTTCCGCTTCAGGGCATTGCGTATCCGGCGCCCGAGGCGTCGCCGCCGCCGCTGCCACACGGCGAGATGGGCTTCGATGCACGCGCGCGCGGGCGCGGCGACGATAGCGATCTTGCGGGTCTTCGCGATTATCAGCGCGGCGATCCGCTCCAGCGCGTTGCATGGAAGGCTGTCGCACGCGGCGCCGGCTGGTTCTCCAAGGCGTTCGAGGGCGCGACGGCCGGCGGCCCCGTAATGCTCGAATGGTCGCGAATGCCGCGCGACCTCGACGTCGAAGCACGCCTGTCGCGCCTCTCCGCGTGGGTGCTCGCGGCCGAACGTACGACGCGTCCGTTTGCCTTGTCGCTTCCCGGGACGTTGCTAACGGTTTCGTCGGGCGCCGAGCACCGCAGACGCGCGCTGAGCGCACTTGCGCTCTATCCGGAGGCGCCGCAATGAATCGCGTTGCGCTCGGCGAACGCGCGCGCACAAAGGCGTCGTGGACGAGCGCGTTCGCCGCGCGTTCGCGCGCTACGATTCCTGCGACGCTGCTCGTTCCCACGCAGGTCGCGACCCTCGGCATCCTGCTCGTCGCGGCGCAACTGCCGCAGGCCATCTACCTCCCGCTGTGGGTGTCGCTGCTCGGTTTGGCACTCGTTGCGTTGCGCTTCATGCTGTTGCGCGGCGAACGTGGAGGCGCGCGCACGACGAGCCGCATTCCTTCCTGGGCGCTCGTGCTGTTCGCCGTCGCCATTGGGTTCGCCATCCGCAAGTCGTACGGCTATTTCGTCGGCCGCGATCCGTGCGTTGCATTTCTCTTCGTCCTGATCGGCATCAAGTTCCTCGAAGTGCGCACGCTGCGCGACGGCACGCTGCTCGTCTGCCTCGCGTTCTTCCTGCTGATCACCCCGTTCTTCTACAGCCAATCGATCGGCGCGGGCATCGCGGCGCTTCCTGCGGTGCTCGCGTCCGGCGCTGCGCTCGAATCGCTCGCGGGCATCAACGCGACCCGAATCAGCCCAAGCGCCATTCGCGCGGCGTGGAAACGCACGGGGATGATGATCGCGCAAGGCCTGCCCATTGCCGCAGCGCTCTTCCTGCTGTTTCCACGGCTTGCGAGCCCGCTGTGGGGACTACCGGCCGACCATGCCGCGGCGACGGGACTTTCCGACACGATGTCGCCAGGATCGATCAGCGAGCTCTCGCTGTCGGACGCGATTGCGTTTCGCGTCGACTTCGATGGCCCGCCTCCGCCCCCGCGCCTTCGCTATTGGCGCGGTCCGGTGCTGACGCTCTTCAACGGACGCGATTGGCGCGCGCTATCGCCGCACGCGGGTGGGCGACTCGTGCGCGGCGAAGGACCGGTCGCACGCTACACGGTCACGCTCGAGCCCGACGATCATCCGTGGCTCTTCGCACTCGACTTTCCGTCGACGCTTCCTGTGCTCGAGGGCGAAGGCGTCGCGCGTGGCGGCGCGGGCGGACTCGCCGGCTATTCGCGCGAGCAGCAACTGATTACGCGCGCGCCGGTCACGCAGACGCTTCGCTACTCGCTCGAGTCGCGGCTCGTCGACAGCTACCCGATCGCATCGCCGTTCGAGGCGCAGCAGAACGCGCGCATGCCGCCCGGGAACCCGCGCACGATCGCGTTCGCGAAATCGTTGCGCGAGCAATATCCCGACGAGCGCCGCTACATCAGCGCGGTGCTCCAGTGGTTTCACAACGAGCCCTTCTTCTACACCTTGTCTCCGCCGCTTCTGCAGGAAGGCGAGCCCGTCGACGAGTTTCTCTTCGATACGCGGCGCGGCTTCTGCGAGCACTATGCGAGCGCATTCGTCGTGCTGCTGCGTGCGGCGGGAATACCGGCGCGCGTCGTCACCGGATATCAGGGCGGCGAGATCAACCCTCGGGGCGGCTACCTGATCGTACGTCAGTCGGATGCGCATGCCTGGGCGGAGGCCGTCGTCGACGGCCAATGGATGCGGTTCGATCCAACGGCGGCGGTGGCGCCGTCGCGCATCGAGCGCGGCCTCTACGGATCCGTTCCGGCGAGCGATCCGGTGCCGCTGTTCGCGCGCGAGGATGGAGGCTTTCTCAAGGGCATCCTGCTTACGCTCGACGCCATCAACCATCAATGGCAACGCAACGTGATCCAGTTCAATCGCGATCGGCAGCGGGCTCTCTGGCGCGACTGGAAGCTCGACCGGTTCGCGCCGTGGCAAATGGTGACGACCGTCGCGGCCGGCGTGATCGCATGGGGTTTCGGCGTGCTCGCCTGGTTCGCCGTACGACGAAAGCGTCGCGAGCGCGCGTTGACCCTTTGGGAAGATGCCTGCCGGCGCCTTGCGCGAAGCGGATTGCCGCGACTCGATCACGAAGGTCCGCTCGCATTCGCGGAGCGCGCATCGCGACGCTGGCCGCAGTTCGAGATCGCGTTTCGCGCAATCGGCGAATCGTTCGCGACGCTGCGCTACGGCAACCTTGCCAATCGTGAAAGCGAGCGTCTTGCGCTTCTCGCGACGCTGGAGCGCGCGATCGAGGCGCTGCCGAGGCCGGGCAAGCTCAAGGCGATGGGCGCGCAGAGGAGGGGATGATCCTCATGGGCGCCGGCGTCGGGCTCACTACAGTCATCGAGAGACTGGTCGAACACGACCGGATCGAGCGGCTATTCGGGAGAATGGATAGAACAGGCGATGCTTGATCCGATCCACGAAGAAATGCAGCGCGACGGCCGTATTCGCCCTTGGACGCGGGTCGCT